>CAZXHG010000050.1:0-43879 GCA_964639985.1 uncultured Rickettsiales bacterium
TACGGTCCGGACTGGCTTACGTCGTGGGCGTCTGCGCAGTAGTAGCATTCCGGGTCGTCGTTGTCGTTCCAGCCGTCGGCGTCGTCGTCCAGACCGTTCTCGCAGCCCACGGCCTCCTCGGCCTCGTCATAGGCGTCACCGCAGTTGGGATCGAACCCGTCGATGAACCCGTCACCGTCGTTGTCCAGGCCGTCGTGGCACTCCTGCGGGCCGGGCGCGCCGCCCGGGTCCTCGGCGTTGTCGTCGGCGCAGGTCGGGTCGTCGAAGTCGGTCCAGCCGTCACCGTCGTTGTCCACGCCGTCCATGCAGGACGCCGGCGGATCGACCTCGGAGTCGTCCTCCGCGGTCAGGCAGCCGGGGTCGAGGCCGTCGACCAGGCCGTCGCCGTCGTCGTCCTCCATGTTGGCGCAGTCCCACAGGAAGACCGGATCGCCGACCTCGTCGGTGCCGTCATAGTAGTAGCAGTCCGGGTCCTCGTCATCGACCCAGCCGTCACCGTCGTTGTCCACGCCGTCCTCGCAGCCGGTCATCAGCTCGAGGTTGTCGTCGGCGTCCACGCAGTCCGGGTCGTCCGGGTAGTCGGTGAGGCCGTCGCCGTCGTCGTCCACGCCGTTGGAGCACTGCGGGTTCTCGCTGACGGAGTTCCAGCCGTCGCCGGTCGGGTCCGCGCACTCCGGGTCCGCGCCGTCGATGGCGCCGTCACCGTCGTTGTCCACGCCGTCGGCGCAGGGGCCGAGGTCGTCGTTGCCCTCGGAGGTGTCCTCGGCGTTGTCGCAGCCGGGGTCGCCCCAGTGGGACTCGTCGACGTCCTCGGTATCCGGATCGTCCGCGATGTAGTCGACCCAGCCATCGCCGTCGTTGTCCAGACCGTCGTCGCACAGCGGATCCGGGTCGGTCTCCCAGAAGTAGTAGTACCTGTCCAGACCGTCCGGATCGTTGAACAGCAGGTCCAGCGGGTCCTTGTCGGTACAGGCCACGCTCTCCACGCACGCCCAGTCGTCGCAGTCCGTGAGGCCGTCACCGTCGTTGTCGATGCCATCCTCGCAGTTGCTCATGGTGAAGAACACCGAGCTGTAGCCGTGCTGGGCGTCCACCACCATGTTGCCCCGCAGCTCCTCGATGGGGATGGGGTTCATGCGGTGCACGTTGAGGCTGATCTGGCCGTACCCCGAGGTCTTGTAGGCCTCGATGTAGTCGCCGCCGATGGTGGGCGACACGTCCGGCAGCAGGGCCAGGGACTCGGCCGGCAGGCACATGCGCTCCTCGTAGTTCCACGCGTGGGCCACGAGGCGGTACGACGTCTTGATGCCGAGGCCGGCGTACGGGATGCCGAACTCCCAGACCTCGATCACCGCGGTCATGAAGTCGTCCTTGCACAGGCAGTCGGAATCGGCGTCGTCGACCATGTCGTCGCCGTCGTTGTCCTGGCCGTCGAAGCAGGAGTCCTGGTCGCCGGACCGCTCGCCGCAGTCGTTCTCCCAGAACACCGGGATGCCCTTGCAGGCGTTCTCCACCGTCGGGTTGATCGCGCCGGAGACGGTGAACACGTCGCCGTCGTTGAAGGTCTCCCAGTCGTTGCTGGACATGGACTGGTCGGCGTACTCCGCCGGGTCGATGTACAGCGGGAACATCGAGTACAGGCCGAACACCCAGGGGAAGCCGTACTGGTACTGGTTGGTGACCTCGCCCTCCTCGCTCATCGGCACGGTCACGGTGTACTCCCAGGGGTCCACCACGCCGTCGCCGTCCGCGTCGGTGTCGAAGCCCTCGACCACGTAGCCGTACGAGGCACCACCTTCGGCGCGCACGAACAGCTCCTTGCTCTGGGGCACGGTGTTCTCGCCGCCGGTGTCGAAGTTCTCGTAGTAGCGCACGTCGCTGTCGAAGTAGTAGGGGAACACCACCTCTTCGGGCAACATCACCGACGTCGCGCCCTGCACGATCTCCAGCGCGTCGAAGAACTCGAGCTCGTGCTCGAAGGGATCCAGCGGATCGAAGGGCAGGCCGACGATGTCGGTGTTCTTCATGCCGCGGGTCAGTCGTGCGCGGTACGCGCCGCTGGGCAGCTCGATACCGACCGGGTGGGTGGCGTCCTCGTCCTCCGCGAAGTCCACGGACGTCTCGTACTTGGGCGAGCCTGCGGTCAGCATGACGCCCAGGTAGCTGAAGTCCAGGGGAAGCTCGTTGGCGTCGATCACGTTGCCGGCCGCGTCCAGGCCCTGGTAGATGTCGGGGTGGATGCGGTAGTAGCGGGTGCAGCCGAAGGGCGCGTCGTCCGTCGTGTCGCCGCTGCCCCAGTAGTAGCCACAGCTGGGATCGTTCTCGTCGACCAGGCCATCCTCGTCGTTGTCGATGCCGTCGTCGCAGGTCGGCTCGTCCGAGACGTCCGCGCCCGTGCTCTCGTCGACACCGAACGAGCCGGCGTAGCACGGCTCACCGGAGACGCGCTCGTACTCGATGGCCAGGTACGCGATGTCGTTGTCCTGGATGGCGTTCAGGGTGCCGGTATAGGTGCAGACCGGCTCGTCGCAGTCGAAGCTGCCGTCGGGCTGCTCCTCTGCGTGGTTGCGCTTGTGGTACAGCTCGATGGTGTCGCCGATGCGGAGTCGGTCCGAGCCCTCGGGCAGCTCGAATGCGGCCGGCGGCGTCTGCGGCTTGATGCCCTCGCGGGTGGCGACCGCGTCGTGGTCACCGGCGAGGAAGATCGACTGCCGCGGCACCGGCTGCTCGTGCACGAAGCCGTAGCCGTAGGCCCACGGCACGTTGATGTACGGGCCGTCGGACCACATCAGGGCCAGACCGCTGACCTCGTCCTGGTGCAGGTCACGCCCGTCGGCCGTGATGCGGCCGTCCGGGTAGGTGTAGGCGTTGCTCGCCAGGGTGATGCCGTCCTCGCAGGCCACCTGCACGTCGACCTCGCCACCGAACACCGGACCCGGGGGCGTGATCACGTTGATCGCGTCCGTGGCCAGCTCGATGGGGTCGAACATGTTGCAGCGGACCTCCCAGTACTTGTCCGACTGCCCCTGCACGACGACCTCGCCGCCGCCGTCGAAGGACTCGAGCACGGCCGCGTTGCGGTTGCCGAAGGTGACCACCGGCGTGCCGCACTGGTCGAGGCCGTTCTGGTCGACCTCGACGACCACGTGCTCGCAGCCGGTGAGGGAGTACTGGAAGTCCGGGGTGATCCCGTACAGGTCCGGGCCTTCGCCCGTGTAGTAGACCTCGTCGCAGCCACTGCCGATCAGCAGGAGGGCGGTTCCGAGAAGCGTGATGATCAGGGTGCGCATCGTGGTACCTCCTCCCTAGTTCGCGTTCAGGCTGGCGTTGTCCACGGCCAGTCGACTGATGGAGATGTTGCTGACCCGGACGCGGACCTGGCCGATGTCGACCCGGTTGCCGATCTCGTCCCGGACCAGGGGCATGGTCACCCGCTCCTCGACCAGCCGGCCGATGAGGAACATGGCGCCGCCCACGCGGCTGACGTCGACCTGGTCGAGGAGGGACTCGATCTGGTCGGCGTCGATCATGAACTCACCGGTTTCGTCGGTGACGGTGCACGTCAGCTCGGCGGCCATGCCGCCCTCGAAGATGTTGCGGTCGCCACCCACCTGGAAGCAGCGCCGCTCGCCGTTCACGGCGCGGCACTCCGAGGTCTGGTAGTGGCGGGCGCAGCTGGGGTCCGGCCCCATCCACTGCCCGTCCATCCACTCGGGGCAGGTGGGATCGTCCGGGTCCCAGTAGCAGAAGCAGCCGCCGTAGTCGCAGGCGAAGTCCCAGTCGTTGTCCAGGCCATCGTCGCAGTTGGCCAGGCCGCTGTCGTCGCCCTCGTTGCTCGACGGCTCGGCGTCGCCCAGCAGCGGAGCGTAGCCGTCGTCACAGTACAGGTCGGTCGCGCCCAGCGCGTCCTCGTCGTACTCGGGGTCGTTGGGGTTCAGGTCCACGCAGTCACACTGCTCGCTGGAGTCCCAGGGGCAGGCCAGGGCCGTCCCCTCGTCCTCGGTGTACAGCAGGCGGACCTGGATCACGATCTGGCCGCTGTGGGCCGCCGCGTCCTCCCAGGGCTCCCACCGCACGTACAGCACGTCGCCGGTGCCGTCGAACGGGCTGTCCAGCCAGTCGTTGTTGGGCGCGAACGCGAGCACGTCGCCCGAGGTCGGCGAGTCGGTGTCGCCGACGATGACGCCCTCGAGCTTCGGCGGCGACCAGACGGTCGGCGAGCCCGACGGCTTGTTGGTGCGGTCGTCCCCGGCCCACGAGGGGTTGGGGATGGCCGCCACGGGAGCGCCGTCCGGCGGGATGCCGCCGTCCCACTCCAGCGTCAGCTCCGTGTCGTACGCGAAGTTCGCGTCGATGTCCGGGTGACCGCTGACCTTCGCCTCGACGCCGCCGTAGACGATGAAGACATCGGTGGTGTCGGTCGGATAGTCGCCCGGGTCACGGGGCAGCTCGAACCGCATGTTGTCGCTGGTGAAGCGGATGTTGTCCCCCACGTCGACCGTGGTGAACGAACCCAGCGGGCCGTTGCGGTTCTTGGTCACGAAGCAGCTGTCGACGGCGTCCGGCCCCTTGGGGCTGAGCAGCTGCAGCTCGTCCGCGGCGTCGAGCGCCGGGTGGAACACGTAGCTGAAGCCACCGACCATGTGGAAGGGCTCCGTACCGTCGACGAAGGGATCGCCGGGGTAGTACAGCCCGGTGACCGACAGGTCGAGGTTGGTGGCCTCCATGTTGAGGTTGGTGAAGTCGATCAGGCCGCCCGCAGGGATGGGTGCGGGCTGGACCGATCCGGGGTCGTACCCGACGCCGGTGAGCTTGGCGCCGGCCGGGCTGTTGTCACGCCCGCAGCCGACGACCAGGACCCCGGCGAACAGGAACCCGGTGAGGGTGATGAGGACTGTCGCTCGCGTCATCGTCTCACTTCCCGAAGGGCGCCCTCGCGCGCGCCCGTGGTTTCTTCTATCTCTTCGTTCTCTCGACCCTGTCGCTTCCTACCAGCCCGTACCCAGGCCGACGTACAGCCGGATGGAGGGCTTCTCCTTCTCCGAGGAGATGGCGCCGACGTTGGGGTCGGACACGTTGGTCACGATGTCGTCACCGTCCACGTCCCAGATACCGCCGATCTCGTTGAACCCGTAGGCCACACGGATGAAGCTGTTCCAGGACGAACGGTTGAAGATGTTGGCCTGGACCCGCAGCTCGACGCCGATGTCGAACAGCATGCGGTTGCCGTTCTGGCTGGCGCGCGGGAACAGGGCGCGGCCACACTCGCCGTCGTTGCGCAGCTGGCGGCCGGTCGGGCAGTTGTCGAGCCGGTCACTGAACGGCCCCTCGGGCACGACGTCGTTGGGATCGTACGCGACCTCGTCGCCGTACACGTAGCTGTAGGTCTCCGCGCCCTCGCGTATCCCGTAGCTCCAGAAGTTACCGGCGGTGCCGAAGATCTGCAGCCAGACGCTCTCGAGGTACATCACGCCGAACTTCTTGTCGATGTTCTGGCGGACGGGCAGGCGGTAGGCCGCGTTGACCAGGCCCTTGTACTCCCCGGAGAGCGACCAGGGCTCGTAGCCGGAGAATGCGGAGTTGGTGGACCAGGGGTTGCGCCAGCCCAGCGCCGACGAGCCGCCACCGCGGAACTCGTCCCAGTACGGCACGTTCATCGGGATCATGCCGAGCTGGAGGTCGACCTGCAGCGTGTGCTTGTACTTCTTGGCCCAGGGCACGGCGATGTAGCCGACGGTCTGGAACTCGATCTCCGGGTACCAGTACTTGTCGAACAGCTGACCGTCGTCCGCGTCCACGCCGTGGGTCGACTCGTACAGGATGTCCGAGTAGCCCAGCGCCAGGGCGGCGCGGACCATCACGCCGCCGCGCGGGTTGGTGTAGTTATACCAGTACATCGCCCGCTCGCTGAACGAGGCGAGCTGCCACTGCAGCGCCGTACGCGAGTGGAAGAACAGCGGCGAGGAGCCGGTGCCCTCGCTGGTGCCGACGTACTGTGCACCGTAGGTGAAGTTCTCCAGACCCAGGCTCATGTAGGGGTTGATGGTGGCGTTGATGCCACCGAAACCGCCGAAGTAGGCCTGCTGCCCCTTGATGTCACCCTGATACACGTCGTCCGTGGTCGCCGGGTCCTCGTCGAGATCCCAGCGGTAGGCGTAGTCGTACTTGACCGCGGCGTACATGCCGCCCAGGTAGATGGTCGGGGCCAGCTTGTTGATCTGGACCAGGCCCTGGACCCGCATGTCCTCGCCGAAGGAGGTGTAGATCGACCACTCGTGGTTGGACAGGAAGTCCCCACCGAAGAGGTACACGCCGCCCGAGAAGCCCAGGTGGGACCGGGAGCTGTTCTCGAACGTCAGGATCGGGATGGCGCCCGGCGGCTGCTGGAAGCGGATGCCGGAGGCGACCTTCTCGGTCTGGCCCTCGTAGGAGGGGTACTCCTCCTGGGGCTCGAGGTCCCAGTCCTCGTCGGCGATGGCCAGCGCGGTGTCATCGACCGCGTGGTTGTAGAAGTCCTCCTTGTTCAGGCCGTAGACCTTCCAGCCGTACGCCGTGTAGTAGCTGTACAGCAGGTTGCCCTTGGGCGTGATGGAGGGGGTGAACGCGCCGTACACGACGTTGGTGATCTGCACCAGCGCGGCGTTGTCCAGCTCGTCGGCCGTGGCCCTGGCCGCGACGATCTCCGGGGTGTACTCCTGCACGATCAGCAGGCTCTCGGGCAGCTCGTCGGGCAGCTCGGGTGCCGTGAACGCACCCTCGACGGCCTCGTCGGCTGCCTCGGCCGTGGCGTCGCCCTCGGCGGCATCCTCACCCTGCGGGTCGCCGGCCACCTTGGCTGGCGGCTCGGCACGCTCGAGGATGACGAACTCCACGCGACGGTTCATCGCGTAGGCCTCCTCGGTGTCCTCGTCGACCAGCGGCCGGGTCTGGCCGTAGCCCTCGGAGATGAGGCGGCCGCCGTCCACGCCGTGGGAGGTCAGGTACTCCACGACCGCGGCGGCACGCCGCTCGGAGAGCTCCTGGTTGTACCTCTTCTTGCCCTGGGCGTCGGTATGGCCCGCCACCTCGATGCTCAGCAGCTCGCCGTGCGCCGCGATGGTCTCGGAGATGACGTCCATCAGGGGGAAGGAGTCCTCCATGATGGTCGCCTCGTCCAGCGCGAAGTGGATCTTCTCGCTGATCTCGACGCGCTCTGCCGTGATGCGCACCGGCAGCTCGTCGGGGCAGCCGTCCCGGTCACGCCAGCGGTTGAAGGTCTCGGCCTCCTCCGGGCAGGCGTCCGCGGAGTCGGCGAACCCGTCGCCGTCCGTGTCCTTCCAGCCGATCTCCGCCCCGGGGTTGAAGCGGAAGATGTTGTAGATGCCGCCGACCCGGTCGGAGGAGAAGTAGATCATGCCGTCGTCGGCCCAGTAGGGCTCGCGGTTCTCGTAGCGATCCAGCGTGATCGGGTGCAGGTCAGTGCCGTCGGCGTTGACCAACCACAGGTCCTGCATCTCGTGCCGCCAGGCACCGAACACCAGCTGGGTGCCGTCCGGCGACCAGTCGACCATCTCGATCTGGGTGCCGTCGTCCCACGGGGTCAGCACGACCTTGGTGTCACCCCTGGCGCTCTGGTCGTCCGCGCGGATCTTGTAGAGGACCTGGTTGCCGTCCTCGAACTTGGTGTAGGCGAGCCACTCGCCGTCCGGCGACCAGGCGGGGTCGGAACCGCGCAGGGTGCCGGGCAGCTTGTAGAGCAGCCGGATACCCGGGGCGGTCTCCTCCTCGTCCTCCTGATCGTAGACCTCGGAGATGCACAGGCAGCCCCACTCGTACCCGCCGGGCGGGTGATATGCCTTCAGTTCGTACTGGGCCTTGCTCAGCTCCACCCCGTGCTCGCTGCACCGGGTGACGAACCGGGTGCCATCAGGCGACCAGTCGAACTGGCCCGATCCCATCACGACCGCGGCCGAGCCCTTGGTCCAGCCGGTGGTCTGGCTGCGCTTGCCCAGGTCGCCGATCAGCTCCTCGTCCTCCTCGTCGTCGAGGTAGGCGCGGCGGAACGGCATCCAGATGTCCTCGTCCACCTCGGCGATGGTCAGCCGTCGGCCACGGTACTCGTAGTCCGAGTAGTAGCGGCCGTCCGGGCTGTAGCGGGGGAACCAGCGCATGTAGCCGGTCTTCTCCAGGTCGGCCCGGCGCCGGAACTCGAGCTGCTTCTCCCACTCGATGCGCTCCTCGTCGTCCTCGGGCTTCTCCCACACGGGCACGGTGTAGCGCAGCGGCCCGCCGATGGCCGGCTCGGCCATCACGTCGTCCCGCTGCTTCTCGTACTTGGCCCGGCACCACTCGATCCAGCCCTGGCGCAGCTCCTCGACGGTCACGCCGAGGGTGTCCTCCACGACCCGGTCCCAGTTGGCGGTCCAGCCGTTCTCCGAGCGGGTGGTGGCGAACGCCTGGTAGATGCCCTCGCCGTACTGCTCCTCGAGGTACACGGCGAAGTTGTAGCCGGAGTTGTAGTGCCGCTCGCCGTCCATCCAGCTGTCGCGGCCGGCGTAGTCCTCCCAGTCCGCCTTGTTCAGCAGCGTGCCCTCGAGGATGTCGGCGCGCATCCACATGTCGCGGTTGGAGTTCCACGTGTTGATGCCGGCAACCTCGGAGGTGTACTCGGCGCCGCCCTCGACCCACCACCAGGGGTCGCCGTCGCCGATGAACAGGGACAGGCCGGTATCGATGTTGTAGGCGCCGTCACGGAAGCGGGAGTCGAACAGCCAGCCGAAGCCGTTCTCGGCGAAGACGGCGTTCTTCTTGAGGGACACGACGTGGGCGTACTCGTGGTACATCACGTCGCGGATCCAGTCCCCGTGCCCACGCCAGCGCCACAGCATGTCGTCATGGCGGCTCGACACCACGATCCAGTCGAAGTTCGGGATCGTGTACCCCTCGAGGTCGTCGGCCTGCTCGAGCATCACGACGTTGACCGTCTCCTCGAGGAAGTGGTCGTACTGCGAACACACCGGCTCGTACATCTCCTCGTTGATGAGGGCGCACTTGCGGGCGACGTCGTGGCCGTCGATGTAGTACGGGTTCTCCTCGGGACCCACCTTCGACACCGGGTAGTAGGTGCGGAAGTGCTCCGTGTGGATGACGTACCAGTCGAGGTCCGGGTGGTTGTAGTAGAAGGTGAACTTCGCGGCGGACGCGATCTGCGGCGCGGCGAAGGCGCCGGCGATCATGGCCGCGGCGAGTAGCAGTCGAATGGTCATCTGGGCCCTTGCGCTCATCGGTTGCTCCATGGCCGTCATCGGATCAGAACCGATACATCACGTTGCCGCCGGCCGTGACGCCCCGGGTGGGGCTCACGTCTTCCAGCGGGAACAGGAAGGCCTCGCGGCCGCCGAAGGTGTACTGGGCCCGCAGATCCACCTGGAAGTGCCGGCTCGGCGTCAGGCTGATCACCGCGACGCCATCCATGTACAGCCCGTTGCTCCCCTCGATCGGGTCGCACTCCTTGCACTGGGCGATGGAGCGCGCCGACGGGCCGATCTTGGCCAGGAAGCGGTACTCCATGTCCGTGCCCACGCCGATGGTGAGGAAGTTGGTGGGCTGGAAATACAGCATCAGCCCCCACTCCACTGCGTCGCCCGGCTTGAGGCGCAGCAGGAACTGGTGCTCGACGTCCTCGATGAGGTACTGCACCACCCCGCTGGAGCGCCACATGTACCCGGCGCGCACGTCCACGGCCATGAACGCGATCTGCTGCTTGAACTCGAGGTTGAAGCCGTAGTTGTACGTTCCGGTGCCGGTGGGCATCACCGAGATGAGGCCGGGGCTGGCGATGTAGCTGCCCGGCGACTCCAGCCCGGTGGGCGCCTTGATGTGGATGCGACTGCCCAGGGAGCTGTTGAAGCGCCCGTCGGGGTCGACACGGCGGAGCCACTGGATCATCAGCCCCATCTCCACGTCGCCGAGGGCCACGGTCGAGATGTTGGTGCCGATGGTCTGCTCGTCACCGGAGGGGTCGACGATCGTGACCTCGTTGTCGTTGCGCAGCTGGTTCCACACCAGGGGCACGCGAAGGTAGACGTCCGTCCCCTTGGTGAACCCCCAGCGGAACCCGAGCATGAACCGCCGCTGGTCGAAGGCTGCGTTGTTGTCGAAGCGCTCGAAGTTCGTCCCCGGTACGAACCCGACGTTGGTCGGGGAGTCGTTGTCGAGGAACTCGCTGCCGGAGTGCTTCCAGTCGAATCCGAGCCCCAGCTCGACCCAGCCCTTGCCCACCACCAGGGGGCGCTCGACGAACCGCTGTTCGATGTCCGCCTGACCCGTGTGGTGCTGGAACATGTCGGCCGATGCCGGGAGGGCGACGAGGAGAACCCCCGCCACAAGGAGGCGCGTAGCCATCCATCGCATCATCGTGTCCGAGCCTTTCCTTCACACTGCATGTGGAACCTGGAGATACCCGTTTTCAAAGTCGTGCAAGTTAAGCGGGTCACCCCACCCCTGTCAAGGTGGTACGGCGCCCATGCGAGCGCTCGAACGCGAACCCGTGTTCGCGCACCCACGACACGCCCGTGAGGAAGGCCGCGGGTCACCCGCAGCCTGGAGCATAGGGGCCCGACCCCGTCCCCGACGCGACATCTTTTTCCTTCCCCCCCCCCGGGGCGGCATGCTAATGTCGCCTCTCCCCGGAAGGATCGAGCTCCCAACTACATGATTTCACAGGGTTTTTCAGTGACACGACGCAATCTCATGGCGGTCGTCCTGCTGGGCCTCACATGCTGCACGGTCGAGGGCTGGTCCCCTGACCTCACCGGGCAGGACGTGCGCCTCACCATCCTGCACACCAGCGACATGCACTCCCGCCTGCTGCCGTACGACTACGTGCCCATGTACACCGACGAGCAGCTCGGCCTCGACGAGAACCGCGGCCCCTTCGGCGGCATCGCCCGCATCGCCACGGTGGTCAAGCGGGAGCGCGCGCTGGCCCAGCGGGCGCTGTACGTCGACTCCGGCGACATCTCGCAGGGCGCACCGATCTACAACATGTTCAGCGGCGAGGTGGAGATGCGCGCCCTCGGCGTGCTGCAGCCGGACGTGGTCGTGGTGGGCAACCACGAGTTCGACCGCGGCGCCGAGAACTTCGCCTGGAACCTGGCGGCCTGGGGCTCGTTCCCCAACCTGGCGGCCAACTACGACTTCCACGAGTCCGACCAGCCGTGGAACAACACCCTGGAGGAGCAGGTCCAGCCGTGGCACATCGTCGAGATCGACGGCCTCAAGGTGGGCTTCATCGGCCTGGGTGACCTGCACTCCATCACGTCCCTGGGCGAGGCGGACAACTCGCTGGACGTGGAGGCCACCGGCGCCCTGTGGACGATCGACCACTACGGCGCCTTCCTCGACCCGCTGGTCGACCTGGTCGTGGTGGTCAGCCACACCGGCCTCACCACCGACACCGAGATCGCCCGCTACTCCCGCTACGCCGACGTGATCATGGGCGGCCACCTGCACATCGCCATCGACCCGCCCAAGCTGGTCCACAGCGAGGTCGTGCCCGACAAGCAGGTGCTGGTCTGCCACTCCGGCGCGTTCGCCAAGTTCGTCGGCCGGCTCGACCTGATCGTGCGGGACGGCGTGCTGATCAGCCACGACTACGAGCTGTTCCCGATCGACAACACCGTCGAGCCGGACGGCGAGATGCTCGACCTGCTCGACGAGTACATGGTCGAGATGGCCCGCACCATCGACCTAGACGAGGTGATCGGGATCGCCGGCGATTTCGACGGCGACGGCGAGGTGGACGACGACGAGTACGAGTTCCGCCGCTTCGGCCTCGACGGCGGCGACGCGCCCCTGGGAAGCATGGTGGCCCACGCGATGCAGGTCCGGCACGGCGTGCAGACCGACTTCGCGCTGACCAACTCCCTGGGCATCCGCACCAACATCCAGGCCGGGCCCATCACCCGCGAGGAGATGTTCAACGTGCTGCCCTTCGACAACACCATCGTCGTGATGCTGCTGTCGGGGATCGAGGTGCAGTCGCTGATGGACTACACCACGCAGCGGTCGGCCAGTCGCGGCTGCAACGCCCAGGCCCAGATCTCCGGCGCGCGCTTCGTGATGAACTGCGACTCGGGGGAGGGCGAGGACGTCACCGTGGGCGGCAGCTGGCAGCCGTGCCTCGTGGACGCCGACTGCGACGACGTCGGCGAGATCTGCTCGGCGGGCGCCTGCGGCGTCCCCATCGTGCCGGAGGGCGTGTACGAGCTGGCCACCAACAACTACATCGCCAACGGTGGCTCCGGCTTCTACGTGCTGGAGCAGAACACCTCCAAGGTGGACACCGGCATCTCCATGCGGGACGCGGTCATCACCTACCTGCTGGACCACCCCTCGATCCCGTACGACACCGGCTTCGCCGAGTCGGATGGCCGCATCACGCCGGCGTACTAGGAGGCGCAGCCATGAGACACCTGCAGACCAACGCGCTGACGACGCTGTTCGCCGGCCTGCTGCTCGCCGGCTGTGTGCGCGAGGCCACTCCGCCCGAGGGCCCGCTCTCGATCCGCGTGACCTTCGACGCGGGCGCAGGCGACGACGTGGGCGCGGACGATCCGCTCCCCTTCAGCCACGATCCCTCCACCTTCACGGTGGACCTCGAGGTGCTCGACATCGACGGCACCGTGATGACCGGCTTCGACGGGGAGCTCGGCGTGCGGTCCCGCCCCGGCAAGGTGGTCGAGCCGTGGACCGTGGCCGTGACCGGCGGCGTGGCCCAGGACGTGGAGGTCACCATCAAGGGGGCCCACGGGCCGACCCGCATCTGGTTCGAGAACTCGGAGCGGGAGGACGCCAACTTCGCCACCGGCGTGACCCCCGAGATCCGGTTCGCCTACCCGACCGTGGCCGAGATCCAGACCCCGTCGGACAGCAGCTCGGACTACTCGGGCCTGATGAGCAACCACGTGCAGGTGCTGATCGAGGACCGGGAGCTGATCGTGACCCACGTGGCCTCGGACGGCTTCTACGTCACCGACACGACCGATCCCGCGGGCTCGTACAATTCGATCTATGCATTCACGTTCAGCCGCCCCCGCGACCTCGAGGCGGGCGACCGGCTGTCGGCCCTCGACGGCAACGTGGTCGAGTACATCGCCTTCACCGAGCTCGGCTACCCCTCCTACCTCGTGGAGAGCTCCGGCCACGACTCGCCCGAACCGACCCTGATCGGCGGCACGGAGATCTGCGGCGACACCGACACGATGGAGGGCTACGAGTCGAGCCTGATCCGCATCGAGAACGCGGTGTCGGCGTTCGCCGACGCCGACGACTGCGAGAGCTACCTGGAGTACGGCCAGTGGCCGATCCGGCTCGAGGGCGCGGGCGGCGACTGCGACCCGGTCGAGATGACCGTGGTGTCGGCCTACACCATCCCCGGGCTGCGCTTCTCCGAATGCGGTGAGGGCCAGATCCCGCCCCAGATCGGCATCGACTGGATGGAGGGCACGCTGCGCCACATCAAGTACGCCGATCCCCCGTGGATCATCGAACCGCGGGGCTGCGAGGACATCCCGGAGGACAACTGGCCCGAGGACTGCGTGGAGGACTCCGCGGCCGCGCGGGCTCACTACAGCGGCCCGCCGCCGGTGCCGCGGCAGTACGAGCGGCGCATCCCCTTCTGCGAGGAGGTCCCGTACGCCCTCGACTGAGGGTCGTACGACCGAGGCACACGCACAGCGAAGCGAGGAACAGCACGATGAGCGAACCGAGATTCCCCCTCTACCTGGCCGTCCTGGCGCTCACCGGCGCCCTGGCGCTGGGCTGCAACGTCAAGCCCGAGGGCGACGACGACGACACCACCGGTGACGACGACGACGTCGAGGGCGTGAGCATCTACGACCTGCACGCCGGCGTGTACGAGCAGGGCGAGTACGTCACGCTGGTCGACAAGATCGTCACCACCCCCAAGGGGGAGAGCGGCTTCTACATCCAGGAGCCGGATGGCGGCGAGTACAGCGGCCTGTACGTGTACTGCTACGACGAGGCCCTGGGCTCCATAGACGTGGAGCCCGGCTACGTGGTCACCGTCTCCGGCACCTACTCGGAGTGGCACTACGAGAGCGACCTCGACGGCGAGATGACCGAGATCACGCTGACCACGTCCATGGACTTCGAGGTCACCGACCAGACCGACGTGCCCGAGCCGGCCTCGGTCACCATCGACGACCTGGCGTACGAGAACGCCGAGCCCTGGGAGGGCGTGCTGATCGACGTGCAACCGCCCATGAGCGTCACCGCCGGGCCGGACAGCTACGGTGTGTGGGAGGTCAGCGGCGTGGCCGTGGACAGCTTCTTCTACACCCACGATCCCGAGGTCGGCGCCGGCGTGGAGCAGCTGATCGGCGTGGTCGACTACAGCTTCTGGAGCTACCACGTGCTGCCGCGCTACGAGACCGACGTGGTGTTCGGCGACGCGGTGCCCGCCGAGGTCTACACGGTGTACGAGGTCCAGCAGGGCGACGCCCCGGAGGGCCCGGTGCGGCTGGAGGACGTGGTCGTCACCACGCCGATCACCGAGCCGTTCTCCAGCTGCGACTACGAGGGCTTCTGGGTCCAGGAGCAGGCCGGCGGCGAGTACTCCGGCATCTTCGTGGAGTTCCTGACGTCGGACATCGCCGAGCTGGACCTGCAGCCCGGTGACGTGATCAACGTGGACGGCGCCTACCAGGAGTTCTACGACGTCAGCGAGCTGGTCATCGACTCGGCCGAGGACGTGGAGGTCACGGGCACCGCGGCCGAGCCGGCCGCGATCATCCTCGACGACCCGTGCATGGACGACCAGGCCCTCGAGCCCTACGAGGGTGTGCTGATCCAGTTCTTCAGCTCGATGGCCCCCCTCGAGGTCACGGCCACGGTCGACGACATCGGCTACGGCCAGTTCGAGGTCAACGGCTGCTTCCTGATCGACTCGCTGTTCTTCGAGTACACCGACTGCGGCGGGTCGGACTCGACCCCCGATCCCGAGGTCGGCACCGCCATCCAGGCCATCACCGGACCGCTGCACTACTCGTACAGCGCCTACAAGCTCGAGCCGAGGGGTACGGACGACTACCTCGGCTGGACCCCCTGACGGACGTTGGAGCCAAGCGAACCATGACTGCTGTTGCCCCCCGTTTCATCCCCGTCCTCGGACTGCTGGCCCTGTGGGCCACGCCCGCCCTCGCCGGGTCGTTCATGGACACCACGATCACCGGCTACTTCGGCGACGACAACCTGCTCGCCGGACCGGAGAACTTCTCCCCCTCCCCCGGGTTCAGCAACGCCTACCCGGAGCTGTTCTTCGAGGGCCTCGAGGCGGAGAAGACGGTCGCCGTCACCGAGACGCACCTGGTGCTGTACAAGAAGATGCCGGGCTTCATCCGCGGCCTGGAGACGGAAGCCGCGATGGTGCTGGAGTTCGAGGTCTTCCGTGACCCGGACAATGGCGAGGTCGGCCCTTCGATCAGCCAGATCGACGCGTCGTTGCGGGACGACGGCAGCTACCTCAGGGTCACGGGCTACTTCGACCGGGATGCCATGGAGGGCAACAACCTCGCCTTCACCATGTTCCCGTTCGACTCCCAGCGCTTCCTGCTGGGCTTCTCCTACGACCTGACCTGGGGCGGTGAGCGCATCTTCCCGACCAACTACGGTCCGGTGCCGGGCTTCAAGCTCAACCTCGACCTGCAGAAGGCGTACTTCTTCGCCGGGGCCAAGTCCCAGCCGCGCATGCAGCAGTACTATGACAACCAGATCGAGACCCAGTACGGCCTGCTGTGGGGCGGCGGTCTGCGCGCGGGGCCACTGTTCTTCGACGCCAACGGCGGGTTCTTCGACCGCGGCCACTTCGACATCCAGGAGCACCTCGACAGCACCATCCAGGCCGCGGGCGGCTCCGCCCAGCTCGGCGTCGCCTTCGGGGACGACATCGGCCAGTCCGTGGACTTCCGCCTGTACCAGAACAACCCGGACGCCCGGGACGCCGCCGGCGAGCAGATCGAGTACACCGAGGGCGTGCACTTCCACGCGGCCACCGAGTTCTCGGCCATCGGCCAGACGGCCATCGAGTTCGAGAACCCGGCCTCCACGACCAACACCTGGGCCACCTGCGGCGACCTCAACCTCAAGCTGCGCATCAACCGCTTCCGCGTGCACGGCGACGTGGTCTACCGCAGCGTCAACTTCCTGGTGTTCAACACCCCCGGCCTGATCCCCTACTACTCGCTGTCCGAGGCCCTGGAGACCCAGCCGCAGTTCTACGGCGCGGTGGGCGTGGACTACTACTTCGCCAAGCCGCACCTCACCCCGGGCCTGATCTTCGGCATGATGCAGCCCGCGGCGGCCTGGGGCGGCGACGAGCTCGAGGGCGAGTTCGCCGGCACGGTGGTCGTGCGCGACGCCTCGGACCTGGAGTTCCTGCCCGCGGGCGAGGGACCGTTCACCATCATCAGCGCCAAGGCCACGCTGCGCTGGGACCTCAGCGCCATGCTCGCGGTGATGGCCGAGGTCAGCTACACCGTGGACTACAACCAGTCCAAGACCATCGGCGAGGACGCGGGCAACCAGGTGCGCGTACTCGACGACGAGCGCGCCCGCCAGCTCGGCCTCAACTTCCTGATGCAGGCCAGCTTCTGATCCCTCCCCGATGACCTCCCTCGCCCAGCTGCTGCAGCCCGACCAGGTCACCTTCCTGGAGGGGGACCGCGACGAGGTCCTGACCGCACTGTGCCAGCAGGCCACGCGCAACGTGGCCGCCCAGCGCGCGCTCGGCCCCGGCGTGGCTGCCCGCGAGTCGATCGCCCCCACCGTGCTCGAGTGCGGCGTGGCCGTGCCCCATTGCCACGTGCGCCAGCTCGACGACTTCGTGCTGGCCGTGGGGATCTGCCGCGGCGGCGTCGACTGGGACGGTCGGCTCGTGCGCGCGATCATCCTCGTGGGCTCTCCCGAGGGTCGCCAGCTGGAGTACGTTCGCCTGCTGTCCTCCATCGCCACGCTCTGCGACCGCACCGGGCTGGCCGACCGCCTGGCCTCGTGCGAGACCGCCGCGGAGGTCGTCGACCTGCTCTCCTCGCCCGACGCTCCTTGACGCCCCGCCCCCTGGGGCGGATCCTCGGGCCAGCGAGGTAGGCGAGCATGGCCCGCAAGACCGCACGCCCGGTACGCCGCCTGCTGCTCAAGGGACTGCGCGCCCGGCGGACCGCGGGCGCCACCGTGAGCGGCATGCTGGGCCACGTGCGCCGCGCCGAGCTCGCCTTCATGATCACCGCCGCCATCGTGATCGGCCTGGTCGGCGGTGGCATCGCCGTCGGCTTCCGGCACCTGATCCAGCTCTCCCACGGCCTGTTCTTCCAGACGATGGAGGTGGGGCTCGACACCTACGCGGCCATGCCCTGGTGGCAGCGGTTGCTCGTGCCGGCCGTGGGCGGCCTGCTCGTGGGCCCGCTGGTTCACTTCGTGGCCCGCGAGACCCGCGGCAGCGGCGTGCCCGAGGTGATGGAGGCCGCCTCCCTCAAGGGGGGCTTCATCCGCGCCCGTGTGATCGTGGCCAAGGCCGTGGCCGCGGCCCTGACCATCGGCTCGGGCGGCTCGGTCGGCCGCGAGGGGCCGATCATCCAGATCGGCGCGTCCGTGGGCTCCCTGGTCGGCCAGTTCCTGGCCGTCAACCCCACGCGGGTCCGCACCTTCGTCGCCTGCGGCGCGGCCGCGGGCATCGCCGGCACGTTCAACGCGCCCATCGCCGGCGCCCTGTTCGCCGTGGAGGTGATCCTCGGCGAGATGGCCGTGACCTCGTTCAGCCCGATCGTGATCTCCTCGGTGACCGCCACCGTGCTGTCGCGCGCCGTGCTGGGTGACCACCCGGCGTTCCCGATCCCGGAGTACGAGCTGCTCAGCGCCACCGAGTTCCTGCCCTACACGCTGCTCGGCGTGGCCGCGGGCCTGGTATCCGCGCTGTTCATCCGGATGGTCTACGGAACCCAGGAGCTCACCGGCCGCCTGCCGGGGCCCCCGTGGCTGAAGCCGGCCTACGGCGGCCTGGTGGTCGGCGCGATCGCCATCGGCTGGCCCCAGGTCTACGGCGTGGGCTACGAGACCCTGCACGGCGCGCTCCTCGGCCAGACCGCGCTGCTGATGTTGCTGGTCCTGATCCCGATCAAGATGATCGCCACCTCGGCCACCCTCGGCAGTGGCGGATCGGGCGGCATCTTCGCGCCGTCGCTGTTCGTCGGCGCCATGCTCGGCGGCGCCGTGGGCACGGTCGCGGGCATGGGCATGGAGGGGGTGGCCACTCCCGGGGCCTACGCCCTGGTGGGCATGGGCGCGGTGGTCGCCGGCACGACCCACGGCCCGATCAGCGCCATCCTGATCATCTTCGAGCTGACCGGCGACTACCTGATCATCCCGCCGCTGATGGTGGCCTGCATCCTCGCGGTGCTGCTCAGCTCCTGGCTGCAGCCCAACTCGATGTACACCGAGAAGCTGGCACGCCGCGGCCTGGACCTCCACGCGCGCAAGGAGGTCAACATGCTGCGGCGGCTGGCCGTGCGCGACGTGCTCGATCCCAGCCCGGCACGGCTGAGTGGCTCGCTGACCATGCGCGCGGTGGTGGACCGCATGCTCCACAGCGCCCGCGAGGACTTCTTCGTGGTGGACGGCCACGACCGGCTGATCGGGTCGTTCTCCCTGTTCGACCTGCGCGAACTGCTGACCGAGCCGGACCTGCCGGCCCTGGTCGTGGCTGCCGACGTGGCCAGCTCCGACGCCCCGACGGTGCGACCCGGCGACAACCTCGACCTGGTGATGCACCTGTTCGGCCAGCACGACGTGGAGGAGATCGCGGTGATCGACGACGACCGCGAACGCCGCCTGCTGGGATCGGTGCGGCGCAAGCACGTGATCGAGGCCTACAACCGCAAGGTGTTCCAGCACGACCTGCCCGGCGGCTTCCACAGCGTGGCCACGGCCGCGGAGCACGACTTCGGCGTGGAGCTGCTCGCCGGCTACCGGCTGGTCGAGGTGGGGGTGCCGTACGCCTTCGTGGGCAAGACCCTGCAGCAGGTGCAGGTGCGCAAGCGCTACGACGTCGAGGTGATCCTGATCCGCAAGCCGGTGGACGGGGACGGCGACATCCCCTCGCGGCCCGGCGCCTTCCCCCGGCCCGACTACCGCCTCGAGGCGGGCGACTCGCTGCTGGTCATGGGCAGCCGGGAGGACATCCGCCGCTTCCGCGACGCGCTGCCACCGGGCAGGACCTGATCAGGGCTCCTCGGGACGCACCCACAGCTCGCGCATCCGCTGCCGTACCGGGTTCATGTACCCCGTGTCCGGGTCGACGAGGCCGCCCACGCGCGGCCCGGCGAGATAGGAGAAGTGGGGCCACGCCGGACGGCGGTGGGTGACGAACAGCACCACCGCGTCCTCGGTCATCGCGTCCGACAGCTGCACCAGGATCTGCCCCCGCCGGCCGCGGTCGGCGGTCCGCCGGAGCTCCTCCGCCAGCGGCGCGACGCGGGTGTCACGCTCCGGTAGCGCCGCGACCGCGATCAGCCCCAGGATCGCATCGGATGGATCGTCGTCGATCACCATCGCGCTGTAGTGGGCGTTGAGCAGGTCGCACCCGCCCCGCTCCAGGTACTGCATCCAGGTCTCGTACTCGACGACCCGCACCTCGGTCTGCAGTCCGATGTCGCCGAAGGCGGCCGCGATCGTCTCCAGCTCCTGCTCCTGGGACTCCACGCCGCACACCGACACGGGCGGCAGGCCCTCGCCACCAGGGTAGCCGGCGGCAGCGAGCAGCTCGGCAGCTCGCCGGGAGCCGCGCTCGTCACGCCGGGGCTCGAACCCCAGCATGCCCTCTCCCAGCGGGCCGGTGGCCGGGACCGTGGACCTCGTGGCCAGTGCATCGCGCGGGATGGCCGCGTCGATGGCCCGCCGCACCCGCGCGTCGCCTCCGATCGCGCCGGGCGAACGGCGATCCACCAGCAGCTGGTGCTGCTCACGCACGGAGTCATCGAGGTAGGCGCCGGCCTGGTAGTCCTCCCATCCCTCGACCATCCTCACGCGGCGATCCTCGTAGTCGACCACCTCGTCGATCACGTCGCGCGGCACCTGCACGATCAGGTCGATCCGCCCCTCGAGCAGCGCGGTCCGCGCCAGATACGGGTCGCGGAACGGCTGGATCACCACCTGCTCGGGGTAGGGCAACGCGCGGTCCAACGCGTCGCGGTGCCAGGTTCGCGGGTGACGTTCCAGCACCACGCGGGAGCGGGAGGACTCCCGCACGCGGAACGGCCCGGTGCCCACGGGCGCGAAGTCCGGCTCCCCCTCCGCCGCCGACTCCAGCGCCGATGTGGCGATCACCGACCACTCGGGCCACGCCAGGGCGTGACAGAACGACGGTGCCGGGCGGGTGAAGACCACCTCCACGGTGCGCTCGTCCAGCGCGCGCACCGTCTCCGCGGGCGGCACCAGCTGCCAGGGGCTGTGCTCGTCCGCCGCGATCCAGTCGAACACCCGCTGCAGCGACCGGCGCACGTCCTCCGCGCGGAGCTTCGCACCGTCCGGAGCCTCCGGTCCGGCGTGCAGCACCACCCCGGGGCGCAGGTGGAAGACGTACCGCCGCCGCTCGTCGTCCACCTCCCACCGCTCCGCCAGCGACGGCTGCACCTCGCCGGTCCAGTCGACCTCCACCAGGGTGTCGTACAGCAGCGGGAAGATGCCTCGGAACTCGTCGATCATGGTCGCCAGCGGGTCGAGCGTCAGCACCTTCCGCGTGGTCCCGATCCGCAGCGTGCCGCCGAGGTGCGCGGCCGCGACCACCGGTTCGTCCCGTCCGCGCGACCCCGACTCCTCGCCGGGCAGCGGTGGCTGCAACCACGTCTGCCACGCGGCGACGGCCGTGCCCACCACGATCAGCGCGGCCGCGGCCCAGCGGATGGCGCGCAGGGCCCTGGCCAGCCTCGTCGGCTGCTCGACAGCGGCGACGACCTGCGGCGCCGCCAGGGGCACGGGCCCGGCCTCGCCGTCCGCGGTCGGCTCGTCATCGCCGAGGGGCAGCTCCTCGGCCAGCGCCTTCAGCAGTGCCCCGGCCGATTCGAACCGTTGCCCCGGCTCCAGGTGCATGGCGCGCGCAAGGGCCATGGACGCATGCCGGGGCAGCCCTGGCCGCACCGCGTCTGCGCGCGGACGCACCCCGTACAGGATCCCCGCCACCAGCTCGGCCTCGGTCGTGGCCTGGAATGGCAGCTGCCCCGTGACGCAGAAGTAGATGCTGGCGCCCAGGGAGTAGACGTCGCTGCGGGCGTCCGCCTCCTCGCCGCCGAACTGCTCGGGTGCCATGAACGCGGGCGTGCCCACGAACCCGCCCGTGCGGGTCAGCCGGCCGCCGTCCTCCAGCTGCCGAGACACGCCGAAATCGAGGATGCGGAGGGATCCGTCCTCGCACTGGAACAGGTTGGCGGGCTTGATGTCCCGGTGGATCACACCCCGCTCGTGCATGCGGTCCAGGGCGTCGGCCACGCCGTCGAACAACGCCGGGATCTCACGGGGATCCAGCGGTCCGTCCTGTTCGATCCGTCGCCGCAGATCCCTCCCCTCCAGGTACTCCATGACGATGGCCAGCCGGCCGCCGGGCAGCTCCTCGAGGTCGTACACCGCGGCCAGGGCGGGGTGGGACAGCTCCGTGCCGATGGCCGCCTCGCGCCGGAGCCGCTCGACCCGCACGCGGGTGGCCCCCGCATTCAACAGCTTGACTGCACGCACGTGGTTCAGGTGGCGGTGGCGCACCTTGTACACCGCGCCCATGCCGCCGACCCCGATCAGCTCCAGCGGCTGGAACTTGCGACGCAACTCGGGATCGTCGAACGCGGCCGCCTCCACGCCAAAGGCGTGATCGTCGATCCGGGTCTCGTCCCCGGTCGCCGGCAGATCCTGGTCCTGGTCTCGTCGGGAACCCATCCCCAGCGCGCTCCACCCCGGCTGCCCATGGCGGTCAGCCGTACCTGTCCGGGCCCTTTCACGGTAGTCTGCATCGAAGCGGCTTTCCACCGCCGGAGGAACGACGATGTCCAGTTTGCGGTTCATGGCGCGCGCGCCAGCGGCCTGCACCGTGTGCCTGATCGCCCTGCTCGCGGGGTGTCCCACCGAGGACCCCGACGGCTTCGGCTCCGGCGACGACGATTCCGCGTCCGGGCTGGGGCCCGATCCTGGAGACTGGATCGGGTTCGGGGATCACGACGTGTCCACGTGGGACATGCTGGTGCTGTACGCCATCGGCGGCTGGGACTTCGACCTCGGCACGCGCAACATCGGCTGGTACGGTCTGCACGTGGTCGCGTGGGACGACGACGACGGCCGCTACCGCGAGCTGGTCGACCCCGGCTTCCCCTTCGCCGACGGCAGCGGCCTGTTCCGCGGCGACGCGGAGTACTACGACGGCGACTTCTACAGCGTGAGCACGACCCTCGATCCCCGGGACGGCTGGGGGGGTGGGATCCAGGTCATCCCCGACGACGGCGGCGAGCCGTACCTGCTGGGCACGGCGGGCAGCTTCCGCGGCCTGGCCCTGGAGCCGGACCTGACCGGCGGCTTCGTGGTCTGCGGCTCCACCGAGGAGGACGGCGACAACAACATCCTGTGGGTGGACGAACGCGGCGCCGAGGTCGTGGAGTTCCCCCTGCCCGACGACGGCAGCTGCTACGACGTGGCCCTGGGCGCGGAAGGCAACTACTGGGTCACCGACGGGGTGGGGCTGAAGGTCCTGTCGTTCGACCTGGTGTACGGCGAGTTCACCGAGTTCGCGGACCTGACCGAGGTGGAGCAGGGCGAGACCGAGTGGGTCACCGCCGAGATCCCGGGCGGCGCGCTGCTGGTGGCCGCGGAGGACAACGGCTACGCCTACGACATCGCGACCGGTGAGTGGGACTACTACATGGAGCTGATCCCCACGGGCATCACCAGCCACCACGTCACCAACATCCACTACTCCTACGGCTACGAGGTGTTTGCCCACTCCGGCGTGATGCGCGACCTGACCAGCTCGACCTATGTCGGCCCCCACTCCAGCAGCGTCAGCTCCCACGGCGGCGGCCCCGACGGGCTGGGCTTCCACTTCGCCGACTACCCCGACGTGCACGAGGGCGAGATCATGCTCGACTTCGTGCTGCTGGGGGAGCTGGAGTAGCCGCCCCGATGATCCGCTGGCTGCGCCGCCTCGCCGAGACCTGGACCCGCCTGTTCGAGGCGGGGCGCAACCTGCTGCGCTTCGCCCACAGGATGGCGGTGCTTCGCGGTGAACTGGAGCGAGAGGACGGCACCTCACGCCCCCCCATGCTGGTGCAGATCAAGGTCACCAACCGCTGCAACATGCGCTGCCGTATGTGCGGCCAGTGGGGGCAGACCGGCTACCACCACGAGCGGGACGGCAAGCAGACCATCGACCTGGCGCTCGCGAAGCGGTTCGTCGACCAGGTGTCGGAGCTCGGCATCGACCTGACCCTGTGGGGCGGCGAGCCGCTGGTCTACCCCGGCCTGGACGAGCTGCTGGCCCACTGCCGGCAGCGCCGCGTGCCCGTGGGCATCATCACCAACGGCCTGACCCTGGACCGCCACGCCGAGATGCTGGTGCGTCACCGGGTCAAGGACCTGATCGTGTCCCTGGACGGGCCCCCCGCGGTGCACGACGTGGTGCGTGGCATCGACGGCGCGTTCGAGCGCACCATCGCCGGCATGCACGAGGTGGCCCGGTGCCGACGGGAGCTGGGCGTGCTGCGGCCGCGCTTCCGGGTGTCCAACGTGGTCACGGAGGACACGTGGCCGCACCTCGAGGAACTCTACGACACCCTGCAGGACACCGGCCTGGACATCCTGCACGTGGTCAGCACGCTTCGCTGGTGGACCGACGACGAGACCGGTCGGGCCCACGAGCAGTGCATGGAGGAGTCGTTCGGCTGCGCCGCGCCGTCGTGGCAGGGCTTCCGGCTGGACCACCCGCCCGAGGTGGACACCCGCGCGCTCAACGAGACGTTCGCCCGCGTCAAGCGCAGGGGCTACCGCTTCAAGGTCGTGCCCCACCCGCGGCTGACCCCCGAGCAGGTGGCGGTGTTCTTCGCCAACACCTCCATCTCGTTCGGTCGCGAGACCTGCCTGTCGCCGTGGGTGTACGCGCTGCTGCTGCCCGACGGGGAGATGACGTTCTGCCCGGATTTCCCCGACTACCGCATCGGATCGCTCGAAACGGAACATTTCGACACACTCTGGAACAGCGATCGGGCGCGGGCATTCCGCAAGCGGATACTGGAGGGATTGCTGCCTGTCTGTCCCCGCTGCTGCGGCATGTACACCACGGGCACGCCGTGGCGGAAGCGCCGCAACAGGCGCGCCTGATCCCTACAGGACCTCCACCACCTGGCCGTACGCGGTCCACGATCCGGCCGGCACGTCCCCCAGGGTGTACTGCAGCTCCAGGGTGCAGATGCAGTCGCAGAAGTCGTCGTACAGGTCCACCTGCACCTCGATGGTCATGCTGTTCATGTAGCCCAGCCCGCTCACGTCCATCTGCGGACAGCACCCCTGGCTGTGGTTGAAGTGCATGACCGCCACCTGCCCGGCGGCGGGTGAGGTGACCAGGATCCCCCCCGGGGGCATGGGATCGGGATCCGGCAGCAGGTCGCAGCCCACCTCGGCGTGCAGCACGGACAGCTCGCAGATCCCGGACTCGCACGGCCCCATGTCATCGTCGTCGGCCACGTCGTCGTCGGCCACGTCGTCGTCGGCCACGTCGTCGTCCCCGGCCGTCGTGTCGTCGTCCCCGGCCGTCGTGTCGTCGTCGGCCACGTCGTCGTCGTCATCCGGTTCCCACGGATCCGACCCGTTGCACGCGGGCAGCAACAGGACCAGCCCGAACACGAGCAGCGCTTGACGCATGGCGACCTCCCGGGGAAAAGGGACGTTCGCAACTTATCAACTTATTCGCGGCGAATAAGTTGATAAGTTGCGAACGTCCCCTTTCCGGAGGCCCTCATGAGCGGCGACGCTGGCCCCCCGGCCACTACCTCCACCTGTCCGATCTGCGGCGGGATCGGTCGCAAGCGCTGGACCCTGACGGATCGGTACTGGGAGCAGCCCGGGCAGTGGGATCTGCACACGTGCAGCGCGTGCGGACACGCGTTCATCCACCCGATCCCGGACGACCTCGGCGAGCTGTACGAGCACTGGTACGTGGGGCCGGGCTGGGACAAGGTGCGGGAGCTGCAGTCCGGGGCGGGCATGCGGTTCCTGCACCAGCTGCGGCTGAAGCGGCTGAGGATGTACGTGGGCCTCGACATCCGCTCGGAGGTGCTGGACGTGGGCTGCGGCCAGGGCATCTTCCTGGAGGAGGTACGCAGGGCCTTCGGCTGCGGCATCGCGGGGTGCGACACCAACGACGTGGGGCTGGAGGACATGAGCCCCGAACCGCGGCGGGCCATCGACTTCCGCAAGGGGGAGCTGAAGGACACGGACTTCCCGGACGAGCACTACGAGATGGTGGTCGCGCTGCACGTGCTGGAGCACGTGCCCGACGCCATCGGCGAGCTGCGCGAGGCGTGGACCAAGGTCAAGCCGGGCGGGATCCTGGCGATCGAGACCCCCAACTTCGGGGGGCTGACCAGCCGCCTGACCGGCCGCTGGTGGACCGCGCTGGAGGCGCCGTACCACGTGCACGACTTCACCCAGCGGTCCATGGAGCTGGCCATCGAGGGCGCGGACCTGCCCGCGCCGGTGTACATCCGCTCGGTGCCCCTGTTCCCGGAGCTGACGTCCGTGTGGGTGATGGCGTTCAAGCGGCTGCTGCTGGGCAGCACGATCATGCACAAGCTGTTCCGGGTGCTGTTCTGGATCGCGATGTGGTTCACCGCGATCCCGTTCGACGTGTTCACGTCGGTGGTGCTGACGCGCGTCGGCCTGGGGGGATCGGTGCTGGCGGTGGTCGAGAAACCGACCGCAGCACCTCAGTAGACCTTCGAGGGAACCCCGACCGGCACCTCGTAGTACGCCGGCACCGTGGCGTTGCGGTCGGTGATGTAGATCGCCTGGTCGTCCCAGCCGCCGACCCCGGATCCCCACTGCAGGTTGGTCATCCAGCCCCACTCGGGCAGCTCCACCAGGGTCTCGGGCGCTCCGCCGTCCGACGGGTAGCGAAGCAGACGCCGCCCGTCGTGCAGCACGTACACGTTGCCACAGCGGTCCACGCCCATGCCCAGCAGCTCGCCGTCCGGGCTCTCCGCCCACAGGGCCGGCGTGCCGATCGGGGTGCCGTGCTCGTCCACGGCCACGGCGAACACGCCGTCGCGGGTGCCGAAGTACAGGGTGGCGTAGTCCTCGGAGAAGGTGATGCCGTTGGCGTAGTTCAGCAGCCCCGACTCCACCACGATCTCCATGGCGCCGCCGTAGGGATCGATGCGCAGCACGCCCATCAGGTCGGAGAGGAACACCATGCCATCGATGTGGACGTCGATGCCCATGGCGTAGGCCCCGCCGGTGCCTGCCGAGACGGTGGTGCCGCCGGGGTCGACCGGGTACCGCGACGTGTTGTCCACGTTGGCGTACACCAGGGCGCCCGTGGCCAGCTGGCGCATGCTGGCCGGTCCGCCGCTGCCGCCCGCCGTGACCGCGAACATCTCGACGTCGCCCGGCGGGTACTCCTGCCGGAACAGCCCGTTGCCGTGGTGGCTGATCAGGTGGCCCTGGTCGTCGAAGGCGAAGTCCTCGGACGCGTACAGGCCGGTCAGGGTCTCGAAGGGCAGCGGCCCCGGCGGGAGCGACTCGCAGTCCACCTCGGCCGTGTCGTCGTCGTCCGCGGCGTCGTCGTCGTCCGCGGTGTCGTCGTCGCCGGTGGTGTCGTCGTCGCCGGTGGTGTCGTCGTCGTCCGCGGTGTCGTCGTCGTGCGCGGTGTCGTCGTCGTCCGCCGGCTCGGGCGTACCACCACAGCCCAGCGCGAGCAGGAGGACGAGGGACAGGCGCAAGGCTGGATGTCGGACCACGGCACACCTCCCGGACAGGGTCCCAGTCTATCGAATGGACGGCCCGCGCACCGCCACACGGTCTACACACACGCCCGGATCGCGCAGATGAAGACAATATCGTTGGGAAGCCGTTACATCCCGCCGAACCAGCGACCTGTCAACGTCTCAAGGGACACTGGGTGCGCCCGCGACCCACGTGGCCAGGAATTCCTGGTACTGCGCCCTGGGCAGGTCGGTCTGGAAGAAGACCTCGTGGCCGTCCTCCACGCCGTCCTCGAGGTGCTGGGTGACGACCGCGGTGATGCCGCCGGGCAGGTTGCCCTCGACCGGCAAGTCCACCCTCCCCCGCCCGACCAGGGGCAACAGCGGCTCGATGGGCGTGAATTCCGCCAGCTCCGGGTGATCTGCATCCAGCGGCTCGCCCGCCAGGTCCAGCCCCAGTGAGAGCGTCGTGGCGTTGGCCATGGGGGGCAGGATGTACGTGTCCACGATCCCCTGCACCACGAGCGCGTGCACGTCGCCCGCCACCTCCCGGGCGTACACCGGCGGATCGGAGGACTCGCCCGACCACTGCAGCAGCATCAGTGACGGGTCGTCGGGCAACAGGGTGCGGTCGTCGTACTGCAGCAGCGCCTCGGCCAGGGGTCTCACCTCCAGCGGGCTGAGCTTGTACACGATGTTGTGGATCCACGAGCCGCCCGCGCCGGACAGCACCACCGCGTCGTAGCGCGACTGCACGGCCAGCACCAGCGGGGCGATGGTGGCGCCCATGGAGTGGCCCATCAGCGCCAACCGCTCCGTGGCGAACGTCACCTCACCGTCCACACCGACGCATGCGGACGCGTCCACGGAGAGCTCCGCGAGCAGGTCCGGCAGCAGCGCCAGCTCGGCCGCGCTCTGGCGGATGTTGTCCCGCATGGCCTCGGGGTTGGTCACGTTGAAGATCAGGAACTGCTCGTCCCCGCCGCTGACGTTGCGCAGCCCGCCGTGGGGGCCGTCCACGCTCACGCCGACCACCCCCGCCCGGGTCAGCTGCAACGCCGGGCCGGTGCCCGGCTCGAGCACGACCCCCTCGGCGTCGCGCACGCCCCGGTCGACCAGGGGACGCTCCCCTCCCCCGCCGGTGCGGATGAACACGGCCACGGGCCAGCCGCCGTCCGGCGTGGACGCCCGCGGCACGGTCACCACCAGGTTGGCGTCCTCGAACCGCTGCAGCACGGGCTGCCCGTCGCCGTCCAGGGCGATGCCGCCGCCGCCGGTCAGGTAGGGCGGATCGCCCTGCTGGTACACGGGCATGGCCACCACGGCCTGGTACACGCAGTACTCGTCGAACTCGTCGGTCAGGTCGAACGGCTCGGTCAGCTCCAGGGGCTCGCTGGCCGCGGCCTCGGTGAGCGCCCGGGTGCCCGCGGTCGGGTCCTGGGTGGTGAACACGGCCAGACCCGCGATCCCGGCGGGATCGACGCCCAGCCACGGCAGGGCGGCCAGCGCCGGGGCGTACGAGGCGGGCATGGAGGCCAGCGGCGCGGGCGCCAGCAGCTCGCCGTCCGCGTCGCCGAGGTCCCGCAGCACCACGGCCGCGTACCGGGTCGACGGCAGCAGCGGTCGCCCCTGCAGGGGCAGCAGGGCCAGCATGTCGTCCGCACCGAAGGGACCGCCGTCCTCGAGGTACGTCACTTCGATCGGGATGCGCACGCCGTGGTCGGGCGACCCCGCTTCCAGGCCCACCACGAACACGGGCGAATCCGCCAGCACGGACGCGTGCACGTCAGGCAGCGAGGTCGGCGCCAGGGGCCCCTCGGCCATGAAGTAGATCGTGGACGAGGTCCCCGCGCCGGTCAGCTGCCCGTCGGTCAGCTGCACCATGTCGTCCACGAACGGGATCGCGTCGGGATTGGGGAAGTCGGCGAGGTCGACCGTGCCGTCATCACGCAGACGATGATCCGAGGGCAACGGCGCGTCCCAGAACGCCCCGTCGAACTCGTGCAGCAGACCGATGCCGCCGGGGTCCGGCTGCTCCCCGACGGGCTGCTGCTCGCAGCCCGCCAGCCCCACCACGAGCAACGTGGTCATCATGCGGCGCAGAACCCACCTCCCGTTCGATCCTCCCGATCCCGCACACGATACACTCGGAGGCGTGAGGGGATCTCTCCACATCATCTGCTCATGTCTGGTGATCGCGCTGTTTCCCTGGTCCGGCCAGGCGGACGAGATCCAGCTCCAGAGCTTCGACCGGGTCTGGACCCTGGTCGGGGAGAGCTACCCGGATCCCGCCATGGAGGGCGTGGACTGGGAGCGTGTGCGGCTGCAGCTGCGCCCCCTCGCCATGGAGGCGTGCACCAACGCCGAGCTGCGCGACGTGCTGGACCTGGCCGCGGCGTTCCCCGCCTTGGCCGGCGATCCGGAGGACCAGTTCGCCGCCTTGCTGGAGGACGTGATCGACGACGCCCCCGGGGACGCGGTACCGATCCGGTTCGGTGACGGCCAGGGCGGACGACACGACGTGAGCCTGCCGCGACAGGACGCCGCGCACCGGGTGGAAGCGCTGGGCCACGTCGACGCCGGCGGCGCGCTGCTGTGGCAGCAACGGATCATCGGTGACGTAGGGTACCTCCGCTTCGACCGCTTCAAGCTGCCGGTGCCCGAGCTGTTCGTGGCTGCGCTGCAGCGGTTCGAACAGCACGACGTCCAGGGCATGGTCCTGGACCTGCGGCCCAACATCGGCGGATTCGGCGGCATGCCCGCCAACCTCGCCGGGTACCTGGTCGCCGATCCGGACGCCGTGCTCGGCCCGGACGTGCTCCGGATCTCGCGGACCCCCTCCGAGCGGGACCTGGTGCTGTTCTACGCCGAGCTGGATCGGCGCAGGGCGGGCACCACCCTGGTCACCATGGGACGACAGCAGGTCGCCGATCGCAACTGCTGGCACGTCCTGATGACCCATGCCGACGGCGACACCGTCGGGTACTTCTTCGATCCCGACAGCCACGCCCTGCTGGCCAAGGAATTCCACAGGAGAGGCGATCACTACTGGGTGTTCTTCCACGAGATCCGGTTCGATTCCCCCGACTTCCCGGCCCTGGCGGTTCCACCCGATCTGCTGGAGCTGCTGCCGCCCGAGAAGCCGGCGCCGTAGGCCTCGACGAATCCCCCCCGATGGTGTAGACCGCCTCCCATGCCTCCCGAGCCGCACCGCTTCCGAGGTCCCGCCTGGATCGGGTTGCGCTTCGGCGCATACCTCGCTGGCGTGGAGTGCCTGGTGGTGCTGCTGCCGGTGATGGCCAAGCTGCAGCAGTCCGCGCTGGCGCTGCTGCTGCTGGGGACCGCCGTGCTGTACGCGCTGGTGTTCACTGGCGCGGGCTGGCTGGTGGGCCGCATCCCTCCCCTGCGAACGCGCCCCTGGGCGCTGCTGCTGAGCCTGCTGGTCGCGCTGGGGCTGTCCACCGCGGCCTCGGGCGAGAACGTGGTGCCAGTGCTGCTGTTCGGCATCCCCGCCAGCCTGATGGCGTGGGCGGGCACGGCCATGGCTGGCAAGCCGTCGAAGGTGCGCCTGGCCCTGCGGATCCTGGTGGTGCTGGTGTTCGGCCTGCTGCTGCTGCCGATCCTGTTGCCGCGGCCCGCCGCGGAGCTCCCTCCGCGCGCGGCCCCGCCCGCGTATGCCCCGGACCTGGTGCTGGTGGTGCTGGACACGGTGCGCAAGGACCACCTGTGCACGTACGGGTACGAGCTCGAGACCTCTCCCCACCTCACCGCGCTGGCCGCGCAGGGCATGCGCTTCGACGACGCCCGCGTCAACGGTATGTGGTCCCTGCCGTCCCACGCCACGTTCTTCACCGGGCTGCACCCGTCGCAGCACGGGGCCCACTACGAGCGCTGGGAGCTGGGCGAGGAGCCCCTCACGCTGGCCACGTTGCTCGCCGCCCACGGCTACCAGACGGTGTGCGTCACCGGCAACCCGCTGATCTCGAGGGGTCTGGGCACGGCGCGGGGCTTCGAGGTGGTGGAGGAGTCGTGGCGTTCCCACTGGGTCCAGGAGTCGCTGAACCTGTGGCGCGTGCTGCGCTTCGTCTGGGACCGGGACCACGACAAGGGCGGCGCGGCCGGAGTGCGCTTCCTGAGCCGCTGGCTCACCGACGAGCGCGATCCGGAGCGGCCCCTGTTCCTGTTCGTCAACGTGATGGACCCGCATGCGCCGTACAACGACGTGCCCGCGACGTACCAGGAGGCATTCCTCCCCGAGGGCGTGAGCCGGGGGGAGGCTCGCCGCCTCGACTCCAGGGTGTTCTTCCACCACGTGTTCGCCTCGCCCGTGGGCCTGGACGCGGCCGGCATCGACACCGTGCGGCGCAGCTACGACGGCGCCACCCTGTACGGCGACGCCGTGCTCGGCGACATCCTGGCGGCCCTGGAGGACGCCAGCGTGTCCGACGACGCGCTGGTGGTGGTCACATCCGACCACGGCGAGCTGCTGGGCGAGCACGACCTCTGGGGGCACGTGCACTCGCTGTACGACGAGCTGCTGGCCGTGCCCCTGGTGGTGCGCTGGCCCGGCCGGATCCCGGCGGGGAGCGTGGACGCCGCCCCGGCCCAGTCCCTGGACATCGTACCCACGTTCCTCGCTGCTGCCGGCGTGCCAGCCGCACGCTGGCCCGATGTGCATGGCCAGGACCTGGCCGCTGCGTGGTCGGTCGGAGCCGCACCGCGCACCCCGGCCCTGGTCGTGGCCGAACACTTCACGCCCTCGATGTTGCCCCGGACCGCGCCCGAGACCATGGCCGGCGATCTCGACGAGCTGTTCGTCCGCCGCCGCTGCGCGGTGGATGGCGGGACGAAGTACGTGGTATCCAGCACCGGCAGCGAGCAGGTGTACGACCTCTCGGCCGATCTGGCGGAGACGTCGGTGAGGACCGGCGGGCCAGCCCTCGAGCAGGGCAGGGCCACCGTCGCAGCATGGACCGGCGCACTGGACGTGCCGTGGAGTGACGAGGTGACCGTGGAGGGCCCCACCCTCGATCCCGCCACCCGCGAGCGCCTCGAGCAGCTGGGCTACCTGGACCAGGAGTGACCGAGATGCACACCACCGAGCGTCCGTTCGTCGGGCGGCAATCCGAGCTTCGAATCCTGGAGGATCTGCTCCCCAACGCGGTCAGCGGACCGCGCACGGCCCTGCTGGTGGGCGAGGACGGCATCGGCCGGCGTCGCCTGGTCACCGAGCTGATGGCGCGCGCACCGGAGCACCTGGGCCTGCGCTGGAGCTTCCTGCCCTCGGACGACGCCGTGACCGTGCTGCTGAAGATGCACGGCGGTGTGGCGTCGCACCTGGCCCGCGCCGGCGAGGTGGCACGGCCGGCGCTGACCGCCGTCCGCGAGCAGGCAGGTGGCGATCGAGGAGAGCGGCTGGACGCCTGGTACGAGGGGTTCCTCTCCCAGCTCGACGTGGCCCCGGGCGAGGCGGGCATGCAGCTGAAGATGCCGCAGGACAACCCCTACTGGGGCCTGGTGCGGCTGCTGCTCGATATCGTGGCCGAGGTGCCGACCATCTTCGAGGTGCAGCGGATCAACGGCGTCTGCTCGCCCGCATTCTGGGCCGCATTCGGGCGGCTGTACAACGAGGTGCAGCAGCGTGGACTGCCCGTGATGTGGGTGCTGTCCACCGTCGACAGCCCGTACGGCGAAGACCCCACCGACGATCTCCCCACCCCGTCCGGCTTGCTGCACCGGATGCTCGACGGTCGGGTGGACGCCACCGTGGAGGTGCCTGCGCTGGACGTGGGCGGGATCCAGGCGTTGCTGGACGAGGCCTACCGCCCCAACGACTTCGGAGGAGAGCTGGCCACGCGGTTGCTGGACCTGTCCGGTGGCAACACGAACCAGCTCAACGACCTGCTCGACGTGATGGAGTCCGACGAGATCGTGGTGTGGGACGGTGACGCGGGGTTCTCGCTGCAGCGCCAGCCCGCGGACCTGGACCTGGAGTCGCTGGTGCCGCAGCCCGATCTCGACGACGCGGATCTGGAGGGGATCGAGGATCCCGACGAGATCCGCGCGCTGGCCGACCGCGTCCTGTACGCGGCCGCGCTCGAGGGTCCGATGTTCACCGCCGGCGCGATCGCCGCCGCCCTGGGCGCAGATCGTGACGCGGTCGACGACCTGCTCGACGAGTTCGACGGACTGATCAGCGAGGTCTCCCACCACGAGGGAGCGGGATCGTGGCTCTACCGCTTCGACCGGGCCCTGTACCACCGCCACCACCTGGCGTCCCCGCTGGCCCGGGACAAGAAGCTGCGCACGCTCCCCGCCCGTTACGCCCGGGTGCTGCTGGAGCGCTTCGTGCCCGCATCGTACGGGTGGATCCCGGTGACTGCGCGCCTGTTCCGTGACGCGGGCCAGAAACGCCAGGCCCGCAACCTGCTGAGCCTGGCCATGGGCTCGGACCGACTCGACCTGAGCCGCCACGCCATCGAGATGGTGGCGCTCGACGGCGACGACGGCCTCGCCGAGGGCCTGCTGAGGTTGTTGCACGCCGAGCCGGCGGAGCGCGCGGCCGCGGGCGCACCCGAGGCGCTGGCGCAGGACCTGCTGGCGGCCCTGGACCGCTGGGCGCGGGAGCGGGACGACCGGGGCCTGCTGGGGTACGCCGACCTGCTGCGGTCCAAGCTGGCGCTGCGCACGCGGGACCTCGACGGTGCGATCGCCCACGCGGAGACGGCGCTGGAGGCGTTCCGCGCCACCGGCGAGACCGTGCGCGCCGCGGAGACGCTGAACCAGCTCGCCATCCTGGCGCTGCACCGGCGCGACGCCAAGGCGGCCGCGGAGTACGTCGACCAGGCGACGCGGGCCTCCAACATCCCGCCGGTCAAGGCCCACGCCCTGTTCATCCGCGGCCTGCTGCGAAAGGGCCAGCGCAAGCTCGACAGCGCGGCCAGCTCGTTCGCCGAGGCGGCGCGCACCGCGCAGGAGGCCAACAACCCGGGCCTCGGCATCGAGGCGCGCATCAACCAGGGCGAGATCCTGTTCATGCTCGGCCGCCCCAAGTCGGCGCTGGAGCCGCTCCGGGCCGCGCACGTCACCGCCCGCGCCATGCGCTCGCGCTTCCTGGAGCGCTCGGCCGCGTCGCTGCTCAGCCAGGCCGAGGCGGCCGCGGGCAACGGCAAGGACGCCTACGACCTCGCCCGCGACGCCCTGGAGCTGACGCGCCACCTCAACCTCGATCACCTGCTGGCCACCGACCTGTACCACTGCGGCATGTTTGCCGCGGCCGCGGGCGAGTCCGACGCGGGACGCGAGTACCTGGAGCAGGCCGAGGCCGCGGCCCAGGACGACGAGATCCCGCTGCTCAAGGAGATCGCCTTCCACCGCGGACAGCTGGCGCTGATGGCCGACGACGTGGACGCGGCCGAGCAGCACCTGCAGTGCGCTCGCACCCTGTCCGAACAGGTCGGGGACGCCGTCCGCACCGCGCGCGCCACCCAGGCGTTGGGCCTGGTCGCCGAGAAGCGAGGTGACCGCACCGAGGCGCGGGCGCTCTACCTCGAGGCGGCCGAGGCCATGACCACCCCCGCCCTCCAGCGCGAGCGCGCTGCGATCCAGGATCACATCAAGGAGATGGAGCGGGACAACTGAGGCACGGGGCCTCTGCTGCAGCATGAGCCCAGATGGTCACCGTCCGCGTCCCCTCCTGGCCCTACCTGAAGCCGTACGGAAACCGTTCGGTTTCAAGTAGAGACCTCCTGGCAACTGCTGCGCGGCGATTCCGCGCATGTGGGATAATCGCCCTGTGGAACAGCTGATCGACGAACTGCAGGAACTGATCCGCGCCCGCTACACCGTGCTGTACCTCCTGAGCTGGGAGGAGGAGCGGGTGGAGCGGCTGATGGGCCAGGTGGCGGCCAAGACCCGACGGGAGCTGGTGGTGGCCGCTCCGGGGTCGCCCGTCGAGCAGGATGGGCCGCTCCTGGGGCCCGAGGCGATCCTCGATCACCTCGACGGGTACGAGGGCCCGGTGATCTACCTGCTGAAGGACTTCCACCCCCACCTGGCCGACCCGGCCATCGTGCGCCGTGTGCGGGACATGGAGTCGCGCATGGCCGACCGGGGCCACTGCCTGTGCCTGCTCAGCCCGGTGCTGACCGTGCCGCGGGAGCTGGAGAAGGACGTGCGGGTGGTGGATATCCCGCTGCCGGAGCTGGCCGAGGTGGCCCAGCTGCTCGCGGTGGTGATCAAGCAGCAGAAGCTGAGGATCGACGTCGACCTGTTCGAGAAGTTCGTCAAGGCCTCGCTGGGGCTGACGGAGAAGGAGCTCAAGCGGGTCTACACGCGCATCGCGATCGCGGGCAGCGGATTCGCCAGCGAGGACCTCGACCTGCTGATCCGCGAGAAGAAGAACATCATCCGCAAGTCCGAGTTCCTCGAGTTCTACGACCACGCCGAGACCATGCACGACGTGGGCGGGCTCGACCAGCTCAAGGAATGGCTGGTCAACCGCAATCGCGCTTTCACCGAGAAGGCCCGCAAGTTCGGACTGCCCCAGCCCAAGGGGCTGTTCCTGGTCGGCATCCAGGGCTGCGGCAAGTCCCTGACCGCCAAGGCGGTGGCGTCCCTGTGGCGCATCCCGCTGCTGCGCATCGACGTGGGCTCGCTGTTGCAGGCGTCGGGCACCACCGAGGAGAAGCTCCGGGACACCATCCGGCTGGCCGAATCGCTCAGTCCGGTGGTGCTGTGGATCGACGAGATCGAGAAGGCGTTCGCCGGTGTGGAGTCCGGTGGCGGCGACTCCGCCGGCGCCACGCGCGCCTTCGGCCAGTTCATCACCTGGCTTCAGGAGAAGACGCGGCCGGTGTTCGTGGTGGCCACGGCCAACGACGTGGCCCACCTCCCGCCCGAGCTGCTACGCAAGGGGCGCTTCGACGAGATCTTCTTCGTGGACCTGCCCAACGTGCACGAGCGCGAGTCGATCTTCGAGATCCACCTGCGGCGTCGACAGCGGGACCCGGCGGATTTCGACTGCTGGCGGCTGGCCGAGGCCAGCGACAGGTTCAGCGGCGCGGAGCTGGAACAGGTGGTGATCTCCGGTATGTTCACGGCATTCGCCGACGGACGTGAGCTCGCCACCAAGGACATGCTGACCGCGCTACGCGACACCGTGCCCCTCGCCGTGACCATGGACAAGCGGATCAAGGAGCTGCGGGAGTGGGCGCGCGACCGCACGCGACCCGCGACCTTCGACACGCGGCGCGTGGACTTCTTCGAGATCGACGAGGACGATTTCGTCTAGACATCCGCGTAGATCTCGGCGTAGGCCGCCGCCATCCGGTCGTCATCGAAGCACTCCCGGATCCGCCGCCGGGCCGCGCGCCCCATGGCGGCGGCCGCGTCCGGGGCGGTGAGCACGTCTGCCAGTGTGGCGGCCAGCGCGGCGTCGTCCCCCGGCTCCACCAGCCGCCCGCCGATGCCGCTCCCCAGGGTCCGCTCCACGCCCCCCACGCGAGAGGCGACCACGGGCAGGCCCGCGGCCATCGCCTCGAGCAGGGCCACGGGGTGCTGCTCGGCGAGGGACGGCAGCACGAACACGTCCGCGGCGCACAGCAGCTCGGGCGCGTCCGCGAGGAACCCGGGCAGGCGCAGGCGATCGGCCAGGCCCAGGTCGGCGGCCAGGGCGCGCAGGGCGCGCCTTCGCGGCCCCTCCCCCAGCACGACGATCCCCACGGCCAGGCCGTGCCTCGCATGCAGGGCATGGGCCGCGCGGATCATCGAGCCGTGCCCCTTGCCCTCCTCCAGCCGGCCGCAGGCGAGCAGCAACGGGAGAGCGGCGTCGACCCCCAGCCTGTGTCTCGCTGCCTCGCGGCCGGCCTCGCACACCACCCGGTCCGCCCGGATCCCGTTGGCCACGACCACCACCTGCTCGGACGACACCAAGCGCGACAACGCCTCGCGGCCAGCGTCGCTCACACACACCACGGCGCTCGCCGACCGCAGCGCCGCCGCGCCCGCGCGCTCGTACAGCCGCTCCTTCGGTCCTCGGGACAGCCAGCCGTGGTGCGTGGCCACCCAGGGTACGGCCGCGAGCACCGAGGCTGCCGCAGCCACCACGTGGCTCTTGGGGTCGTGCGCGTGCACGAGGGCGTGGCCATCCGCAGCGATCCGGCGCGCCACCCGCAGCGGCAGACGTGGATCGAGGGGACCGCGGGTGGACAGCTCCGCCACCGCCACTCCCGCGCGACGCGCGGCCAGCAGCAGGTCGTCCGCGGGCCGGCGGCGGTCGCTGAGCACCCCGAGAACGCAGCGCACACCTCGCTGCTGAAGCGCGGGCAGCAGGTCGAGCAGCACCCGGTCCGGTCCGGACAGGTCGGCCGTGGACCGCAGGTGGAACACGGAGGCGGGCGGGGACGGTGACATGGGGAGACACCCGCGGGCGGAGCCCGCGAGCCCGGGTCAGTGCAGCACGATGACGAAGTTCTGGTTCTCGTACTTCTCGCGGTTGTACAGCGTGATGCGGCAGCGGCTGCGGTCCGAGGTGTCGACCTCGTAGTCGGTGTTCTTGACGAACAGCTCCTTGGGCAGCAGGGTGGCGCCGGTGATGGCGTTCCTGTTGAACGCGCTGGCCGCGAGCACGATCCTGTCGTCCTCGCGCAGGTCGATGGAGTAGATGAACAGCTCCGGGTCATAGTCCTTGATCTTGCGACCGCCCACCCTCACGACACCGTCGGCCCGCAGGTTGGCCTGGGTGTCCACGTAGTAGTGGGCCGAGGACATGTGGGTCTCCATGACCACGTTCTCGTCGTGCAGGACGTCGCGCTCGGCCACCACCTCGGCGTGCCGCTGCTCGAGCTCGTCGAGGTCGGCCACGAGCTGGTCGCGCTGGTGCTCGAGGACCTCCATCTCGGCCTGGAGGTGCGTGGCGAGCTCCTGGGCCGCGTCGCGCTCGCCGATGATCTTCTTCTCGTACTGCACGTTGAGGAAGTAGGGGCTGACCTTGGCCGTGCCCTGGGTGACGGACGTGCCGTACACGCCGTTCTCGTAGAAGTTCCAGATCTCGTGGCCCGGCACGATCCGGTCGGTGATCAGCGCCTTCTCGATCGCCTTCCTGGCCTCCTCCTCGCTCAGGCCGATCTGATTGGTCAGGTAGTCCATGGCGATGCCGTAGTGGGTGTCGCCCCGCTGCACGGTGACCGGCAGGGGCAGGCGACTCTTGATCTCCTCGATCTCGGTGCGCAGCTCGTCGATCCGATCCTGCTTGGCGAGGATGTCCCGGATCAGGCCGGCGTAGGAGACGTCCTCCTCGTTCTCCAGCCGGTTGCGCAGGTACTCGGCCTCCCACTGGGTCAGCTCGATACCCTTGAGGCTCTCGCCGGTGGCCTCCTTGTACTGGCGGGCCAGATCGATGAATTCGGCGTGCTCCTCCTTCATCTCGCCTTCGACGCCGGTGATGCGGTTGGCATCCGACATCTGCTTGCCCAGCGTCTCCGGCGTGTCCGCGGGGCTGATCACGAAGTCCGCCTCGCCCTCGTCCTCGCCGACGATGCCGCAACCACCGACCATCAGCGCCAGCCCGAACAGGACCGCCGCACACATCACCGACAGGTTGTCGATCTTCATGGGTTCGAACCCTCCCGTGACCACCGGGTCGACACGCTCGCCAACCCCAGGTTCCGCGAGAGTCTAACAGATTCCCCCCTGTCGATTTTCATTGACTTGCCCCCCCGCCTATCTCTAAATCACCGCCTTGGCCGGCGGGCCCCAGAGGCGCGCCCGCGGAGGGGCTTGACCCGATGCGGATCGGGGTGGTGGTGAACCGGCTGCGCACGCTGCGCAGCACGTATGCGACCACGCAGCTGGCGGCTGCGGCGGCCAGGGCGGACCTGGGGGTCCTGTTCATTGAAATCGGTGGATTCACGCTGGACCCGGACGACCGGCTGTGGGCAAGGGCACACATGCTCCCCCAGGGCGTGCACGACCCCGAGCAGGTGGTCGAGTCGGTGCCGGACCTGCCCGCAGGTCTGCTCGACGTGAGCGGCCTCGACGCGCTGTTGCTTCGCAACAACCCGGTGCGACGCACCGTGCTCGACTTCGCCCGCGCAGCGCGCGACCGCGGGGTGACGGTGCTCAACGATCCCGACGGGCTCGCCGCTTGCGCCGGCAAGCTCACGCTCGGGACGCTGCCGCCGGCTTGCCGGCCGCGCACCGTGGTCACCGCCGACCGGGACGTGCTGCAGGCATTCCGTGAGCAGCTCCCCGGAGCGGGGGTGCTCAAGCCGATCCGGGGGTTCGGAGGCAAGGGCGTGCGCCTGCTGGGCCGTGACGACCCGCTGCCCTCACGCGAGGAGCTGGACCGGATCGGCGGCCACAGCGGCTACGTGGTGCTGCAGGAGTACCTGCGGGGCGCGGACGCGGGCGACAAGCGCATCCTGCTGGCCGACGGCGAACCGGTAGGGTGCTACCTGCGGATGCGACAGCCGGGTGAATTCAGACACAACCTCCACGTGGGCGGCCGGCCCGAAGCGGCAGCCCTCGAGGAGTCGGAACGAGCGATCTGCCATGCGCTGGCAGGGCCGCTGCGCCGCGACGGGATCTTCCTCGCGGGCCTGGACGTGATCGACGGACGCGCCGTCGAGGTCAACGTCGTCGCGCCCGGAGGGATCACCAACATCGAGCGCACCACGGGCCAGCCCATCGCAGACCGCATCGTTCGGCGACTGCGGTCTCGCCTGTCGCGCTCGCGCGATGGCGCATGGACCGGTTGAACCGGCACCACATGCAGGTGGTGTACGGGTGCAGGATACGAGCCGCGGGGGGTTCCCGCCCGAACCCGCGGATCGACGGATTGCAGCATTGCATCGGCGGGTGCGGAATCGAGGATCGACATGCCATCACCGAGGGCGTACACGAAGGAAGAAGTCATCTCCATGCTGGAGCGGGGGGAGAGTCTCGAGGGGATCGATCTGCGCGGTACAGACCTGTCTGGACTCGATCTGTCCGGCACCACCCTGCGCAATTCCAAGCTGGGCGATGCCAACCTGTTCCAGTGCGACCTGTCCGGTGCGGATCTCAGCGGCGCCAGCCTGTGGCACGCCAACCTCAAGAACGCGAACCTGGACTTCGCCAACCTCGAGGGCGCCGACCTGGACTTCGCCAACCTCGAGGGCGTGACGCTCAAGAGCGCCCGCATCCGCAAGGCCACGTTCCCCACCAAGAAGATCTCCATGGACGAGGTCCGCGCGTCCGTGCACTCGGGCAAGCGCCTGTGCATGAACACCGGGCCCTACTCCGACGACGACCTGTTCTGATCTCCCCCGTTCCCCCCGGCCACCCGACCCCGTGACCCGCGCGCTCAGCGTCCCAGCACGGCGTATCGCCGCTGCGCCCGGATCCCGGTCGCATCCACCGCAACGAGCTTCAACGTGTTGATGCCCGGCTCGAGCACCAGCTCGCTGCGCACGTCGATGCTGCGAGGCCGGCCCGCGGCTGGCTCCACGATCTGGATCTTGTCGCCGCCGAGCCAGACCACGACCACGTCCATGCCCTCGTCGTCCCGCGCCTCGGCCCGGACCTCCAGCGTGCCCTCGCCGGACAGCGCCTCCTCCCCGGTGACCAGGGCGATCTCCGGGGGCCGATACCAGTCCTCGCGGCAGCGGGGATCGTCCGGGTCCACCTCGAAGCCCACCGAGGTGCCCACCTGGTAGTCGCGGTCCTCGGCGGACAGCTGCATCTTCAGTGGCGCGGCGCCCGGCTCGAACCGCACCCGCAGCGTGGTGGTCGCGCTCTCGCCCGGGTCCAGGCCGCCGATCTCCTGGTGGGACTCCTGCAGCTCGACCTTCTCCCGGCCGGGGTTCTCGAACGACACGCGCACCCGCCCCGAGGCCACCTCGCTGTCGTTGCGCACCGTGACCTCGAAGCCGACCACCCGGGTGCCGTCCTCCAGCACCTCCACCGAGGGCGCGGCCCTGAACGCGTACACGGGCAGGCTCGTGCCCCGGGTCACCACCCGGGTGGCCACCGGGCCACCGAGAGGGCCGGAGTCGTCCAGCAGCACGATGCGGACGTCGTCCACGCGGCTGCGCACCCGGGGCGACACGGTGACCGAGGCGATGGCCGTGGCCGTGGCCCACGGCTCGATGTCGCCCAGCAGGAAGCCCAGCCCGTCGAGGGTGCGCAGCTCGCTGAGCAGGCCCGCTCGCAGGTGCTGCACCGGCGCGTCCGAGCGGTTGGTCACGCGCAGCACCACGTCCGCCACCTCGCCGGCGTGGAGGTCACCGACATCGAGCTCCACCTCGAGGTGGTCCGCGGACGGACCGCGCAGGGCCTGGAGGTCGGCGACCTCCCGGCGGGGTGAACCGTCGACCCAGTCGCCGTGGGCGGGCGACCAGGGCACCCCCAGCTCGGCCATCGCGTCGACCAGCCGCGCCTGCTGCCGCAACCGCTCCGCTTCGACCACCGCCCGGGCGGCGGTCAGCAGGGCGTCGCGATCCACGCCGCGAGTCACACCCAGGATCCGCGTGGCCAGCACCGTGGCCAGGTCGGGCTGCCAGGTGCGCTCGCGAGTAATGGGGTCCGCCTCACCCGCGCCGGGCTCGTAGTAGCCGTCCCCAGCCCACGCCGGATAGGGGTACAGCAGGTGGTACACCCCCTGGGCGTTGAGCCCGTCCCGCGTGGGCTGCCAGTCCGCGTGGGGCAGCGGACGCGGCGCATCCGGATCGAGCAGCACGTCGGGGATCACCACCTCGTCGTCGTCGATGAACACCTCACCCAGCACCAGATCGGGGGTGATGCCCACGTCGGACAGCCACACCCCGTCGGCCACCAGGTAGCGCGCCACGGTCAGCTTCATCTGCAGCTGCTCGCGCAGCTCGTACGGCTTCTGCACCGTGCCCTTGCCGTAGGTCTGGGTCCCGATCACCAGCGCACGGTCGAGGAACTTCAGCCCGCCGGCCAGGATCTCCGAGCCCGACGCGGTCTTGCCGTCCACCAGCACCACCACGGGCCACGGCGCAATGGTCTTGTCCGGGTCCGCCAGCACCCGGTGACGCAGGCCGGCGACGGCCAGCCCCGCCGGTCCCTCGGTGCGCAGGATCTCGCCGTCGTCCACGAAGTAGTCGACGATCCACGACGCGTGCAGCATGGAGCCGCCCTGGTTGCCCCGCAGGTCGATGATCACCCCCCCGAGCTCCCCGTCCGCCTGCTCGGCCAGCAGCATCAGGTCCCGCTTGAACTCCTGGGACGTCTGCTGGCTGAAGTGGTCCAGCACCAGCAGCGCGTAGCGCTCGTCCACCAGCCGGTAGTCGATGGTGGGTAGCACGACCTTCTCACGCACGATGTAGAAGGTGCGCGCGCCGTCCTCGCCAGGACGGCGCACGGTCAGGGTGACCGCCTGGCCCTCGGGCCCGCGGATCATGGCGATGGCGTCGGACACGACCATGTTCAGCGTGGAGATGCCGTTGATGTGGGTGATGACGTCGCCCTTGACCAGGTGGGCCCGGTCCGCGGGCGTGCCCTCGTACACCTTGACCACGGTGAGCACCTCGCCCCGGCGGCCCATCTTGGCGCCGATGCCGCTGAGCGTGCCCCGGTAGCGGGCGTTGAAGTCCACCAGCTTGGACTCGTCGATCACCCGGCAGTGACGGTCCAGGGGCTGGAGCAACCCCTGCAGCGCGAGCACCTCGAGGTCGGGTACGTCGTCCGGATCCGCGGTCCGGGCCAGCGTGTCGCCCACGAACGACATGCCCGCGCGCATGCGCGCAACCACCACCTCGACGCTGGCCGCGTCCCGCGTGGCGAACTCCCGTGTGTCGTCGCCCACCGCCACCCGGACCACGCCGTCGTCGTCCGGGCCGGTCACCAGCACCCGATCGCCGGCCCGCTCCAGCCGCTGCAGGCCGGCGGCCAGCAGCTCGTGGAGGTGGACCTCCTCGGGCCGCCAGTACAGGTCGACCACCCGCTCCAACGCCTCGGTGAGCACATCGGCGCCGCCCGCGTCGTCCGCGCTTGCGCGCGGAGGCGCGAGCAGGCACGCGACCAGCAGGGCGATGGCGAGCGGTACGCGGATCGGGGCCATGGCCATCGAGGGTTGCACGAAAGGTGCAGGCCCGCAACACGTGCTACACTCCGGCCGCTTTCCCGGACGGTCACGCCCACACGCGCGACCGCGGGAGCGGGAGGACTCGTGGACTCCGAACGCCTCAAAGAGATGCTGCAGCGGGTCCAGCAGGGCCAGGTCGACGTGGACGCGGCGATGAAGGAGCTGCGCCGCCTGCCCTTCGAGGACCTGGGCTTCGCCCACGTGGACCACCACCGTGCGCTGCGCCAGGGCATGGGCGAGGTGATCTTCGGCCAGGGCAAGACCCCGCGCCAGGTGAGCGATATCTTCGCGGCGCTGCGCCGGCAAGGCCAGCCCGTGCTGGCCACGCGTGTCGATCCCGATACCGCGGACGTGGTGCTCACCGACCACCCGGACGCCGAGTACCACGCGCTGGCCCGGTGCATCACCTACAGCGACGGGCCGGTGCCGGTCACCGGCGACGGCACGGTGCTGGTGGTCAGCGCAGGCACGTCCGACATGCCGGTGGCGGAGGAGGCCGTCGTCTGCGCGCGCCACCTGGGCAACGCCGTGGACAGCCTGTACGACGTGGGCGTGGCCGGGCTGCACCGCCTGCTGCACCACCACGACATGCTGGTCGCAGCCCGCGTGCTCATCGTGTGCGCGGGCATGGAGGGCGCGCTCGCGTCCGTGGTCGGCGGCGTGGTCCGGCAGCCGGTGATCGCGGTACCCACGTCGGTCGGCTACGGCGCCAGCCTCGGCGGCCTGGCCGCGCTGCTGGGCATGCTCAACTCCTGCGCCACCGGCGTGACCGTGGTCAACGTGGACA
>CAZXHG010000051.1:0-43763 GCA_964639985.1 uncultured Rickettsiales bacterium
CTCCAGCATGGTCGGGGCGCTGTCCATGGTCGCCTCACCGGCCGGGGACGCGGTGTGGACGTCGGACGCCGAGCCCCTGGATCTGCGATTCCAGATCCCACCGGGCGAGTACCTGACCGTGACGATGAGCGACTGACCGGGTCACACTCTATTCGAACAGGTAGCCCTTGGGGTACGCGCCCCAGGTGGCGGACTGCACGCCGTGGCGCTCGCTGCCCTCGTAGCTCCCCTGTCCCTCGATCACGCTCACGGTGACCGTGCCGCCCGCGGCCTGGATCCGGCCCGCGTGGCGAGCGGCGCTGCAGACCGCCGAGTCGGCGGTGTAGGGAGAGCTGCCCCAGACGGGGAGCACCGGACAGTCGACCGGGCAGGTGAAATCGAACACGTCGCCCACGGCCCGCTCGAGGACGTTGACCGAGCAGGCCTGCTCGGCGTCCCGGAGGATCTCGCGCCGCCGCTCGTGATCGGGCGTACAGACCTGCAGTTCGCTGGTCGCGCCGTTCAGGTCGGTGAGCACCAGGGAGCGGCCCGTGCGCTCCACCGTGTAGATCGCCGGTCCGACCATCATCGACCAGGTGCCGCCCCAGTCCACGCGAACGCGGTGGTCGTCCACGAAGCGGTAGTCGCCGATGGCGGCCTCGCCCGACAGGGGCACCCACAGGGTGGTGCCCTCGCCGAAGAACTCCCACTTGCCGCCGTCGTCGCCGCACCATGCGCCGACGATCTCGGGCGACGCGCCGCGGGAGGCGGAGAGCACGACCATGGCGGCCACGGACAGGACGACGGGCAGGACCAGATTGCGAGTCATGAGCGTACGAACCTCCGGTGCGTGGTCACCGATCCAGACCATCGGCCGGCTCCGATCGTTCCAGGAAATGCGCGATAATTGAAGTTCAGCTCCGCTTGCCGGCCATCGAGAAGCGTTCGGGCAACGGCAGCGGCCGGCCCGGCAGCAGCATGTTCCAGTACATCGGCCGGAACGCGACCTTGCCCCAGTGGTTGATGCGGCTGGCGCCCAGCAGCGAGAACGGGCCCACGCCGGGCAGGGGGAACACGCCGGGGAGCGCTGGCACGTCGTAGCTGAAGTCGATCATCAGCGCCTTGCCGTCCCCGGTCTCGATGAAGCAGTTGGTGTGCCCGTCGAACCGCGCGGGCGGTTCCTTGCCCTCGATCTCGGCCAGCAGATTCTCCACCAGGATCGGCGTGCAGAAGTGCGCGACCGAGCCCGCCTTGGAGGTGGGCAGGTCCGCGCCGTCGCCGATCACGTACGTCCGGTCGATGCCTCGCGCCGCGAGCGTGGCCGGATCGGTGGGCACGTACCCCGCGTTGCCGTCGTCCAGGCCCTCGTCCTCGAACACCTCGGCCCCAAGGTTCGGGGGGATCATCACCAGCAGGTCGTAGTCGATGGTGCGCGACTCTCCGCCCAGCTCCTCGATCACACCGTCGCCCACCTCGGCGAGGCCGAAGTCGGTGATCACCTCCACGCCCTTCTGCCGGCACAGCTCGTCGAGGGCGTCCGCGGCCTGGTCCATGTGCATCAGCCGGGAGTTGGGCGTGGCCAGCACGATCTCGGTCTTGCTGCGCAACCCCCGCTCGAGCAGCCAGGCGTCGGCCAGGTACGCGAACTCCATCGGAGTGATGGGGCACTTGTAGGGCACCTCGGCGATGTCGATCACCAGGCGGCCGCCCTCGAAGCCCTCCATCGCCTTGCCGAGCGCGGAGGCGCCCTCGAGGGTGTAGAAGTCGAACGCCGTTCGCTGCCACACCTCGTCGAGGCCGTCGACCTCGTCGGGCGCGATGCGGCAGCCGGTGGCGATCACGAGGTAGTCGTAGGACACGCGGTCACCGCCGGCGAGGCGGATCTCCCGTCTGTCCACGTCCAGCCCGGCGACCTCGTCGATCACGAGCTGTACCCCGGGTGCCAGGTACCTGCGCTTGGGCCGGACCACGTCCTCGGGCCGCCCGTGGCCGAAGGGCAGGTAGAGGTACGCGGGCTGATAGTGATGGCGTTCGTCCTGGTCGACACAGACGATGTCCCACTCGCTCGCCGGCAACCTGCGGCGGAGCTTGTTGGCCACCATCGTGCCGGCACAGCCAGCTCCAAGGATTCCGATGGTCTTCATGGGTCGAATCCTGACTCGAACCCGGACCACGCGGCAAGCCGGTGTGCAGCCCGGCAACGCGGTGGCACGACGCATGCCCTGCGGCTGCACCGATTCACTCGACGATCCTCAAATCCAACCGCTATGATGGGCATTGCCGGGGAAGGCGCGAGGAAGCGGACCGCCTCGCAGCCCCGGACGAGGAGCGCGCGATGACACGGACCCCCTGGTATCTCGTCCTGCTGGTCGTGGCGACGGCTGGCCTGGCGCTGGCCGGCTGCGAGGCCGGCGGCGGCGGCGGTGGTGACGACGACGACGATGTGGGCCTCCCGGACGCGGACGCAGACGGCCTGGCCGACGAGTTCGAGGACGAGGTCGGCACCGACCCCGCGGCCGAGGACTCGGACGGCGACGGCTACCTCGACGGGGACGAATGGTCGGCGTTCACCGACCCCCTGAACGCGGACGACTACGAGTACGAGGGCGGCTACGGCCACTGGCCCTACCCCGACGACCTGGCCGGGACCGGGACCGCCGAGGGCGACGTGGTCGGCGACTTCACCCTGACCGACTTCTACGGCCAGCAGGTCAGCCTGTACTCCTTCTACGGCAACGTGATCCACGTGTTCGCCGCGGCAGACTGGTGAGGCGCGTGCGTCGCGTTCGCCGGTTCGGCGGAATCTGAGTACCAGGGATACAGGGACGACGGCTACATGATGATCGCCCTCATGCTCGACGGCGACCCGGACGTGCAGAAGTGGGTCGCCGACTACAGCATGACGTTCCCGGTGCTGGCCGACCCCAGCTACACAGGGTCCAACAACATCGGCCTCGGCGGCGGGATCCCGCACCATGCGCTGATCGGCCGGGACATGACCATGCGGGTGTTCATGTACGAGCCCTCAGAGCAGGAGATCGAGGCTGCGCTGGCCGAGGAGTGGCCGGATGTCGAGTACCCCGTGCCTCCAGACACCGGCGAGGGCGGCGGGGACGACGACGACGACGATGACGACGACGTGGGCGAGGCACCCCCGACCTCCGACAACCCCTTCGCCCGCGCGGTAGGGGAAGAGGCGTGGGACTCCTCCAGCGCCTGCGCCGTGGGTGGTTCCTCCCGCAACGCGGCCGTGCTCGCCCTGCTGCTGCCCCTGCTGGCGCTGCGCCGCCGCTGAGCGACCGCCCCGCCTCCCCTGTTGGCCCAAAGTAGCCCACGCACGGACCGCCGCCATGGCATGATCGCGCCAGGACCCATCACGGGGGATGGACCACGGAGACGATCGACGGGGCAACGACGACACGCCAGAACCTGGAGCGCGCCCTCGAGCGGGAGCGCACGGCGCGCCTGATCTGCGCGGAGCTCAACCACTTCACGGACCTGCGCTCCACCCTGGCCACGGTGCTGGACTGGCTGCAGCACCTCAGCGACTGCGAGGCCACGGCCATCCGGCTGCTGGACGACGGCGACTACCTGTACTACGTGCACCGGGGCTTCAGCGATGGGTTCATCCGCAAGGAGACACACCTGTGCTCACGGGACACCGCGGGCAGACGGATACGCGATCCCGACACCGGGCTGTTCGCCCTGGACTGCATGTGCGGCAACGTGATCCGCGGTCAATTCGACGCCACGCTCGAGTTCTTCACCGAGCGCGGCAGCTTCTGGACCAACGCCACCTCCATCCTGCTGGCGTCCACCACGGAAGACGACCGACAAGGCCGTACACGCAACCACTGCAACGGCGTGGGCTACGAGTCGGTGGCTCTGATCCCGATCCGGGCCCGCGACGAGATCGTCGGCCTGATCCAGCTCAACGACCACCGCGAGGGCCGATTCGACGAGGGCTTCATCCAGTACTGCGAGATGATCGGCGAGCAGATAGGGCTCGCCGTGCACAACGCCATGGCCTACGAGCGGGTGGAGGAGACCCGGGCCCAGCTCGAACACTCCAACCGGGAGCTCGAAACGCTTCGCCGCGGTCGCGGCCCACGATCTCCAGGAGCCTCTTCGCATGGCCGTCTCGTTCGCAGGCCTGCTGGAGAAGCGACTCGATGGCCAGCTCGACGAAAGCACGACCCGGTACCTCGACTACCTGCTGGACGGTTCACGGCGCATGCAGATCCTGGTGAGGGATCTGCTGCGATATTCCCGCGTGGGGGCTGGAGACCCGGAGCACGATGACGTGGACCTCACACGGATCCTGGCGAACGTGGCGGACGACCTCCAGGTGACCATCGACGAGGCGGACGCGGAGCTCGAGATCGACGACATGCCCACCGTGCACGGCCACGAGATCTCGTTGACCCAGCTGCTGACCAACCTGCTGAGCAACGCGTTGAAGTTCCGCAGTCACCGCGCCCCCAAGGTGCGGATCTCGACAGTGCGCGAGGATGGCATGTGGCGTATCGCCGTGGCCGACAACGGCATCGGCGTGGACCTGGGCCACCAGCGCAAGGTGTTCGATCTGTTCCACCGCGTCCACGCCCGCAGCCGCTTCGAGGGCACCGGGCTGGGGCTGGCCATCTGCAAGAAGATCGTGCACCGGCACGGCGGCGACATCTGGGTCGAGTCCGAACCGGGCGAGGGCGCCACGTTCGTGTTCACCCTGCCGGCCGAGCGGCTACTGGCGTAACCCGCCCCCGCTCAGTCGAACGAGCAGATCTGCAGGTTGTCCAGGATCTGGTACTGGTAGTCCGCGGACGTGGCCCCGGTGACGCCGAGGTAGCCGACGAACTGCGCGTAGCCCGGCTCCACACCGAGCATCAGCGGCTGGTTGTCCACGTACACGTCGAGCAGGCCCCCCTCGAAGTACAGGGCGATCTCCCGCCACTGCTGGTCGTTCAGGTCGTCGACGGGCGAGGCCTCGTCCAGCACGCCCATGAACGTGTCCACCACGGCCACGTGGTTGCCGTCCGGGTCGCCGACCGAGGCGTCCGCGCTGGTGTCGATCTCCACGGCCAGACCCTCGACGCCGGCGCCCACGCCGCTGCACGAGGCGCTCCCGCCGGCGTAACCGAAGCCCAGGTATTCGCCCCAGCAGCCGAGGAACGACGCCGTGTTCTCGTCGGCGAGCACCACGGTCACGCCCTCTGACTCGCTGAAGTCACCGAGGTTGAAGCTGACGTGCAGCTCGAACGAGTCGAAGGTGTATGCCGTGCCCAGGAAGAACGACCCGCGCTGGTCCGTGCCCAGATCCGTGGGGTACAGCGATCCGGCGGCGGGGTTGATCATCACCTGGGCCGCGTCCCCCTCCAGGATGTAGTCGCCTGACGCGACCAGCGAGGAGATGTCGCTGTCGAAGTCCTCCTCGATGAACAGCTCGACGGTGCCGTCACAGTTGTTGTCGATGCCGTCGCACAGCTCGGGCGCGCCCGCGTACGCCGAAGGCTCGAAGTCGTCGCAGTCCCCCTCGCAGCTCGTGGATCCGTCGCTGTCCGCGTCGTCGAGGTTGAGCACCGGGTCGGTGTCGTCGCAGTCGCCGTCGCAGGTGGCGTACCCGTCCCCATCCACGTCGTCGAGGTTCATGACCGCGCTGAGGTCGTTGCAGTCGCCGTCGCAGGTGGTCCAGCCGTCCCCGTCCTCGTCGTCGAGATTGGCCAGCTCGTCGTGGTCGTCGCAGTCCACGCACGCGTCCCACCCGTCCGCGTCCTCGTCCGGTTCGTCCTCGGTGGCCGCGTCGCAGTCGTTGTCCAGCCCGTCGCAGATCGTCTCGGCCTCGCCCGGGTTGACCGCGGCGTTGGTGTCATCGCAGTCGCCGTGGTCCTGTACGAAGCCGGGCGGCTGGTAGCACGCCGAGGTGGGGATGACCGCGTAGTTGCCGTACGTGTCGCCGTCCGAGTCCGGGTACCAGTCGTAGAACAGGAAGCCCTCGTCCACGGTGCCGTCGCAGTCGTTGTCCGCGCCGTCGCACACCTCCAGCGCACCAGGATAGGAGGCGGCGTCGCCGTCGTCGCAGTCCCCGTCACAGGTGGTCACGCCGTCCCCGTCCACGTCGTTGAGCTCGAGCGTGGGATCCGCGTCGTCGCAGTCGTCGCACCACGAGGTGCCGTCGTTGTCGTGGTCCGGGGCGTCCTCCGTGACCGGATCGCAGTCGTCGTCCACCCCGTTGCACAGCAGCTCCGTGGCGTCGGGGGAGACCAGCGCGTCGCCGTCGTCGCAATCCCCGTCGCACGGGGTCCAGCCGTCGCCGTCGGCGTCGTCGAGGTGGAGGTCGGCGTCGGCGTCGTCGCAGTCCACGCACACGTCGTGGCCGTCCCCGTCCGCGTCCACCACGTCCTCGGTGGCCGGATCGCAGTCGTCGTCGATGTCGTTGCAGTGCTCCTCGGTCATCCCCGGGTTGACCGCGTCGTCGGCATCGTCGCAGTCCTCCTGGCAGGTGGAGTAGCCGTCGCCGTCGAGGTCGTCGAGGTTCAACTCCGGGTCGGTGTCATCGCAGTCGTCGCACTCCGGCGCACCGTCGCCGTCGCCGTCCGGCGTGTCCTCGGTAGCTGGATCGCAGTCGTCGTCCAGTCCGTTGCAGGTGGATTCCTCCTCGCCGGGGTTGACCTCGGCGAGCGTGTCATCGCAGTCGGTGTCGTCCGCCACATGATCCGCGGGCTGGATGCAGTCGTTGATCACGCTGTCGGCGTCGCCGTAACCGTCGCCGTCCGCGTCCTCGAACCAGTCCAGGAATTCGAGATCCTCGTCGACATCACCGTCGCAGTCGTTGTCGAGGTCGTCGCACAGCTCGGGCGCGCCCGGGTAGATGTCTGGATCCTGATCGACGCAGTCCCCCTCCCCCACGGTCCAGCCGTCCTCGTCCTGGTCGATGCACAGGTCGGACGCGCCGCAGTCGGGGTCGTCGCAGTCGAACAGGCCGTCCGCGTCGTTGTCCGCATCGTCGCTGCACTCGCCCGCGTCGTCCCCCTCCTTCTCCGGCGTCTGCACCACGGAGAAGTCCTGGCAGGCGGGCACGAGCCCGAGGATGGCGAGGGCGACGATCGATCGAAGGAACGGCACGGCGACTCCCTTGATCAGGATATCAGACCGAACGGTCCCGAGACCAAGTCTCACCAGCGATCGTCGATCCGCAGCTGGGCCTCTGCCAGCTTCGTGCCGAAGAGGTAGGACATCGACACGGTGTCCTCGTAGTGGTCACCATCGTCGGTCATCAGCCAGATGTAGGTGTTGAAGTCGGGCTGGGGCACGATGTAGCCGCCGTAGTTGTCCAGCATGCCGAGCGCGGCCCGGTACTCGGTGTCGAGCAGGTCCAGCAGCGGCGGCGTGGCCGGATCGACGTGGATCTCGTAGGGCCACGCGTGCGTAGCGAGGCAGTCGCAGTCGTCGATGGCGTCCGTGGTCGTGCACTCGGTCCAGTCCACGTCGTTGCAGTCCGGATCGTGCTGCACGAAGTAGCGCGAGTCCGGGCCACGCGCCGCCGGGTCGGCAGCCTCTTCGACCCACACGGGATCGTCCTCGGGCAGCCCCCAGGCGAGCTCGGGGAACAGCTCGCCCGGGGCGGTCACGAATCCCACCGGCCCCAGGACCACCCGGAACGTGCGCATCTCCAGGCAGCCCGCCTCCGCGTCACCGGCCTCGGGGCAGAGATCGGTGTCGAACACGCCATCGGTCAGGTCGAGGTCGAAGATGTCCAGGCCGCCCAGCAGCTCGAAGCCGACGTTGGTCACCGGCACGTACAGCTCCTCGGCCTCCACCCGGATCGGGCTGGCCGACACGTCCTCGCCCGCCTCCAGCGCGGACATGGTCGCCTCGGCGATGTGCCAGCCGTGAGACCGCACGAAGTCCCAGGTCTCGTCCTCGGCCCACTCGGGCACGGGGTTTCCGTCCGCGTCCGTCCGGGTCGAGCCCTCCTCCTCGCCGAAGCACTGCTCGTCGTCCGGATCGGCCACGGCCGCGGCGTCACAGGTCTGATGGACGTGCACGCCGTCGGCGTCGACCAGCGGCAGGTCGCCTCCGCCCGCGGACTGCATGCCCCCCAGGCACTCGGGCATGTGCACGGCCACGCCGCCATAGGTCGACTCCAGCACCTCGCGCGCCACGCCGACCCAGTCGCTGGAGATCTCGTTGTTGGCGTCGCCCCAGACCTCGGGGTGACCGGACCAGCTGGTCCAGGTGAACACGGTGCCCGCGTCACCGGTCCCCTGCATCACCAGCAGCTGGTCGGACACGACCACCGGGTCGCGGATGTCGTGCACCATGCCGTGCATCTTCTCCGACGGGTTGGGACCACCGAAGTTCTCGCCGTTGAAGTAGGGGTCCATGTCCCGCATGGCCACCGCGCCCACGCGGAGCGTGACCGGCTCCATGGCCCCGGCCGCGTCCCGCACGGCCTGCTCGATGGCCGCGACCACCCGCTCCTGGTAATCGGGGTCGAGCCCTGACACCGGGTTGGCGAAATCCTCGGGATTGCCCCACAGGCCCATGGTGTCCGGCCCCTGGTGGTTGTGGGTCGACGACGCCAGCAGCCGGTCGGGATCGAAGCCGTCCTCGGCCAGGGCATCGCGGGCCGCGTGGATTCGCTTGTTGGCCAGGCCGACGAGGTCCATGCCCACCAGGGCCACGTACTCGCCGTCCTCGGCCAGCACCACCGCGCGCACCGTGATCGAATCATGGATCCCCAGGGCCGGCCGCATCGGGCCGTACCCGCCGATGAACAGCGCGTCGAACCAGCCGTCGCCGTCCGCGTCGTCGAACGGCTCGTCGCAGTCCTCACCGCTCGCATCGGGGTCGTCGAGGCAGCCGTCGAAGGTGCCATCCCCGTCCAGATCGGTGAAGCTCTCGCCGAGCTCCGGGGTGACGTCCACGGCCGCCGCGCCCGCGTACGTCACGCCGTCCTCCACCAGGATCATGCCCAGCGGCGCGGACGGCTCGTCGGTCGCGCTGTCGTCGTCGTCGATGGCCTCGCGATCGCACCCGAAGGCGAACCCACCGGCCAGCATCCCCAGTACGATCGTTCTCCTCAGCACAGGTGGCATGCGAAATCCCCTCTCGGCCGTTCGTAGCCGTGCCATTCTGCTACGATCCGCCGGTTCGAGTAAGCACCATGCCGCAGAACGACCAGACCACCGACCTGTTCCTCTCGCTCACTCCGGACAAGGTGCTGGAGGCGGTCGAGGCCGCGGGCCTTCGCACCAACCCGGTGTGCTACCCACTCAACTCGTTCGAGAACCGCGTGTACGAGGTGGAGCTGGCCGACCGCACCCGGATCATCGCCAAGTTCTACCGGCCGGGCCGCTGGAGCACCGAGCAGATCCTCGAGGAGCACGCGTTCATCACCGACCTGGTGTCCGACGAGCTGGCGGTCTGCCCGGTGCGGCCGTTCCCGGACGGCTCCACCCTGCACAGCAAGGACCACATCCTGTACACCCTGGCCGACCGGCGAGGTGGCCGCGCGCCCGATGAACTCGACCACGAGGGCATGACGCGGCTGGGCATGCTGGTCGGGCGCATGCACGCCTCGGCAGTGACCCGCGAAGCGCCCCACCGGATCACCCTGGACGCCGACACGTTCATCCGCGACAACCTGGCGTGGCTGCGAGACCACGACACCCTGCCGCCGCACCTCGCCCGCCGCTACGGCGAGACCGCGACGCGGATCGCAGACATCCTCGACGAGCGCATGGATGGGGTCCCGCTGCACCGCGTTCACGGCGACCTGCACCTGGGCAACCTGTTGTTCCGCGAGGGCGTGCTCAACGTGCTGGACTTCGACGACATGGCCACCGGTCCGGCCGTGCAGGACCTGTGGCTGGCGCTGCCGGGCAGGGACGCGTGGGCCCTGCAGCTGCGCGAGAGCCTGCTGGAGGGGTACGAGCGCTTCCGCCCCTTCGACCGGTCGACCCTGGACCTCATCGAGCCGCTGCGGGCCGCCCGCATGGTGCACTACGCCACCTGGCTGGCGCGACGCTGGCACGACCCGGTGTTCCCCCGCACCTGGCCCCACTTCGGCGACCCGGGCTACTGGGACGACGCCACCGCCGACCTCGAGGAGCAGCTGCGGGTGATCCGCACCGAGTCGGATCCCACCCCTCCGGCGGAGGAGGAGCCCGATCTGACGAACGAGGACTTCTTCTGGGACATGTAGAAGAAGAACCCTCTGCTAGGATCGAGACCTCGACCCCGTCGATCGGAGATCCCCTGCGATGCGATCCATCACCCGAGAGGGATACATCAAGATCCAGAAGGAAATCGAGTACCTCTGGCACGAGGAGCGGCCCTACATGGTCAACCAGGTGGCCGACGCTGCCGCCCTGGGGGATCGCTCGGAGAACGCCGAGTACATCTACGGCAAGAAGCGGCTGCGCCAGATCGACTCGCGCCTGCGCTACCTCAAGCGCAAGATCGCCGAGGTGACCGTGGTCGACCTCGAGAAGCAGGTCCCGTCCGACCACATCCGGTTCGGCGCCGTGGTGACGGTCGAGGACGAGGACGGCGAGGAGAAGACCTGGCGGCTGGTGGACAAGGAGGAGAGCGATCCCAAGGCGGGCCGCATCAGCGTGCAGTCGCCCATCGGCCGCGCCCTGCTGGGTCGCGAGGAGGGGGACTCGGTGGAGGTGCGCGGCCCCGAACGCCTGATCGAGCTCGAGGTGCTCGGGGTCCGCTACGGCGGAGGTCCCCCGTAGGGCGGCGCGGCCTCGTCGACCACCCCTTCCGGCAGGTCCGGATACGGCGCCGCGGCCAGCACCACCCCGTCGTGGCGCACCACCACGAAGTACGGCACCTCGGGCTTGCCGTCGTCGTCGGTGGGCACGCCGCACCCCGCGGCCAGGACGAAGGCCGGGAGGAGGAACAGCTGAGGTCGGGTGGGGTCCAGGATCGTCGCCTCCCCGATCAGCCTAGGGCCGATCGGGCGCGTCGACCAGCGCGGGCTGCTCCATCACGATGGCCACGGCCATCACACGTGCGGCGTAGTCGTTGAGCGCGCCCGCGCGGATCAGGGACCAGGCGTCGTCCGTACCCTGCTCGTCGATGGCGCGGCGCACACGGCGTGCGCCCTGGTTGTAGCCGGCCAGGGCCAGGGGCCAGTCCCCGAACTCATCGTACAGGTCGCTCAGTAACCGCATGGCCGCGTCGGTCTCGATCTCCTCGTCGAGGCGGTCGTCGTGCTGCTCGTCCACGCGCATGCCGTAGGCCCGCGCGGTCTCGGGGATGAACATCCACAGCCCCGCGCCCATGGGCCCGCCCGGCGCCGTGGACTCCCCGGGTTCGTTGGGCAGGTTGCGGTACCCCGACTCGACCAGCGGGACCGCGGCGAGCTGCGACGGGAGCCCGTAGCGCTGCAGCGCGTCGGCGACCATGACCTCGTGGGTGTCGAAGCCGTCCAGCGCGTGGCGGCAGAAACGACGCCCGCGCTCGGTCCCGGCGTAGTAGCGGTTCAGGGCATTCAGGACCGCCTCGTCGACGGGCACGTCGAACCCGACCGTGGATGCCCGGGCAGCCGCCGCCACCACCTCCTCCGGGTCCAGGCGACGGTCGGAGACCAGGCCGTCGCCGGCCCAGGCGGTGGCGGTCAACAGGGCGACGCAGACCGTGGCGATCGGGACCAGGGTCGCGGTGCGGGTGATGTTCGTACTGCTCAGCATGTCGATCCTCCTCTTCAGCATCGAGCGCGAGGCCGCCGGCGACATGCCGGCGGCCAGGGGTCGGGCCGCGTGGGTCGCGCGTCGTGCGGCGCGCACCAGGCAGCTGCCGTACTCCAGGGGTGATACCCGGCCGCTGCGGACCAGGGCCGCGTCACAGGCCAGCTCCTCGAGGGCCTGCTGGCGACGTGCCCACAGGTACAACAGCGGATTGACCAGGCACAGCACGCGCAGGGCGGTCAGCAGGTAGGCGAACGCGGTGTCGCCCTGACGGTGGTGCTGGAGCTCGTGGCGCACGGCCATGGCCCGGTCCACGGGATCGGCGAAGGTGCGATCGTCGAGCAGGACCACCACGCGGCCAGGCAGGCGCACCGCCAGCGGCGCGCCCACGCGGGTCGACACGCGCAGCTCCACCCGGCCGATCCGCCGCCAGCGGACCGAGTCCTTGACCAGACGCCGCAGTCGCAGCCACGCCTGGACCATCACCACGGTCAGGGCCACGATGGCCCCGGCCAGGGCCGCGGCCAGGGGCGCCACCACCGCCCCGCTCGCTGTCACCGCGGCGTTCGCGGTGGTCGCTCCACCGGGGGTCACCTGCACCACGGTGCCGCCGGAGCGGTCGAACTCGGACCACACCTGGACCGGCGGGGTGACCGGGCCATCACCCGGAAGCCACGCCGCGGCCAGCGGCAGGACCACGGCCGCGACCAGCAGGCCCCGGGAGAGCCACAGCGCGACGCGAGGCTCCAGGCGCAACCGCCCCAGGCCCTCGCCCACCAGCGCGCCCACGGCCACGGTCAGCTGCACAGCGAGGTACACCTGTGCCAGCGCGACCCAGCTCACCGCGCCAGCCTCCGCTCCAGCAGGGCCTGCAGCTGCTGCAGGTCGTCGTCGCTGAGCCCGTCGTCGTCCACGAGGTGCCGGGCGAGCGCTGCGGGGTCACCTTCGAACAGCGAGCCCACCAGGTGACGCACGTTGCGCCGTTCGTAGGTAGGCCGGTCCAGCGCTGGCGCGTACACGTGGGTCCGCCCCTGCTTGCGGCTGGTCACGAACGCCTTGTGTTCGAGGATGCGCAGGATGGTCGAGACCGTGGTGTAGGCTGGCGGGGGATCGGTCTCGAGGCGGTCCATCACCTCGCGCACGGTCCCCTCCCCTTCCCTCCACAGCACGGTCATCAGCTCCAGCTCGGCCGGGGTCAGCAGCCGGCTCTCCACGTCGTCTCGAGGTCGTCCTGGCGGTGTCATGGATCTGTTGTAACTAAAGCCTTAGTAGTAATCAACTAAAATATTAGTCGAAACACCGCATACACCATGATGCCGCCCCGTCGACGCGCTAAGATGGTCGCCGTGAGCGTGCCGATCCCCGACCTGTACCGCCAGCGCGAGACCCGCTTCGGCGGCGTGATGCGCGACGCCGAGGGGCGCTCGCTGCGCATGGCCAACCTGCGTGCCGCGCTGTTCGTCGGGGCCGCGCTCCTGGCGGTCGTGGGCCTGTGGAAGGTGCCCTGGCTGATCGTGGTCGCCGGCGCGCTCCTGGTCGGATTCGTCGTGGCTGTCCGCAGGCACGGCGTGGTCGAACGGGAGCTGGAGCACGCGCGCGTCCTCCACCGCCTGCAGCAGGAGGCCCTGGCCCGGCTCGAGCGCCGCCTCGGCGACGTGCCGGAAACGCCCGTCGCCCCGACCCCGCCGCCCGAGGCCGCGGACCTCGACCTCGTCGGCGAGGGCTCGCTCCTGCACCTCGTGAGCACGGCCGGCACCGGCCACGGTCGCCGCTGCCTGGCGAGTTGGCTGCTTCGCCCGGCATCCCCGGACATCATCCGCCAGCGCCAGGACGCGGTCGTCGAGCTCGCCCCCCAGCTCGATCTGCGCCACGACCTCGCCGTGCTCGCGCGCTCCATCGGAGACGGGTCCGACGACCTCGAGCCGTTCCTGGTCTGGGCCGAGGGGCGGGCGTGGCTGCTCGATCGACCCTGGCTGACCTGGCTGGCCCGCGGGATGACCGTGATCACCCCGGTGGTGATCGCGGCCTGCGCCAGCGGCCTGCTGCCAGCGCCGCTGTGGTCGTGGGCCTGGGTGCTGCCCGTGGCGGTCAACCTGATCCTGACGCGGATCGCCCACCACCCGATCAAGCACACGTTCGCCAGCGCCACGCCCGGGGAGCGCGTGTTCCGACACTACGCCGAGCTGCTCGCCATGGTCAGCGGCGCCTCGTTCACGACGCCGACGCTCGGGCAGCTGCGGGACCAGCTGGCCACGGCCGAACCGGGTGCGCACGGCCGCATGCGCCGCCTCGACCGGCTGGCCTCCCTGGCCAACCTGCGCACCTCCCCCATGGCCTGGCTACCGATCCAGGCGGTCACCCTGTGGGACCTGCACGTGCTGCGCGCCCTGGAGCGCTGGCAAGCCGACGCCGGGGCGGCCGTACGCGGCTGGTTCGAGGCCATCGGTGAGCTCGAGGCGCTATGCGCGCTGTCCGCGCTGGCCCACGACCACCCCGACTGGACCATGCCCCGGGTCGACGCGGACGAGAATCCCGAGCTCGACGCCCGCGACCTGGGCCACCCCCTGCTGCCCCCCGCGGACTGCGTGCGCAACGACGTGCACCTGGGGCCCACGGGCACGGTGCTGCTGGTCACCGGCTCCAACATGTCCGGCAAGAGCACCCTGCTGCGGGCCATCGGCAGCAACGTGGTGCTGGCCCAGGCCGGCGGCCCGGTGTGTGCCGCGGCCATGAGCCTGCCCCCGGTCGTGCTGGGCACGAGCTTCCGCATCCAGGACTCGCTGACCGACGGCGTGTCGTACTTCATGGCCGAGCTGCGCCGGCTCAAGGAGGTGGTAGACCGGGCCGAGCAGATCACGGCCTCGGGCGACGCGGTGCTGCTGTTCCTGCTCGACGAGATCCTGCTGGGGACCAACGTGGCCGAGCGGCAGATCGCGGTGCAGCAGGTGCTGGGACAGCTCCTCGAGCAGCACACCCTGGGTGCGGTCGCCACCCACGACCTGAGCCTCGCCGAGGCCGACGGCCTGGCCGACCGCTGCCAGCCGATCCACTTCACCGAGACGTTCTTCCGCGACGAGGACGGCCCGCAGATGACGTTCGACTACCGGGCGCGGCCGGGCATCTCGCCGACCACGAATGCACTGAAGCTGCTGGAACTGGTGGGGCTGGATCGCAGGCGGGACGGCTGATCAGCGAACGAGCACGCTCACCGCGGCCAGGACCAGCGCGGAGATGAACATCCAGCGCACGTGAGGTGTACGCAGGTGCCGTAGCCCGAGGCGGGAGCCCGCAGTGCCACCGACCAGCGCGGCCGCGGCCAGGCCCGCGGCGAGACCGACCGGCGCCTCCACCTGCCGGGAGATCAGGTAGGTGGTGAAGCCCGACGTGGCGGTCAGGGCCAGCGCGGCTGCGGACGTGCCGATGGCCGCACGCATCTCCAGCCGCGCCAGGGCCAGCAGCAGGGGCACGAGCACCACCCCCCCGCCGATGCCCACGCAGCCAGACAGCACCCCGGTGGCGAGCGCGGCCAGGGCCAGCAGGGCCATGCGGATCCCACGCCCACGTTCCCACGCCGGGGGCGGTCCACCCTTGCGCCAGGTCTTGTAGGCCATGCGCGCGGCCACGCCGATCAGCACCACGGCGAATCCGACCCGCAGTCCCTCTGCGGCCGCGCCGATGGTGATGCGTGCCCCGAGGGCCGCGCCCAGGGCCAGCGGCACGGCCAGCAGCAGCACGATCCGTCCGCGCACGAGCCCGGCGCGGTGGTGGGTCGCGGTCGAGGCGATCTGCGTCGCGATCGAGCACAGCAGGGTCAGCGCAACGATGGTCGGCGGAGTCCACTCCGGGAACAGGTGGTACAGGATCGGGAAGTACAGCAGACCGCCGCCGAGGCCGACGTTGGCGTAGGCGAACGAGACGACCGCGAACAGGGCGATCGAGATCAGGGCGACGGGGTCCATCAGCGGGGTTCGAGGAGCCAGCCCCAGTCGCGGTAGATCGCGCGGGCCTCGTCCGTGCCCAGCCAGGTCACGAAGGCTTGCGCATCTTCCGCGCGCGGCGACGAGGTCGACACGCCGATCCCGGTCGATCGCCACACCTGGTGCTCGTCGGGAAGGTCCACCACGTCCACCTCGAAGCTGGGGTGGCAGTCGAAGTTGTGCCAGCCGATGCCCACGTCCACCTCGCCGCGCGCCACCGCCCCGAGCAGGGCCCCGCACCCAGGGGAACGCAGGGTGATGTTCCCCAGCACGGCGGCCGTGTTCGCCACCCGCCCGGACAGCTCGTCCCACATCCCCAGCGTGCAGCCCTCCACGCCCACGCCGATGCGCACGCCATCCCGTCCCAGGTCGTGCAGGCCGTGCACGTCGCCGGGGTTTTGCGTCGGCACGATCAGCGCGGCCTTGCGCAACCCCAGGCTGCGCCGGCTGCCCGGCACGACCAGCCCCTCGACCTCGGCGAGGTCCAGCAGGAACTCGGCGCCGCAACACATCAGGTCCACCGGTGCGCCCTCGCGCACCTTCGGCATCCACTTCTCCGGGCGCCCGGCCTTGACCTCCACGGTCACGCCGGTGCGCTCGGCGTACCGCTCGGCGGCGTCCTTCAGCGGCAGCGCCGGCACCAGGGCGGAGCGGGCGATCAGCGTGGGCTCGTCGGTCATGGTCGTGCCTCCGGTGTGGTCAGCCATCCGTGGCTGGCGAACTGCTGCTGCCCCTCGGGCGAGCACAGGTAGTCCAGGAATCTCGCAGCCGCGGTCGGCTCCTCGCACCGCCGCAGGATCGCAGCGGCCGTGGATCGGACGACTCGTACATCGTCGGACAGCGGCACGACCTGCAACTGCGGATCGATGTGCACGAACGCGGTCCAGCCGAACGCGGCGTCCACCTCGCCCCGCGACAGAGCGCGGATGATCGCCATGCACCCCGGGACCCGGACCTGCACGTTGCGCATCACGGCGGAGATGCAGCCAGCGCGGCCGCACACGTCCTCCCACACGCCGCGCAGGCAGTCCACGGTGGACACGCCCACCCGCACGCCGGGGCGGAACAGATCCTCGAGCTGGCGGATACCGGCCGGGTTGCCGGCCGGGGTCAGGATGGCGGCCTCGCGCAGTCCGAGGGAGCGACGGGAGCCGGGCAGCAGCTGGCCCATCTGGTCCAGCTCGTCCATGTCGGTCTCGGATCCGCCGACGGCCATGTCGAACCGGCCCTCGGATACCTCCTGGAAGAACCCGTGCGCGTGCGCGTGCCCGGCGGCACACTGCGCGCCACACATCTCGACGTCGACGGCCTCGCCCGTGGTCGCGCGGAACTGCTCGGCGGCGGCGAGCACGGGCAGCGAGCTTCCTCGGGCACAGAACAGCTTCATCGTCACCTCGACCCGGTGGCCTCCCCGTCGGCGGTCTGTATAAATCCAGCGCTGGACCAAGTCCAGGAGCGCCCGGGCTGCGTGCTAGGATCCCACGCCTCACATCCACATCGAGGGGTTCCCATGAAAGCACTGACGCAGGCCCTGGCCCTGTCGACGCTCCTGATCCTGGTCGGCTGCCCCGATGACACCGTCGACGACGACACGGTCGCGGACGACGACGACACCGCGGACGACGACGACACCGCGGACGACGACGACACCGCACCGGTGGACGGCGACGGCGACGGCTGGACCGAGGACGAGGACTGCGACGACAGCGATCCGGAGGTCCATCCGGACGCGGACGAGGTCACCTGCGACGGGGTGGACAACGACTGCGATCCGGCCACGGAGGACGAACCGGACGGCGACGGGGACGGCTCCACGCTGTGCGACGACTGCGACGACACCGACGCGGCCGTGTACCCCGGCGCGGTGGAGGTCACGTGCAACGCGGTGGACGACGACTGCGACGCCACCACGCTCGACGAGCCGGACGACGACGGCGACGGGGCCACGGTCTGCGACGACTGTGACGACGCGGATCCCGACCGCTGGCCCGGGGCGATCGAGGCGTGCGACGGCGTGGACAACGACTGCGACGGCGCCGTCCCCACGGACGAGGCCGACGACGACGGCGACGGCTTTCGTGTGTGCGAGGGGGACTGCGACGACACAGACGCAGCCGTGAACCCGGACGTGGCCGAGGTCACCTGCAACGGCACGGACGACGACTGCGATGCGGCCACCACGGACGAACCGGACGACGACGGCGACGGCCACACCCTGTGCACGGACTGTGACGACACCGACCCGGCCGTGAATCCTGGCGCGGCCGAGGTCACCTGCAACGCCGTGGACGACGACTGCGACGCCGCCACCGAGGACGATCCGGACGCGGACGGCGACAGCCACGGCATGTGCTCGGACTGCGACGACGCCGACCCGGACACCCACCCCGGCGCGGCCGAGCTGTGCGACCAGCTCGACAACGACTGCGACGGCCAGCTAGCCGCGGACGAGGCCGACGCCGACGGGGACACGTACATGGTCTGCGAGGGGGACTGCGACGACAGCGACGCCGCGGTCCATCCCGGGGCGGCCGAGGCCTGCAACGGCCAGGACGACGACTGTGACGGCGCCCCCGGCGTGGACGAAGCGGACGTGGACGGCGACGGGACCATGGCCTGCGAGGAGTGTGACGACGGGGATCCGTTCCTGGCCCACAACTGCGACCTGCTGGGTGACGGGTCGGACGGCACGTTGACCGTGCTCGCCGACTTCGACGTCAACGTGCACACCAGCGGCTCGCGCACCTGGCCCGACGGGGTGGCCTGGCGGGTCACGGCCGAGGTCACCGGCGCCGCGGTCGAGGTGGAGCGCACGGACGGGTTCGCTGCCGGCGACCTCGCCCTGCTGGCCGATCTGCAGGGCGCCAGCTCCGAGGTGGGTGCCTGGGAGGTGCTGTTCGTGGATTCGGTGGGCGCCACCGAGCTGACCTTCACCGAGGCGCCGACGCGGATCTACGGTCTGCCCGCGGACGACGCGGTGTTCGTGCAGCGAATCCCCCAGTACGAGGCCGTGGAGATCGAGGGCACCCTGACCGCGTCGCCGTGGGACGGGCTGACCGGCGGCGAGACCACCGGCCGCGCGACCGGGGTCGTGGCGCTGACCGCGCTGTACTCCGTGACCGTGCTGCCCACCGGTGCGATCGACACCGCCGACCTGGGCTACGCAGGTGCACCCACCGCTGGCGGTCCCGACGGCCCCTGGGGCGAGGTGGCTGCGGGCGGCGACTGGGGCTGGGAGGGCACCTGGGGCCCGGGCGGCGACGGCGCGGGCGCGGCCGGCGCCTGGTGGGGAGGTGACGGAGCTGCCAGCTGTGACAACCCGGGCGGCCTCGGCGGCCTCGGTGGCGGCGGTGGCGGCAGCAAGCTGACCCACTGTGCGGGTGGTTCGCCGGTCACCGGCGGCGGTGGTGGCGGGGGCGGCGCGTCCCACGCGGCCGAGGGCAACTACACGCCGGTGGACCTCTCCCTGCTGTACCTGGGTGGCGGCGGCTCGGCGGGCGCGGGCGGCGGTGAATCGGGCGCCAACCACGACGCGGGCGTGCAGACCGCGCCCGGGGGTGGGCCCGCCGACGGGACGCCTGGAGGCGTCGGCGGGGGCGCGATCCTGATCTGGTCACGGGACATCGGCGTGCAGGGTGCGATCACGGCGGCCGGAGCCGACGGCGGCACCGGGGGTGACGGGGATGACCGGGACGGATACGGCTCGGACGACGGCGGCGGCGGGGGCGGACAGGGTGGCCAGGGTGGCAGCGGCGGCACCGTGCTGCTGACCTGCATGTCACTCAATGCGAGCGGAGCCACCGTGCTGGCATGGGGAGGACCGGGGGGCGACGGGGGCTCGGGTGGAGACGGCTTCGGCAGCGGCTACGGCGGCTCGGGCGGCGCCGGAGCCAGCCCTGGCGGTGTACCCACCTCCGGCGACGACGGTTCCTACGCGGGTGACGGCGGCGCCGGTGCCGGGGGCGGTGCCGGGGGCGAGGTGGGCGAGGCCGGGGTACTCCGGGTGGTGGCCAGCGAGATCAACGGTTACGCCTGGGACACGGCCGACGCCGAGGCCGAGCTGGACACGGTGACCGACGGGCTGTGGAGTGCGCTCGCTGGCTGGGTTCCCTGAGAGCTACCGCCGCAGGGACTGCAGCGAGAACGTGCCCTCGGGCACGTCCACGTCGTACTCGATGTCCTCGAAGACCATCTCGGTGTACTCGTCCGGCTTGTCCGCCGGCACCAGCTTCATCCGCGTGGGCACGGTCCGGCCGCCCAGCTCGCGGATGTCCTCGTAGGTCATGGTGCGGGCCAGCTCGCCGTCCTCGTCCCAGAAGGTGGTCTCGATGGGGAGGCGATCGGAGCGGAGCTTGACTACCACCTTGCCCCAGACCACGGGAGCGTCCGGGTGGGGCGTGCACTCCACCACGTAGACGTCCTCGCCGTTGTCCCCCGGCCGCTGCGCCAGCACGTACGTGTAGTCGTCCGCCATGCGCGACTCCTTGACCAGGTCGTCGTTGGAGAAGTGGCTGCCCATCCAGGCCCCGGACATCATCGACGCCGGCACCTTCATCGTGCGGTCCACGTTGGGCAGGTAGTTCCAGATGTTGTCGTCCACCTTGAGCGTGGCCATGCCCGCCTCCTTGGGCGGGTCCAGGATCACGATCAGCGACTTCTCCTCGCCCTGGGTGGTGATCCGCATCCGCACCGTGCGCGTCCAGCGGGACGTCTGCACGGTCATGGCCATGGTGCCCAGCGAGGACTGGCCGCGGTACACGTCGTCCGTGCCCTCGAGCAGCTCCCGGGCCAGCTCCGTGTCGTCGGCCAGGGCCGGCGCGGCCAGCAGGACCGCGCCGAGCAGCCCGGCCAGCGCCGGCAGCCGCCGCTCCTTCATCAGCTTCGATACGATTCCGTACAGCAGGATCATCACGCCTGTCCTTCCTTGACCTCGTCGCGCTCCACGCGGCCATCCACCAGATGGACGATCCGACGCGCGTGTTCCATCACCCGCGCGTCGTGGGTGGAGAAGATGAACGTCACGCCGTGCTCGCGGTTGAGCCGGCCCATGATGTCCAGCAGCTTCTCCGCGGTCGCGGAGTCGACGTTGGCCGTGGGCTCGTCGGCCAGCACGACAGCCGGGCTGGACGCGATGGCGCGGGCGATGGCCACTCGCTGCTGCTGGCCGCCGGACAGCTCGTGGGGGCGGCGCTTCTCCATGCCCTCGAGCCCGACCTCCTTGAGGAGGTTCATCACCCGCTCCTTTCGTTCGCTGGCGGAGCTGCCCTGCAGGGCCATCACCGCCTCGGCGTTCTCGTAGGCGGTGAGCACGGGGATCAGGTTGTAGGCCTGGAACACGAAGCCGATGCGATCGCGGCGCATGCGGCTCAGCGCCCGACGGCTCATGCCCGACAGCTCCTGGCCCTCCACGACCACCGACCCGGAGGTGGGCTTGTCCAGCGCGCCGATCAAGTTCAGCGCGGTGGTCTTGCCCGACCCGGACGGGCCGCAGATCGCCACGAACTCGCCGGGCTGGACCTGCAGATCGAGGCCGCGCAGGGCCTGCACATCGATCTTGCCCTGGCGGTAGGTCTTCTTGACGTCCTTCATCTCGACGATGGGGGTACTCATGGTGCTTCCCTCTCAGACCAGATTGATGGATTCGACGGGCTCGACACGGCCTGCCTTCCACGCGGGGTAGAGGCCGGCGAGCATGGTGGCCAGCACGATGGCCAGCGCGATGGCGATCCCGCTCTCCGGGAAGATGCCGAACGGCATCACCGGGTCGAAGCCGATGCCGCTGATGTCCATGCTCTCCATGCCCATGGACTGGTACGTGGCGGTCATGTCCAGGCCGGTCTTGCTCAGCTTGAGGTACAGCGGCGCAGTGACCGCCGTGCACAGCACGAGGCCCAGCACCGAGAAGATGGCACTCTCGGCCATCACCAGGCCGAACAGCTGCCTGGGCGTGTAGCCGATGGCGACCATGATGCCGAACTCGCGGGTTCGCTCCATCACGCTCATGAAGATGGTGTTGAAGATGCCCGCCGCGACCAGGATGCCGATGACGATGCTCATCACCGCGCCGCCGCCCTTCTTCATGGCGATGAAGGTCTTGATCTCGGGCTGCATCTGGTCCCAGGTGAGCACGGCCGCCTCCGGGCCGATCAGCGCGTCGATGCGCTCGGAGACCGTGAGCGTGCGGCGGCCATTGTTGAGGAAGATCGCCACCTGCGTGCTCTCCGTGGGGTCGTAGCCGACCACGTCGCGCACGGTGTCGATGGGCAGCAGGGTGATGGCCGCGTCCGTGCTGTCCGCGCCGGTGGTGATGATGCCGCTCAGCCGCTCCATGCCGGTGACGATCTCGCCGTTGCGGTCGGTGAGCGTGAACACCACCTTGTCGCCGAGGTCCGCGCCGAGGTTCTCGGCCAGCACCCGGCCGAGGATGATGCCGTCGTCGTCCGGCGCGTCGAACAGCTCCCCCGCGATCAGCCCGTCGGTCCACTCCAGGGTGTACTCGTTCTCCTGGGTGGGATCGTAGGCGATGAAGAACGCGCCGTAGGAGTCGTGCGCCGTGGCGAGCATGGCCTGGCCGGTGGTCCGCTCCACCGCGGTGGCCACGTCCTCGTCGGTCTGCACCGCGCTGCGCTTGTCGTCCGTCCCGGTCACCGTACGGCTCAACGTGGGCTTGTCCTGGAACTCGGGGTGCTGCAGCGCGATGTGGCCCGAACCCATGCGCGCGGTGGTGTCGATGAAGTCCACCCAGGTGTAGTCCTGCATGCCGGTCATCATCACGGCGAGGAACCCGCCGAAGACGATGGAGATCAGCGTCAGGATGGTGCGCCGCTTCTGACGCCACAGGTTGCGCCAGGCGAGCTTGAGGATCTTGATTCCGTTCATCTCGCGCCTCCTACTGGTGGTGCATGGCCGACACCGGGCTGATCCACGCGGCCTTGAGCGCCGGAAAGATCACCGCGCCGAACACGATGAAGAACAACATGAAGACCGGGGCCCCGGAGGTCTCGACCGCGTAGTGGGCCTTCCAGATGGCGGGCATGGTCAGCCCGACCATCTGCATGCCACCGAGGCCGCCCACGTCGATGCCGTGGGTGGACAGGTACCACATGCACGGCGCGGCGATGACCGCCCCGAGCACACAGGCGACCGTGGCCTGGAAGAACCCCTCGGCGATCATCATGGTCGCGACCTTGACCGGCCCGTAGCCGATGGCCTTGAGCACACCGAACTCCCGGATCCGCTCGTACACGGCCATCAGCATCGCGTTGAGGATCAGGATCGCCACGGCCAGGTACACGATCAGGTAGACGATCACGATCACGCCCTGCACGCTCTGGATGTACTGGGCGAGCATCGGGTTGATCTCCTGCCAGGTCTTCACCGCGACCGGATAGGTGGGCACCTCCATGGGAGGCGCGTCCGGGTTGGTCAGGGCGAACACCTTGGCCTCGAGCTCCACGGCGTTCTGCTCGGCCGCCGGCGGCAGGTCGAGCATGCCGCGGACGAGGTCCCCGGAGGCCACCAGGTCCGAACCGAGCGGCCGGCGGATGATGATCTTGTGCGCGCCGTCGGGCAGCACCATCAGCTCGCGGAACGTGCGCTCGGTCATGAAGATCCCGGTGCGGTCCGTGCCCGCGGCCACGGTCATCAGGATGCCCCGCACCGTGAACAGCGCGTTGGCCATGCTGCCGTCCGCGGCCTGGGACAGCACCACGACCTCGGACCCGACGTCCAGGTCGAGCGTGCGCGCCAGGGCCTTGCCCACGACCACGCCGAGGGCGTCGCTGTCGTCCAGCCACTCCCCCTCGGCGATGTACTGGTGCAGTTCCAGGACCGTGGTGTCGCGGTCCGGATCCAGCCCGATCAGGCTGACCCCTGCCGACGACTCCGCGGCCGCGGCCAGACCGCCGCTGAACAGTCGCGAGGAGGCCGTGAAGCCCTCGGCCTCGACCTGCTGCATGATCGCCTCGTGGTCCTCGACCACCTCGTAGAGGGACGGCCTGGTCAGGTACGCAGGCGTGGAGATCTGGATGTCGCCCGTGTCCAGGGCGATCGCGTCCTCCTCCATGCCGTACACCAGACCGGTGACGAGGCCGGAATAGAGCAGCTCGACCACCAGCGCGATGGTCATCGCCGCGATCGTGATGCCCGAGCGGCGGTGGTTCCGCCACACGTTGCGCCACGCCATCTTGAGGACTCTCATCCGTCACCTCCCTCCGCCCCGGGGGGCGGCGCGATTCCATCGACCAGCATGTCGGCCAGGAGTTCGGCGAACCGCTCGGCGGACAGCCCGCCGCGGATCCGGGCGTCCCCCACGAAGTCCGCCGAGTACATCAGGCCGGTCAACACCCGGGCCCGCTCCTCGCGCTCCCGGCGCGACAGGTGCGGCGCGGCGCGCCGGACCAGCGTGCCGATGAACGCGGTCTGCAGCTCGGTGATCGAGAACTTCATCGGGATGTCGGCCTCTTCCAGGGCCAGCAGGATCTCGCGATCGCCGCTCATCAGCCGCGACACCAGCGGCATCTGCGTGACCAGCACGAACACCTGGCGCAGGTACTCGCGCAGCTTGTCGCGGTCGGAGATGTCCTGCTGGAACATCTCGAACACCCCGCCCACGAAGCGCATCTTCTCGTAGCCGATGGCGTGCATCAGCAGGTCGGACTTGGTCTTGTAGTAGAGGTAGACCGTGCCCTTGGCCACGCCCGCCTCGCGGGCCACCTCGTCCACCGAGGTCTTGCGGTAGCCCTGCCGGATGAACAGCTCGGTGGCCGCCTCCAGGATCCGCTTGCGCTTGCGGTCCTTGGGATCGCTCTCGTCGAACGGCTTGACGAACCGCTCCATCAGGGCCGGCCCATGCTTCATGATCGCGTCGGTGAAGGTATCGCCGATGCGCTCGCGTACCGTGGGCGTGTTGGCGTCGTCGTCGGCGATGCCCGTGAAATCCTTCAGCGAGCCGAGCACATCCTCCCAGGACCAGTTGCTCATGCCACCCTTTCCCGTGTCTCGATGCACGCACTGACCAGTTTAGACAAAACGGTCAGTTGGTCAACGAGAATCCGACAGAAACTCGTATCCATTTGTTTTTTATCGGTTTTTAGAAAATGACCCGGCAGGCGCAATCCGTCATCAGCCAAGGGCGCCCCTCGCCTGAGCCTCGCAGGAAGCAGCAAGCGCGGCCAGGTCGGGGGAGCCGGAGTTGCGGGCGTACAGGGCGGCCCCCTCCGCCTCCCGGCGCAGGTATCTCCATGCCCCCGCTTCGACGGCCAGCCGCAGCAGGCTGCTCCAGGCGCGCTCGCACCGCGCCGGGTCGCCCAGGTCCTCCGACGCGATCCACAGCGCGCGGCCCAGCTGCCCGTCCATCGCCTCGATCTCCCGCAGCGCCCCACCCCTCCTGGACAAAGCAGGGGCCCGCACCGGATGATCCCCGGTCATGGCGTCCAAGCTGTCAGCCGTGCGCCGGTGGGCCGGACCTGCGATCGCGGTGGTCGTGCTGGCCGTGCTCGTGGCCATCTCCGAACCGGCGAAGCTCTGGGAGATCGCCCAGGGCAGCTCGCCGCTTGCCCTGGCCTATGCCCTGCCCGCGGCCCTGGTCATCCTCACGCTGAAGACCGCCCGCTGGCGGCTGCTGATGGGCAACACGGCGCGGGCGATGTCGTTCGGCGAGACCTGGCTGGTGTTCAACGCCGGGGTCGTGTTCGGGTCCCTGTCGCCCGGCCGGGTGGGCGAGCTGATCAAGGTGGGGTACGTGATGCGCCGCGGCATCCACCGCCGCAACGCGATCTCCTCGGTCATCGGCGACCGCCTGATCGACGTGTTCGTGCTCGGCTCGCTGGTGGTCGTGTCGGCGACCGTGGTGCCCACCTCGGTCCTGGGCAACCGCCTCGCCGTGATCACGGGCATCGGCGCGATCCTGGTGGTGGCAGGCGCGATGCTGCTGTGGCGCCGACCGCTGCTGAACCGGCTCGACCAGCTGATCACGAGGTTCGAGGCCCGGTTCCGGGGCACCTCGAGCGTGTCTCCGGCGCCGGGCGACGACGCCGCACCCCAGCGGCAACCGGGCTGGCTGCCGCTGTCCATCACCCTCACGCTGGCGGCCTCGGCCGTCAACGTCTCCATCTACCTGGTCATCGCCGAGGGGCTGGGGCTGGACCTGGCCCCCCTGCTCGGCGCCGCCATCTCCTTGCTCGCCATCGGGGTGACCATCCTGCCGATCTCCATCGCGGGCATCGGCACGCGCGAGGCATTCCTGGTCGTGGCGTTGCGGCCGCTGGGGGTGGACTACGAACAGGCCCTGCTGTTCGGCCTGTCGTTCCTCTTCGTGCAGGTGGTGTTCTCGGCGCTTGGGTTCGCGTCGTGGCTGCTCATTCCGTCGTCGCGGCGCCAGGGGCTGCGCTGACCGCGGGCTCCAGCCCGACGTCACTGCCCCCGATGCGACCGCGAGGCACGGCCGCGGGGTCGGCCATGTCCAGCGGGACCATGTGGAGCTGGCAATCCGCCCAGTACTGCACGTACCCGGTCCGGCCCGGGAAATGCGGCATCAGCTGGCGATCCTCCTCCACCGTGAGGTGGTTGGCCCACAGCACGTCGTCGCCGAAGTCCGGATCGTTGAGCGGGTGGAACAGCTTGAAGTGGCGGGTGGGCTCGATCCCACAGCGCGACGCGAACGGCCGCGAGGTGAACACGATGGCGTCGTGCAGGTCGGCCTGCCACACCAGCTCGTAGGGCACGCGGATCGAGTCCACCATCCGGGCGATCGAGCCGAGCCGCACCGGCGCGTACAGCGCCAGGGCGACCACCACCAGGCCGGCCACCAGGGACGGCACGAACACGCGGGTGGAGCGGGTCTCGGCCACCCCGGACAGCCAGCGATGGGCGCGCTGCATGCCCGCCCCGGTGAGCAGCAGGATCGGCAGGGCCACCTCGAAGAAGTGCGTGGGCCCGAAGGTGTCGATGCCCTGGGACTCGCTGGTGGTGTTGAGCACCACGAACAGGCCGAAGGAGGCCCACAGCACCCAGAGCCGCCGGCTGGCGCCGGCCAGGGCCAGGAACAGCAGGGAGCACGGCCACCCCAGCAGCGCGAAGTTCAGCCGCAGCAGCCCGGTACCGCCGTGGGCCAGCAGGGCTCGCGGGGCGAGCGATCCAAGCACGCCGCCGGCCATCTCGGTGTCCTTGAAGCCGGTGAAGAAGCGGAACCCGTTCTCGGCCGCGTACTCCGCACCGCGCGCGTAGCCCACCACCAGCGGATGGCCGTTCTGCAGCTGGTTCACTCCCAGGAACAGGCCCGCGAACAGCAGCGAGGGCAGGACGAACGCCGCCACCTGCGGCCACGGGGAGCGGCCAGCACCGCGCAGCATCAGCACCCACCACATCAGCAGGGGTACGCCGATCCCCAGGGCGGACAGGGGCCGGTTGAAGAACGCCGCGGAGAACATCACCGCCAACCCGGCCGCGCTGCCGGCGCCCCCTACACCCGACCCCACCCGCCAGGCGAACCAGGTCGCCCACGCCAGCGCCGCCATGCAGCTCGTGTGGGACATCTCGGTCGCGGCCGCGACCATCAGCATCGGCGAGGTCAGGTACAGCAGGGCGACCACCTTGGCCCAGCGGGAGCCGCAGACCTCCCGTGCCACGCCGAACAGGGGCACGAACGTCGCCGCCGACAGCAGCGCGTTGACGTAGCCGGACAGGCCCAATCCCACGAAGGGAGCCATCAGCGCCGGCCACCCCAGGAAGTAGAACGTGTAGTAGCGGCCGTCGTTGATCACGAACGGCGCGTCGAAGAACAGCTTCAGCGGCGGCGAGTCCGACCACAGCCTCCCCGAGGCCAGCAGCTCGGCCTGCAGTCGGTACACGTCCTCGTCGTCGGTGAGCGGGAAGCCGTCCAGCAGGAACAGCCGCAGCAGCGCGGGCACGAGGAACGCAGCCACCGCGCCGTACACCAGCCAGCGCCGGTCCCGCTCCGTATCGAGCAGGCGGCTCACCACCGCCGTGGCGGAGCCGCTGCCGACCAGCTGGGCAAGCCCCAGACCGATGGCGACCGCAGCGAACGATCCCAGCAGGGCGAACGCCACGAGAAAGCCCGCGTACCACGCCGCCGGGTACTGCAGCGAGCCCATGTCCAGGGTGAAGCCCTCGAGGTACGACGCGCCGATCGACCAGGTGGTGAGGATGGCCACCGCGCCGGCCGCCAGCCACACCACCGCTGCGGCGACCGATCCGCGTCCAGGGGCGCCCGAGGTCGAGGCCATCCGCCCTACCGCATCCGCTTGTCGATCAGGTCGGCGAGCATGCCCATGGTCAGCACCATCACGCCGGTCATGAAGATCACGCCGAAGGTGACGTCCATGGGCCGCTCCATCCAGGCGAGGCTGCCGAAGAGCACGGCGAAGGACAGGCAGAACAGCGCGAACGACAGGGGCACGAACACCCGCAGCGGGTTGAACCACAGCACGGTGCGGATCACGAGCTGGAGGAAGTTGAGCGTGTCGTAGATCGGTCGGATCTTCGACCGCCCGGATCGCTTGTCGTAGTCGATGGGCACGTACTCGACCCGGTGCCCCGCGCTCAGCGCCGCCAGCGTGATGGTGCTGGTGAAGCTGAAGCCCATCGGCAGGATGGGGAAGTACGACTCGACCATGGACTTGCGCATCACGCGCAGGCCGGAGTTCAGATCCGGGATGGGGTGCCCGCTGAGCGAGGCGGCGAGCTTGCGCAGGACCCACTTGGGCGGCCGGCGGATGACAGGCACGCTGACGTTGGCCCCGGTGCGCGCGCCGACCACCATGTCGTGCTGCTCGTCGAGGGCCTGGCGGAAGAGATCGGCCAGCAGGTGGTCGGGGTAGGTCTCGTCCGCGTCGGTGATCGCGACCCAGGCGTACCGGGCACGGCTGATGCCGGTCTTGAGCGAGGCGCCGTACCCGCGGTTCGTGGCGTGCCGCACGACGCGGACCTGCTCGGAATCGACCGCGTCGAGGTGGTCCGACGTGCCGTCGGTGGACCCGTCGTCCACCAGGATGCATTCGGCCGGCCCCTCGATGCCCGCGAGGATACCCTCCACCCGGTCGGCGAGGCGCGGCGCCGACGCGACCTCGTCGTACACGGGGATGACGATGCTCAGCCCGGCTTCGTCCGACATGGTGTACGTGCTCCGAAGACGGAGCCGATGGTACCCCAATTCGCCCGCGTCCGTGGAACGGTTCGGGGGCAGGCCTTATGCTTGGTGGGCTCTCGGCGCACGGACACTGGACGATGGCAACCCTGGCACTCCTGCAGCAGTACTCGTTCACGGCCCTCGGGCCGATGTACATCTCGGGCCTGCTCCAGGCCCACGGTCACCGCTGCGTGCTGATCGTCGACGCCCTCGAACACGACCTGGTCGGCGAGGTGGAGCGACTGCAGCCCGACATCGTCGGCTTCCAGGTCTTCACCGGGCAGCAGGCCTGGGCCCTGGACGTGTCCCGCCGGCTCAAGCGCCGCTCGGACCGCCCGATCTTCTGGGGCGGCAACCACGCGACCCACAACCCGGAGATCCTCGGCAAGTACGACTGCATCGACTACATCTGCCGCGGCGAGGGGGAGCACGCCGTGCTCGAGTTGCTCGACGCGCTGGAGTCCGGGGCGGACACGTCCGGGATCCCCAACGTCGGGTCGCGCGTCGACGGCGAGCTCGTGATGAACGGGCTTCGCGACCTCGTCGACGTGGACGAGCTGCCGTTCCCCGACCGCTCCCTGTACTACCGCTACCCGATCTTCCGCGACAACGTGGTCAAGCGCTTCATCACCGGCCGTGGGTGCCCGTACCGCTGCACGTTCTGCCACAACCACATGGACATCGACCTGTACCGGGGCAAGGGAGAGTGGGCGCGCAAGCGTCGCCCGCAGCGGGTCGTCGAGGAGATCCTGCAGGTCCGCCGCCGGTACCCGCTGCAGGTGGCCGACTTCTCCCCGGACGACTTCTTCCTCTCGGACCGCGACTGGGCCCTGGACTTCCTCGCGCGCTACCGCCGGGAGGTGGACCTGCCGTTCGTGTTCAACACCCGACCGGAGACCATCGACGAGGAGGTCGGCCGCGCGCTGGGTGCTGCACGCTGCCGCGCGGTGTCCATCTCCATCGAGTCGGCCGACGACCACCTGCGTAACCGGATCCTGCGCAAGGGCACGCGCGTCGAGGACATGCGCCGCGCAGTGCGGGTGCTCAAGGCCAACGGCATCCTGGTGAAGACCTACAACATGATCGGCCTGCCCGGTGAGACCATCGAGCAGGCGATCGAGACGCTGGAGCTCAACGTCGAGCTGCGGCCCACCTGGGCGCGGTGCTCGCTGGTCTCACCCTACCCGGACACGGTGCTGTGGGACATCGGCGTGGAGATGGGACTGCTGTCCCCCATGTCGGCCGACGACTTCGCCGACACGTACACCGAGGAGACGGTCTTCGACCTGGCCAACAAGGACGCGTTCGTCAACCTGCAGCGCTGGTTCCAGGTGGTGGTCCGCTTCCCGGCCCTGTACCCGGCGGTGCCCACCCTGATCCGCATGCCCCGCAACCGCGCGACCGACCTGATGGGCAAGCTGACGTTCGGCTACTACGGCAGCAAGCTGTTCGGGTATTCGCTCGGCACCAAGGTCCGCCATGGGGTCGAGTTCCTGCGGAGCGGTCAGCCGATCTGACCGGCATCCAGCTCGCTGGCAAGCCCGCAGTGCAGTTGGTACATTGAGCCGACCGGCGCGACCCGGGGAACGGAGGTCCAGCGTGGGCGACAGGACCCGGCACGAGGGTGCGGCCGATCCAGGATCCCGGGCCCACCGCGACCGGGAGCTGTTCAACCGCATCGCCGGCAGCTACGCACGCAAGGACCTGCACCGCGCCGCCCGCATCGCACGCCGCCACCGCTTCCGACAGACCATCGGCGTCGTACGCCTCGACGGCGACGTCAGCATGCTCGAGATCGGTTGCGGGGCCGGCTTCTCCGCGAGGTACCTCCGCGGCCTGTACGCTCGCTACACCGGGCTCGACTACGCGGACGCCCTGATCGAGTACGCGCGGGGAAACCACGCCGACGCGAACACGACCTTCGTCGCGGCCGACGTGCGCGACTACGAGCCCGCGCAGCAGGTCGACGTGGCGCTGATGCTCGGGGTGCTGCACCACTTCGAGGAGGTGGAGGCCACGCTGGTCCGCATCCGGGAGATGGTCCGGCCGGGCGGGTGGGTGATCGCCAACGAACCCCAGTCGTCCAATGCCCTGATCCAGCTCATGCGGCGTGTGCGCATGCGCGTGGACACCTCCTACTCCGCGGAGCAGACCCAGTTCGATCCCACCTCGATCCGGGCGCTGTTCGAGCACGTCGGGCTGCAGGACGTGGTCGTCCGTCCCCAGGGGATGCTGTCCACCCCCTTCGCCGAGGTCCCCCTGCAGCCGACCGCCCTGTTCGCGCCGCTGACGAGGGCGTCGGTGCTCGCCGACACCGCGGCCGAGGCGACCCTCGGTCGCTGGCTGCTGCCGGTGAGCTGGAACGTGATCGCCGCGGGCCGCGTCCCACCCCACGACGGGCGGGACCGCTAGGCCACGGGAGACGACGGATGTCGCAACGAGTGGATGTGCTGCTGGTCAATCCCCCCACGCCCCGCGAGGGCTACCTGGTGATCCGCGACGTCAACCGCTCCGGCCGCATGACCCGCGAGCGGATGATCTGGCCCCAGACGAACCTCGCCTGGCTCGCTGCCCTGCTCCGCGAGACGATGACGGTCCGGGTCGTGGACTGCATCGCCGAGGAGATGGACTGGACGGCCTTCACGGCGCTGCTGGCCGAGGCGCGGCCCCGGTACCTGGTCAGCAACATCATCTCCACCACGCTGACCAACGACATGTACGCCCACTTCCTGGCCCGGCGTCAGGGCGCGGTCACCATCGGCATGGGCCCCCACGTGACGGATCTGCCAGAGGAGTCGCTGGCCGCCTTCCCCACGCTGGACTACGCGATCCGCGGCGAGCCCGAGCGGACCCTGATCGACCTGATCGACGCCTGCGAGACGGGACGGAATCCCGCGACCGTGCAGGGCATCGCCCTGCGCAAGGCCGGGGACGTCGTCGTGACCGAGGAGCGGCCATTCATCGAGGATCTCGACGAGCTGCCAAGGCCCGCGCACGAGCTGCTGCCGATGGACCGCTACCGGATGCCCTTCTTCGGCCGCTACACCTTCATCATCGCCGGCCGGGGCTGCCCCTACTCGTGCATCTTCTGCCGCCAGAACGTGATGTGGCGATCCACGGTGCGCATGCGCTCGGCCGCGAGTCTGCTCGACGAGACGAAGTACGTGCTGTCGCTGGGCTGCCACAACGTCATGTACCAGGCCGACACGTTCACCGCCGACCGGGACATGGTCCTGGAGCTGTGTGAGCGCATCGTGCACGAGGGGCTGCGCTTTCGCTGGGCCTGCAACACCCACGTGGCGACCATCGACGAGGAGCTGGTCCGGGCCATGAAGCGCGCCGGATGCTGGATGATCGCGCCGGGGATCGAGAGCTTCAACCAGTCGATCCTGGACACGATCGGCAAGCAGATCACCCTCGACCAGATCCGCGAGGCCGTGCACATGATCCACGACGCGGGCGTCGAGGTGTGGGGGTACTTCGTCTTCGGCCTGCCCGGGGACACCCACGAGACGCTGGAGAACAACATCCGCTGTGCGCTCGAGCTCCCCCTCGACATCGCCAACTTCGCCGTCGCCGCGCCCTACCCCGGCACGGAGCTGTACAGGATGGCGAAGGAGGAGGGTTGGCTGACCACCGAGGACTGGGAGCAGTTCGATCAGAACTACTCGGCCATCCTCGACTACGGCGTGCTCACCCCGGCCGAGATCATCGCCGCGGTGAAGCGCGCCAACCTCCGCTTCTACGGTCGCCCACGCCCGATGATGAGGCTCGCCCGCGAGCTGTTGCGCAACCCCTCGGCCGGCGCCTCGCTGGGCCGGGTCGCCTGGGACCACGCCAGCTTCATCACCGGCCTCCGACGGGAGCAGTGATCCGCTCCCTCGGACGATCGGGTCCTCCCCCGTTCCACCGCCCACCTGCGCTAGAATCCGCCCCGACCAATGCGAGGGGCTACGCATGTTCATCCAGGTTCACGAGGTCACCACCGAGGCCGAACGGCAGGCCATCTATCGATTCCGCTACTGGATCTACGCCGTCGAGCTGGGCAAGGACCTGCCTGGCATGGATCACGGCCGCGGCATCATGCGCGACGAGCTGGACGAGGAGGGCTCCCTGCTGGCGGCCGTCGACCAGGACACCGGCCACCTGGTGGGCACCTGCCGGGGCACTCGCCTCAGCCGGCCGTTCTTCCCGGAGCGGCTCAAGGAGGAGCTCGCCCTCGGACCCATGATCGAGGCCCTGGGAGGCGACGCGATCAGCTACTCCAGCGCGTTCATGGTCGACCCGGCCTACCGGGGTCGGACCGTGGCCTCGCTGCTGGCCGGAACCCAGTACCAGATCGGGCTGCGTCGCGGCATGCGGGTCGGCGTGATGATGTGCGAGCTGGGCCTGCTGCGCCTGTACTACCAGGTGGGCTACCGGCCGTTCACCCAGCCGATCCGCCCGTACGAGCGCGCCGGCCTGCGCATGCCCCTGGCGCTGGTCCTGCGCGACCGGGCCTACTTCCAGCAGCTGAGCAGCCCGCTGGCGCCGTTCCTCTCCGCGGACGGGGACGACGGCGGCGAGACCGCCGGGCAGCTGCGGGGCCTGTACCCGGGCTGGCGCGACGTCCCCCACGAGCCCATGGAACGCCGCGCGCTGTGGGCGGCCATCGCGCACAGCGCGCCGTCGGAGCAGGACGCCAACGTGTTCACCGGCTTCGACGAGGGGGAGATCGGCTACTTCCTGGACCGCTTCGCCATGCTCCAGCTACCCCAGGGCGAGGCGTTCTACCAGGCGGGCGAGTCCCACCGCGGTCTGGCCGTGGTGCTGTCGGGGGCACTCGGCGTGACACTGGAGTCGGCCGCGGATCCACACTACCTGGCCGTGCTCAAGCCGGGCGACGTGGTCGGTGACGTGGGCGGCCTCTCCGACCTCGACCGCGCCGAGAACGTGGTCGCGCTGCAGGACGCGGAGATGCTGCTGCTGCCCGAGGACATCCAGGAGCGGCTCGAGCGCAAGGACCTCTCCCTGGCCTACCGCTTCAGCCGCAACCTCAACCGGCTGCTCGGGGCGCGGCTGCAGGCGGTCAACCACAAGCTCTCCGGCCAGGCCGAGGTGTCTCACGAGCGGTTCACGGGCCCCGCCACCGTGCCGGCCGAGGCGGCGGCCGAGCGGGACGAGTCGTACTCCTTCGCCACGCTCGAGGACCGCGAGCAGGAGCTGCAGCGGCTGGAGCGCCAGGCCGAGATCGGCTGGGCGCTGGAGCACTACTGGCTCAAGAAGCTCGGCTTCAAGGGAGAGGGTACGGTGCTGGACCTGGGCTCCGGCCCCGGGGTGATCGCGACGCTGATGGCGCGCGCCTACCCCCGCTGCCAGGTGGTCGGTGTGGAGCCCGAGGACGCGCTGCGGGAGCGGGCCGCGGCGCGTGCGGCCGACCGCGATCTGGCCGACCGTTGCACGTTCATGTCCGGCACCGGCGAGGCCCTCCCCCTCGGCGACCGGTCCGTGGACGCGTGCTACTGCCGCTTCCTGTTCCAGCACCTGGCCGACCCCGCGGCGGTGATGGCCGAGCTGCTCCGGGTGCTCAAACCGGGCGGCACGGTGGTGACCGTGGACGTGGACGACGAAGCCGTGGTGGTACACCCCGAGCCCGACGGGCTGCGGGATCTGCAGGCCCGCGCGGCCGAGGCCCAGGCGCGGCTGGGCGGCGACCGCCACGTGGGCCGCAAGCTCGTGGACCTGCTGCAGGCCGCGGGCTTCGAGGCCGCTCGCACGGAGGTGGCACCGCTGACCTCCCACCACATCCCGGTGAGGTTCGTGGTCGAGGCGATGTTCGGGTTCAAGACGCAGACCCTGGGCCGCGCCGACCTCGCCCTCCCCGACGACGACGAGACGCTGGTCCAGCTGCGGGCGCTGGCGGACGAGCCCGGGGCGTGGATCTTCGCGCCGATCTTCTTCAGCCACGCGCGGGCGCCGCGCCGCTGATGTCGCCGGCGTTCCAGGCTCCCTGCTCGGCCTCTCGAAGCAGGTACTAGAAGTCGTACGGCTGTACGATGTACTCGTCGACGGGACACATCTCGGCCGCGGCGGCCTCCTCGTACCCCACCGGCTCGTCCACGCCGTCACAGGCCTGCCACGCGAGATCGACCTCGTTTTTGGTGTAGCTGTTGCCCGACAGGGTGGCGGACGAGCCGTGCAGCAGCACGCCCACCCGCCCCGCGTCGTGGAAGGTGTTGCCGCTCAGCTGCAGCTCGTCCACGCCGATGCCCCCCGTGGCCACCACGGCGTCACCACACTGGTGCAGGGGCGCAGCGCCCCCCTGGATCTCGCTCTCGTTGATGCTGTAGGAGCCGCTGCCCGACAGGTAGACGCCGGTGCAGGCCGCATCCACGATCCAGCTGCCGTCCAGCGTCACGGTCGCGGGTCCCCCGTCGTCGGACACGTACAGCCCGATCCCCCCTCCGAGGTCGGCGTGCGCCTCGGCGCCGTCGATGTAGCAACCGGTCAACGTCGCCGAGGCTCCCTCGACCACCACGCTCGCGAACTGGGAGTCGTCCGGATCGCAGCCGTAGCAGGTCACGTCGGCGCCGTCGAGGAAGGCGAACCCCGGCCCCTCGGTCGGACCGGTCCACACCTGGGCCAGATCGGCCGTCGCCCCGTTGGTCACCAGCACGGCGGGCGCTGCAGCCGAACCGGCGTCCATCCAGGTGTTGGCGATACTGGTCGCGTTGAGCTGGAGGTAGGTGTCCGGGCCGGACGCGCCCACGCCGAAGCCGTGGTGACCGTCGACGATCAAGGCGGACACGTCGAGGCTGCCGCCGTTCTGTACGGCCAGCGCCTGGCCTCCGGTCCCGTCCAGCGCCGTGACCATGCCATAGACCTCGGCGTTGATCAGCAACGCCCAGGTGCCAACACCGTCCACCAGCACCCCGCTACCCGCGTTGCCGTCCAGGGTGATGTTGTTCACGTCGAAGGAGGCGCCGTCTCCCACGTCCACCGCCGGGCCCGCGTACCCGTACGCCGATGCGGTATCCAGCACCTCCACCCAGATGCCGGTCAGGCTGGTGCCGAGGCCGTCGAGGCCCACGCCGCCGGCCAGGATCGCGGTGACCTGGTTGTCCTCGAAGGTGACGTTCTCCAGGTCGACCTCGGCCCCGGACAGCGCGGCCAGACCATACCCGTGGTGCTCCTGCGGCAACGGCACGGTGTCCTCGATGCGAACCTGCACCACGGAGAGCTCCGCCTCCTCCGGCAGGTAGACGCCGGCCCCCACCGAATCCTCCACCAGCGAGTAGCTCAGGGACACCGCGCCCGCGTCGACCTGGAGCCCCGGGAGTCCCCCCCGGATCGTGAATCCACTGATCGCGATGCCTGGCGTCTCGGAGACGCCCACGTGGATGGCCGGTTCCTCGGCCGCGCTGCCATCGATGGCCACCAGCTCGCGGCATCGGCCCGCCAGCCAGATCCCGTCGTGGTTGCCGTTCAGGATCAGGTTCTCCGTGTAGGTCCCCGCGGCCACGGCGATCAGGCCTGCCTCCATGCCCGCGGCCTGGTCCAGGGCCTCGGCAATGGTCGTGCAGGGGAACGCGGCCGCACAGTCCCCGCCCGGGTCGGCCGTGGCGTCCACGTACAGGGTGTCCTCGTCGACCGGCAGGATGCCCCAGGTGCCGCTGTCGCAGTCTCCGGACCGGCATTCCCACCTGTCGTCCGTCTCGCCGTCGCAGTCGTGGTCCACGTCGTCGCACTGCTCGACCGCGCCCGGGTTGATGTCGGGATCCTCGTCGTCGCAGTCGAATTCGGCCACGCCCAGGCTCGCCGCGTACCCGTCGCAGTCCGTATCGACGCCATCCCCCGCCCCCTCCGGGGCGTCACCACCACAGTCGTCGCAGTCCTGGTCGATGCCGTCCCCGGGTGGGTCGGGTGCACCGGGGTAGATCGAGGGGTTGTCGGGATCGCAGTCCACGGACGCTGCGGCGTGGTCGCCATCGGCATCCACACCATCGACGCCGTCGCAGTTCTGGTCGATGTAGTCCCCGAACGGATCCTCGGCGTCCGGGTGGATCATGGGATCGTCGGGCGCACAGTCCTCGCCGAAGTAACTCCCGTCACCATCGGGATCCCCGATCATCGGGTACTGCGGCGGCAGGCACCCACCCACCACGAGCCCGGCGACCAGCAGGACGAGAGACGGACCCCCGCGCACGACACCTCCCAGGTTCCAGGATAGCGCGATCTGGCTCAGTCGACCGTGATCGACTTGGACACGTTCTTGGGCACGTCCGGGTGCACGCCGTGGTTCTGCACGTGGTTCTTGTTGAGATACTTCATCTTGTCCACGGACATGCGCAGCGCCAGCAGCTGCAGCACCACGGACGCCTGGTACACGAACATGTTGCGGTCGAACATGCGCGGCACGCGGAGATACTTGCTGTAGTAGCGCTCGAATCCGTCCGGCTTGCCCTCGACCGCCTTGCGCAGGGCGTCGTCGTCCTGGGCGATCAGCACGATGTCCGCGCCGCGGATCTTGTGGGTGTGGATCTGGGTGATCGTGATCTTGGTGTCCCGCTCCTCGGGCGGACAGATGAAGATCAGCGGGTAGTTGGTGAAGTAGTTCTCCAGGTCGACGTGGCGCTTGAACAGCGCGACCGCCTCGTTGACCGCCATCATCTCGCCGGTCTCGAGGGTGGTGTCGCCCAGGGTCAGGTCGCGGAAGCCCAGGTCCTTGAACATGTCCACGTTCTCGGCCAGGGCCGCTGGATCAGCCTGGCCCGCCACCGCCTGCATCTCGCACAGGGCGCGGAAGAACTCGCAGGCGTCCACCAGCAGCCGCTCCATGTCCGGCAACGAGAAGATGGTGTTCTTGCCCAGGATGGTGTTGGGTCCGTGCTTGAACTCGGCCGAGTCGTAGCCCTCGGTGTGGTTGAGCACCACCTCGCGCACCTTGAGCGCGCCCTCCCTGGCCACGCCGATCAGGGACGTGCCGAGGATGTGGATCGAGGGCTTGAGGAAGAACTTGAGCGCCACCTCGGCCGTATCCTCCTCCACGGCCCGCAGGGTGAACTGGATCACGGCTCGCACCCGCGCGATCTGCTCCCGCACCTCGTCCTCGCCCGGCAGCGCGGCCATGCACGCCAGCAGGTGGAACAGGGTCACCTGGCTGATGAACGACTTCGTGGCCGCGACCGCCACCTCGGGTCCGCACAGGATCGGCAGGAAGAAGTCGGACTTCTCCTGGGGGATGGTGGACAGCTCGTTGTTGACCAGCGTGACGAGCTTGATGTCGTCACCGTGCTTCGCGCGCACGTCGTTGTAGATGTCCAGCAGGTCCTTGGTCTCGCCCGACTGGGTCACGCCGATGATCAGGTCGTGGGGCGAGAGCGCGTCGAGGTACATGGAGCGGAACATGCCGGGGTTGACCGGCAGGATCGACAGCCCGGCGATGTTGTTGAACAGGTACGCCCCGGTCAGCGACGCGTGATACGACGTGCCCGCGCCGATGGCGAACACGCGCCCGCCCTGGCGACTCCGCTCGCAGATCAGCTTCACCAACGCGTCGCGGAAGCGCGTGACCTTGCGCTTCTTCTTCCAGATCACGACCTGGTCGAGCAGCCACAGCTGCGGGGCGTAGTCGCGCTTGAGCTCGAACAGCTCGGTCAGCAGCTGGGCCTCGTCCGAGGTGTGGGCCCGCCGCTGCCCCGGCGGCGGCAGGCGAATCGAGGCCTTCTGGACCTCCTCGTAGAGCGCCCTGAACGCCTCGCCCTGCAGCAGGGACTCCAGCCCGCCGAGCAGTTCGTCGTCGCTGAAGATGTCGTACAGCTTCAGCAGGTCGAAGATGATGTCCTTGCACACCTTGCGGTGCTGCTCCAGCAGCGCGAACAGGGACTTCTCCGAGGCGTCGACGAAGTAGTACTTGAGGATCCGGCCCACGTTCTCGGCCGAGGTGTAGATCTCCTGGTGCATGAAGTAGCGGTACCGGCTCTGCAGCATGATGTCGGCCACGTTGAGCCGCGAGCGCTTGAGCGGCACCCGGTACTCCCGGTCCTCGTGCAGCGAGAACACGCGGTAGCTGTCGTGGGTGAAGTACAGCCCCTGGCCTTCGGCCAGCGGGATCAGGAAGCGCGTCTTGGACAGCACGGACGTCAGGTCCGACGACACCACCACGAACTCGCCGTTGGCGTCGCTACCCTTGCCCGCGTACAGCGACGACCCCGACTTCATGGCGAAGATGCCCGGCAGGTCCGGGAAGGCCACGCAGGCCGCGTAGGAGCCCTCGACGCGGCGCTGGGCCTTGCGGATGGCGCGGATGGTGAGGTCGATCCGCTCTGCGTCGTCCTTCGGCGTCCTGCGGCGGGTCAGCTGGTCATAGTAGTGCTCGACCTCGTGAACCAGCATCTCGCCGTCGTTGTCCGAGGCCACGTTGTGGCCGTTGTCGACGAGGTACTCCTTGATCGAATCGGTGTTGGAGATGTTGCCGTTGTGCGCGCCCACGATGTGACAGCGGCAGTTCAGCTCGTGGGGCTGGGCGTTGTGATCCGTGACCGAGCCGTAGGTCGCCCAGCGGACCTGGCCGATGAACTTGTCCCCCTGCTCGCGGTCGAGCTCCAGCGTACGGATCACATCGGTAGGGCTGCCCACCTTCTTCTTGAGGGTGACCTCGTCGCGGTCGAAGAACGCCCCGCCGGTGGAGTCGTAGCCCCGGTACTCCAGCTTCTTGAGCAGGGCGGCGGCCTCCCTGCCCAGGTCGCGGTTGAGCTTGGCGTAGACGATGCCGACCACTCCACACATGGGCCGCCTCCTGTGAATCGCCGCATGATAGCGCCAACGGCGTGCGCTCAGAACAGGTTGTCCACCCTGAGGACCACGCGCTACTCCCGCTGATAGGTCAGGGTGTAGACCACGTCGTCGGGCAGGAAGTTGCTGGCCACGGTCACCGTGACCGTAACCGTATTGCCGTCTGCGGACAGGCAGAAGCGGTCGTTGCCCGACCCCTTCGCCTGCTGGGCATGGTGCACCAGGCAGCCCCCGTCGAGCTGGCGGGTCACGGCCTGCTCACCGCCCCCGTCGCCGATGGTGTCCACCGCGGTGCCATCCCAGGGGGAACGGGTCCCCTCCCCGTCCGCGTGCCCGATGGTCACGTCCTCGCCGTCCACGTCGATCACCCAGCGCTCGGGCGGGTCCGTGGCACGGAAGATGCGCTTGTTGCACAGGGCACGGATGCCCGGGATCATGCGCTGGCAGGTGCTCTCGATGGCGGCGCGGCGCTGGTCGGACTCGACGTCCCCGCCGACGTAGACGTACGCCCCGGCGAAGCGCGCGATCTCGGCGGCCGGGTCGTCGCCCGCCCGGACCGGGACCGCCACGCTCACCCCGACCAGCACGACCAGTACTTCGAGCGCCCGTCCAGCCTCCATCCGGGACCTCCGCGGTGCGCGATTCTACCAGCGATCCGCGCGTCCCGGTCCCGGGCCGTTCCCCCGCGCAGCGCTTCGCGGTACTCTCCGGGTCCATGAGCAAGACCTGGGACGACCTGACCTTCGCCCTGCTGCAGGCGCGCAACCCCGACGACCCGGCCAGGGACGACGAGTGGCGCTCGTTCGTCGCCAGGCTCCAGGTACGGCCTGAGCAGGTGCGCCAGGTGGACATCCTCGGCGGGACCCTCGACGACTCCATGCTGCGGGGCGTGGACGTGCTGCTGTCGGGCGGCAGCGGCGAGTACTCGGTGCTGGACGACGATCCGGGCGTGCGGCGGCTGGCCGACTTCCTCGTGGAGGTCACGGCCGGCGGGTTCCCGACCTTTGCCTCGTGCTTCGGCTTCCAGTCCCTGGCCCTGGGCCTCGGTGGCGAGGTGATCGTGGACGAGGACCACGCCGAGGTCGGCTCGTACGACCTCGACCTGACCGACGCAGGCCACGCGGACCGGCTGTTCGCCGCCATGCCCGATCCGTTCACCGCCCAGATGGGCCACAAGGACCGCGTGGCCCGCCTCCCCGCGGGGCTGCAGTCCCTCGCCCGCTCCGAGCTGTGCCCGATCCAGGCGTTCTGCCTGCCCGGCAAGCCGGTGTACGCCACCCAGTTCCACTGCGAGCTGAGCTACCTGGAGAACAAGGAGCGCTTCCGCGGTTACATGGCCACCTATGGCGCCCTGTTCGGCGAGGACGAGGCCCTGCGCAAGCTGTACAGCCACCGGCCCGGCCCCGAGGCCAACGCCCTGCTGCGGCGCTTCGTGGAGACCTTCGTGCTGGGATAGGATCGTCGCGGACACCGAGGGGAGTGACCGCATGAACCGCCGAATCCCGCTGGCGATCGTGGCCGCGCTGAGCCTGGCCGCACGCGCTGCCGCCCAGCCCGACTGCCTCCCACCTGGCGGCACCCTCTACCTGTGCGACCCGCTGGACGACGGCGCCTCGGTCGGTACGGTCACCGGCGGCACGTTCGTCGACGACGGCTGGCAGGTGGACGCCTTCGAGGACTACATCCTGTACGACCTCGGCACCGAGGCCGAGCGCGGCACGCTGAGCCTGTACGTGCGTGGCCTGGGCATGGAGACCCTGGACAACGGCACCTTCAGCGGCAACAAGCACCACGTGGTCGAGTTCTTCGACGGTCCATGGTCCGGTGACATCGACTACGGCACCAACGTCCGGCTGTACGGCAGCATCGGGGAGAACCCCGACACCTACGGCAGGATCAAGTACCAGATCGGTTCGTGGCCTGGCGCCCCGGTCGAATGCCCCGGCGAGGTCTACCTCGGCACGTGGGACACCTCGCAATGGGATTCGGGCCACTGGTTCCACTGGCAGATCGAATTCGGTGACGGCCAGGGCCGCTGCTACCTCGACGGCGTGGAGATCGCGGCCATCGACTACGACGACTGCCCGGTGGCTTTCCGCTACCTGTTCGTGCCGATCATGCCCGACGGTCGCATCGACAGCCTGTGGGGTACCGTGTACTCGTACGTCAGCTTCTCGGCGTGCGACGAGCCGTGTGACGACGACGAGCAGTGCACGGTCGACGACCACTGCGAGGGCGACCTGTGCACCGGCACACCGTCCCAGGACGGGACGGAGTGTGACGACGGCGATCCCTACACCTTCGACGACGCCTGCCTCGGCGGGAGCTGCGCGGGCACGCCGTGCGGCGGGGCCTGCGACGACGCCAACGCCTGCACGACCGATGACCACGTCAGCTGCGCCACCGGGGGATGCGCGGGCGCCTTCGTCGAGGACGGCGCCCACTGCGACGACGGTGATCCTGCGACCGTCAACGACCTGTGCACCCAGGGCGTGTGCGGTGGCGAGCCCGAGTCCACCGCGGGTCCGGACGACGGGTGGCAGAGCGGCTGTGGGTGCTCCTCGCAGGGCGGCCCGCTGCCCTGGACGAACCTGGCGCTGCTCGCGCTCGTCCCGGTGATCTCGATCCGGTTTTCGCGCCGTTCGTGATCCTTTTCGCTTCCCTTCGTTGGGCTGGTACATAGAATGGCGCGCGCACCGCGTGTGCTATGTTGGGTCGGTTTTCGAATCCCGCCCGAGGGAGTGGAGCACATCATGAGTCGTTGCTGGGTCGTTGGACTGCTGGTCGTCTCGCTGGCACTGCCGGCGTATGCCGTGGACAAGGAAGGCGCTCGCAAGAAGTTCTTCGTGGGCGCGAGCCTGGTGGACGCGGGCGAGTACGCCGAGGCCATCCCGTGGCTGGAGGAGGCCCTGGAGCTGGACCCCGACTTCTGCCGGGTCAACTACTACCTCGCGCAGTGCTACCTCGAGGTGGGCACGTCCACGGCCGTCTCCAAGGCCGCGATCTCGGCCGCCGCCTACAAGGCCTGCGCCGCGGAGAGCGAGCAGGCCCAGGCCGACGAGCTGCTCGCCAGCCTGCCCGCCGGCGCCGATCCCGACGACGGCGGCGACAGCGGCAGCAGCAGCAGCCGTGACGACGACGACAGCGGTTCCCGCTACGAGGACGACGACCGCGACCGCAGCTGGCGCGACGACGACGACGAAGAGGTCGTGGCCCGCTACGAGGGCGACCGCGACCGTAGCTGGCGCGACGACGACGAGGACGACGGCAGCGGCTCCCGCTACGAGGACGACCGCGACGACAGCTGGCGCGACGACGACGAGGAAGAGGACGAGGACGAGGACGACGAGGACGACGACGTCGAGGCCACGGCCGACTAGGACGCAGACGCCGAGGACGACGAGGGCGACGACCGCTGGGGCGAGGACGAGGAAGAGGACGACGACCGCTGGGGCGAGGACGAGGAAGAGGACGAGGACGACGACCGCTGGGGCGACGAAGGGGACGAGGACGAGGACGACGACCGCTGGGGCGAGGACGAGGACGGCACCGACGCCGCAGCCGACGACGAGGACTCGGGCAACCGCAGCGCCAGCTCCGGCGGTACGCAGCGCGACCGGCGGGCCACCGCCAGCGTGGGCGGCGGCGGCGCCAGCGCCTCGGTCACCCTCAAGAAGCGCCGCACCGCCGGCGGCGTCCTCCTGGGCGTGGGCGGCGCAGCGGCCGTGGGCGGCTTCGTGATGTCGTACGTGATGTACAAGAACTATTACTGGGAGGCCGACACCACCCTGTACAACTGGGGCCGCAACAACAACATCGCGGGCTTCGCCATCGGTGTGGCCGGCGCCTGCGTGGGTGCCACCGGCCTGCTGCTGGTCGTGCTGCCGGACGGCTCCAACCGCTCCACCGCCCTGACGCCCGGCCCGGTGACCACCTTCTCCATGGAGTTCTGACCCGCACTCCGACAAGGGGGCGAGGAGGAATCACGATGCCTCACACGATCCAACACCTGCTGGCCCTGCTCGCCGCTGGCGCGCTGCTGGCGACCTCGGGCTGCCTGCTGCCCTCGCAGCCCTCCTACACCGGCGAGACCGACGACGACGACGCGGCCGACGACGACGACTCGCAGCCGGACGACGACGACGACGACACCACGCCGACCGACGACGACGACACCACGCCGGCCGA
>CAZXHG010000052.1:0-43634 GCA_964639985.1 uncultured Rickettsiales bacterium
GTCCACCACGTCGTCGTCGTCGCCGGGTGTGGTGTCGTCGTCAGCCACGTCATCGTCGCCGTGGGTCTGGTCGTCGTCGTCGTCGTCCGCGGGCCGCGGCGGCACACAGGCCGGGATCGCCGCACACAGCAGACCCACCACGAGCAGGGAGAAACAGGAACGGGCATGCATGGGATCACCTCCGAGGCCGGCGCACCATAGCAGCCCAACCGCGGATCTCCCGAGATTATTCCCCCTCGCCGACCATGCCGAGGTGGAAAATCGACCACGACATGGATAAATTACAACCATGTACGAGCGCATCATCACGGAATCCATCATCGAAGCCATGGAGGACACCCCGGCCGTCTTCCTGCAGGGAGCCCGTCAGGCGGGGAAGACGACCCTGGCCCGCGAACTGGCCCGGTCGAAGCTCGGAGCGAAGTTCCTGACGCTCGACGACGCGAGTGTGTTCGCCGCGGCGAGGTCCGACCCGGAGGGATTCCTCGCGGGTCAGAAGGGCCCCGTGGTCCTGGACGAGGTCCAGCGTGTTCCCGAACTCGCGCTGGCATTGAAGGCCGCGATCGACAGGGACCGTACTCCGGGTCGTTACCTCCTCACGGGCTCTGCGCGCCTGCTGACGCTACCAGCGCTCTCCGAGGCGCTGGTCGGACGGATGGAGGTGCTGACCCTGTGGCCTCTGTCCCAGCAGGAGATCGAGGGAACGGCCGGGGCGTGGATCGATGGGCTGTTCGGGGGGGCAGACCAGGTCGGGCCCGAGACGACGTGCGACCTGACCGACCTCAGGCGACGGATGACGGCCGGAGGATTCCCCGAGGCCGTAGCTCGGTCTCGCCCGGACCGGCGGGCGAGATGGTACGAGTCCTACGTGACCACGCTGTTGCAGCGAGAAGTACGGGACCTGTCGCGAGTGGAGGATCTGGCGTCGTTTCCGCGCCTTCTGGCCCTGGCTGCAGCGAGGACGGCCCAGCTCACCAACATGTCGGACCTGTCGCGGGCCGCGGGGCTGCCCACGACCACCCTCAGGCGCTACATGGCGTTGCTGGAGGGTGTGTTCCTGGTGCACTACCTGCCCGCCTGGTCCACCAACCGGACCAAGCGGGTCACGCGGTCCCCCAAGCTGTACCTGACCGACTCGGGGCTGGCTGCTCACCTCGTCGGCCTGGAGGAGGAGGGATCGCCGGGCCGGAGCCTGAACCTCGGCGGTCTCCTCGAGACGTTCGCCGTCAACGAGGTCATCCGCCAGCGAGACGTATCCCGGATCCGTCCGGCAGCCTTCCATTTCCGGACGCACACGGGGATCGAGGTGGACCTGCTGCTGGAGGATCGGCGAGGCAGGCTGGTCGGCATCGAGGTCAAGGCAGCAGGATCGGTCGGCGCCCGGGATCTGCGGGGACTCCGCTACCTCGAGCGCGAGCACCCCGAGGCATTCGTCCAGGGAGTCGTGCTCTACGGTGGTGACGAGGTGGTTGCCTTCTCCGACCGGATCATCGCCATCCCCGTCAGCATCCTGTGGAATCCCGAATCGAGCGAATCCACCGACTGAGCACATGTCAGATCGCCAGCGCCGCCTTCGTGCCCTCGGCGATGGCCCGCTTGGCGTCGATCTCGCCGGCCTTCTTGGCCCCGCCGATCACGTGCACGGCCACGCCGGCCTCGCGCAGTGGCGCCTCGAGGTCGCGGCGCGACTCCTGGCCCGCGCAGATCACCACGTGGTCCGCGTCCAGCACCTGCGACCGCCCGCCCAAGGTCACGTGCAGGCCGCGATCGTCGATGCGGTCGTAGGTCATGCCCGCCAGCATGTGCACGCCCCGCATCTTCAGCGTGGCGCGGTGGATCCAGCCCGTGGTCCTGCCCAGGCCATCGCCGAGCTTGCCCTCGCTGCGCTGCATCAGCCACACCTCGCGGCCAGACGCGTGCGGCTCCCTACCTCCGGGCAACAGCCCACCCGGGTGCTCCATGGCCTTGTCGATGCCCCACGTGCGCAGGTAGGCGTCGAGGTCGTCGTCCTTCACCGCAGGGTCGTGGGTCAGGTGCTCGGCCACGTCGAAGCCGATGCCGCCCGCGCCGATCACGGCCACCCGCTCACCGACCTCCGCCCCACCCCCCAGCACATCGCCGTACCCCAGCACCTTGTCGTGATCGATCCCCGGGATCGGCGGCGTGCGCGGCACCACACCGGTGGCCAGCACCACCGCGTCGAACCCGCCCTCCACCACCGCGCTGGCCGTGACCTCGCTGTCCAGCCGCACGTCCACGCCCAGCCTCTCCAGTTCGCCATCGTAGTAGCGGATCGTCTCGTCGAACTCGGCCTTGCCCGGCACCACCCGCGCGTGGTTCAGCTGCCCACCGATGCGGTCCGCGGCCTCGAACAGGGTCACGGTGTGGCCCCGCCCGGCCGCGGTCACGGCCGCGGCCAGCCCGCCCGGGCCCGCGCCGATCACGGCAACGTGGCGGCTCACCTCCGCCTCGCCCGTGGCCATCCTCGTCTCGTTGCCCGCCCACGGATTCACCAGGCAGGTCACGGTCTTGCGCGAGAAGATGTGGTCCAGGCAGGCCTGGTTGCAGCCGATGCACACGTTGATCCGGTCGGCGTGCCCGGCCGCGGTCTTGGCCACGAACGCCGCGTCCGCCAGCAATGGCCGGGCCATGGACACCATGTCCGCCTGCCCGGCCGCCAGGATGGCCTCGGCCACGTCCGGGGTGTTGATCCGGTTGGACGCGATCACCGGCACGTCCGCCGCCCCCTTCAGCCGCTCGGTGGCGAACGCGAACGCCCCCCGCGGCACAAGCGTGGCGATGGTCGGCACCCGCGCCTCGTGCCAGCCGATGCCCGTGTTGAGCAACGTCGCGCCCGCCTCCTGCACGGCCTGCGCCAGCTGCACCACCTCGTCGAAGGTGCTGCCGTCCTCCACCAGGTCCAGCAGGCTCAGCCGGTAGATCACGATGAAGTCCGGGCCCACGGCCTCGCGCACCCGCCGCACGATCTCCACGGGCAGCCGCATGCGGTTGGCGTAGTCCCCACCCCACTCGTCCGTGCGCTTGTTCACGTGGAGCGCCAGGAACTGGTTGAGCAGGTAGCCCTCCGAGCCCATCACCTCCACGCCGTCGTAGCCCGCCTCCCGGGCCCGCGCCGCCGTGGTGGCGAAGTCGTCGATGGTCTTGCCGATCCCGCGCGCGCTCATCGCGCGGGGCCTGAACGGGCTGATCGGCGACTTGATCGCGCTGGGCGCGGCCACCAGCGGGTGGTAGCCATAGCGACCCGCATGCAGGATCTGCAGCGCGATGCGCCCCCCGTCCGCGTGCACCGCGTCGGTCACCTGACGGTGCTTGCGCACGTGCCTGTTCGACTTCAGCCGTGCGCCCAGCGGGCCCAGCCAGCCCGTGCGGTTGGGCGCCACCCCGCCGGTGACCAGCAGGGCGGTGCCACCGCGGGCGCGCTCGGCATAGAACGCGGCCAGCCGCTTCCAGCCGCCGGGCAGCTCCTCCAGGCCGGTGTGCATGGAGCCCATCAGCACCCGGTTGGGCAGGGTGACGAAGCCGAGATCGAGGGGGGAGAGCAGGGTCGGGTGGTCGGTCATGGTCCTTCGGATCAGCTCGCGGCCAGCTGGTGGACCCTCCCGTCACCGCCGTTCAGGGTCTGCTCCAGGTTGGCCAGGTAGACCCGTAACATACGTGCGTTCTCCGCCCGGAGCACCTTCTCGGCCGGCCTGCGCAGCAGGCGCGGCGCGTCCACGCGCAGCATCAGGTGGTTGTCCAGCGACAGACGGGTGCCGCTCCCGCACGGTTCGATGGTCCAGTCTCCGTGTAGCCGGGCCGTGCCGACCCCCACCATGGGGGTCCAGCTGACCCGCGGATTCTTCGAGTCCGTGCGGTAGCGGCACCCGTACTGCAGCTGTAACGACATCCGGCCGTGGCCGGCGGGCAGCAGGGTCCAGAGGTAGCCGTCATCGAGCGGGTCGAGGTCCTGCACGTCGGCGAAGTGGCTCACCGAGTCGGGCACGTTCGCCACCACGGCGAACACCTCGTCCGGTCTCGCGGACACGATCATCGTGTGCTGGAAGGGGGCGTGGATCTCGAACATCGGTCACCTCCCGAGAATCGATGCGTGCCCGCTTGACGGACTGTCTACCGATCGGTAGGCTAGCGGCTAACAATCGGTCAGTCAAGGAGCTTTCGATGGCCGCACCCAAGTCAGCCCACCCCGGCGACGTCCGGCAGCGCATCCTCGACGAGTCGACCGCCCTGTTCGCCCACCAGGGGTTCGACGGCACGTCGCTGCAGGCCATCGCCAGCGCCGTGGGCGTGGCCAAGCCCTCCCTGCTGCACCACTTCGCCACCAAGGACGCCATCCGCGAGCAGGTGATCGACGATCTGCTCGACCACTTCCGCGACGAGATCCCCAAGCGGCTGGCCAGCGGGCGCGGCGGGCTGGATCGCTTCACCTCGGCCGTGACCGCGCTGGTGGACTTCTTCCGCGAGGATCCGGCGCGCGCGCGCCTGGTGTCCCGGGAGGTGCTCGACCGGCCCCAGGAGACCCGGGAGCGGCTGCGCGAGCACCTGCGCCCCTGGATCCACCTGGTCACCGACACCATCCGCCTGGGCCAGGGCAGCTCCGTGCTGCGGCCCGATCTCGACGCCGAGGCCTACCTGATCCAGGTGGTGATCATGGTGCTGGCCACGGTGGCGTCCGCGGACGTCACCGGCGCGCTGCTGGGCCGCGAGGGCGACCCGGGCCTGCAGCGCCGCATCGACGAGCTGATCCGCATGGCGCGCACGGCGTTGTTCCTCGACGCCGTGCAGCCTGCACGACAAGGAGCCTGAGATGGCCAACTTCTACGACGACAACGCTGACCTGAAGTACTACGTGACCCAGGAGGTCGACTGGGAACCGCTCGTGCGGCTCACCGAGTACGGCTACAAGGCCGAGGGGGGCTTCACCAACGCCGAGGAGGCGGTGGAGTTCTTCGCCTCCGTGCTGGACATGGTGGGGGACTTCGCGGCCAACGAGATCGCGCCCCACAGCGCGGCCATCGACCGCGAGCACCCCTACCTCGAGGACGGCGTGGTGCACTTCCCACCGGTGATGCAAGGCATCTTCGACCAGATCAAGGCCCTGGAGCTGCACGGCATGTGCGTGCCCCGGGAACTCGGCGGCATGAACAGCCCCTTCCTCCTGTTCGTGCTGTCCAACGAGCTGCTCGCCCGCGCCGACGTGTCGGTGTGCGCGCACAACGGCTTCCACGGCGGCTCGGCCATGGCCATGCTGCTGTACTCGATCCTGGAGGACACCACCGGGTTCGACCGCGAGCAGATGTGCATCACGTCCACCCGCTTCGGCGAGCAGATGGCCGAGATCGTGGCGGGCGAGGCCTGGGGCAGCATGGACATCACCGAGCCGGGCGCGGGCAGCGACATGGCCGCCATGCGTACCCGCGGCGAGCAGGACGAGGACGGCAACTGGGTCGTCACCGGCAACAAGATCTTCATCACGTCGGGCCACGCCAAGTACCACTTCGTGATCGCGCGCACCGAGGAGGACGCGGGGGACGATGCGTTCAGCGGCCTCAAGGGCCTGTCCATGTTCCTGGTCAAGACCTACGAGACCGGCGCCGACGGCGAGCGCGTCAAGCTCGCGTCCTTCGACGGCCTCGAGGAGAAGCTGGGCCACCACGGCTCGGCCACGGTCGCGATCAGCTTCGACCGCACGCCCGCGTTGCTGATCGGCGAGCGGGGCGAGGGCTTCAAGCTGATGCTGCAGATGATGAACAACGCCCGGGTCGTGGTCGGCTTCGAGGCGCTGGGCATCTGCGAGGCGGCGCTGCGGCTGGCCCGCGACTACGCGGCCGAGCGCGAGTCCATGGGCAAGACCATCGACCGCCACGAGATGATCGCGGACTACCTCGACGAGATGCAGACCGACATCCAGGGGATCCGGGCGCTGGCCGTGCGCGCCACCGTGCACGAGGAGCTGGCCCAGAAGCTGCGGCTGACCCTGCGCTTCCTGCCCCCCGAGGACGAGGCCGAGCGCAAGCAGATGGAGAAGGACCTGCGCCGCCACATCGCCATCTCCCGGCGCTACACCCCGCTGCTGAAGTACATCGGCGCGGAGAAGGCGGTCGAGATCTCCCGCCGCGCGATCCAGATCCACGGCGGCTACGGCTACTCCAGCGAGTACGGCGCGGAGAAGCTGCTGCGCGACGCCATGGTGCTGCCCATCTACGAGGGCACGTCCCAGATCCAGGCGCTGATGGCCATGAAGGACAACCTGCTGGGCATCCTGCGGGACGCCCGGCGGTTCGTGAACAGGAGCACGGGCGCGCGCTGGCGGGCCCGCACGGCCCGTGACCCGCTGGCGCGACGGGTGGCCCAGCTGCAGAGCCAGTCGTACCGCGCGCTGCAGTTCCTGATGACCCGGCTGGCCGGCACCAAGTTCGCCGAGGTACGGCGCCAGCCCCTGGCCGAGTGGAAGGCCGCGTTCGCCTCGTGGGATCCCAAGCGGGACTTCGCCCTGGCCATGCTGCACGCCGAGCGGCTGACCCGGGTGCTGACCGACGTGGCCATCGTCGAGATCCTGGCCGACCAGGCCGAGCGCCACCCGGAGCGCGCCGCGGTGCTGGAGCGCTACCTGGAGCGGGCCGAGCCCCGCTGCCGGTTCATGGTCGACGAGATCACCACCACCGGCCATCGCCTGCTGCAGACCCTCGACGACCCCGACGAGGCCGAGGAGAGCGCCGCGGGCTGACCGCGGTGTGGAGGAACCATGGGCGCATCCCTGTCCCACCTGTTCCGCCAGGGCCCGGTGATCTGGACCCTGCTCAAGGCGGCCACCACCGGCGGCGGCAGCGAACCGGGCCTCGACGGCGTCGAGCTGCCCGGCCCGCTGCTGACCGCCGAGCTGGCGCCGCGCAATCCTACGCTGGTGCGCGACTACGTGCGCCACGTGGGCGGCGACCCGTCGTGGTACCGCGGCGTGCTGCCCCCGCACCTGTTCCCCCAGTGGGGGTTCCCGCTGCTGGCGCGGACCCTGGACCCGCTGACGTACGACCTGCGCCGGATCCTCAACGCCGGCTGCCGCCTGGAGATCCGCGGCCCCCTACCCGCGGACGAGCCGCTGCAGCTCGAGGCCCAGCTGATGGCCGTGGACGACGACGGGCGCCGCGCCCTGCTCACCGAGCGGCTGCTGACCGGCACGGTCTCGTGTCCGAGCGCGGTCGAGTGCCACGTCACCGCGCTGGTGCCGATCCCGCGCAAGCAGGGCGAGGAGCGGCCCAGGAAGGAGAAGAAGGCGCGGCCGCGCGTGCCCGCGGGCGCCCGCGAGATCCACCGCTGGGGGCTCGCCCCGACCTCGGGCCGGGACTTCGCGGTGCTGACCGGCGACATCAACCCCATCCACTGGGTGGCGCCCTACGCTCGCATGGCCGGGTTCAAGGGCCGCATCGCCCACGGCTTCTCGGGCATGGCCCGGCTGGCCGAGTCGCTCAACCGCCAGGTGTGGTCCGGTGACGCGGGCAGGCTCGGCAGCCTGGAGGTGCGCTTCGTGCGGCCGCTGCGGCTGCCGGCCAAGGTGGGGGTCTACATCGACGACGACGACGGCTGCTACGTGGGCGACGCCCCGGGTGGCCCGGCCTACTTCAGCGGCAGCTTTGCCGAACGCGAGGACACGCCATGAGCGACTACCTGGTGAACCTGGGCGCGAATCCCACTGCGCGCCGGACGATCAAGACCCTGGGCATCCCCGTGCCCCTGCCCCAGACCCTGCGCCGGGCCGATGGTCCCTGGCTGGAGCGCCCGCTCAAGGGGCTGGCCGTGGCCGTGGGCCTGAGCGAGGGGGGAGCCCTGGCCGACGCCCTGGCCCACACCCTGGTCAACGCCGGCGCCCACCCCCACGTGGCTGGCGGCGACGAGCAGCTGGCCGTGTTCCGCGATCACGGCGAGGCCGGCGCGCACCGGCCCGAGGTGCTGGCCGACGACGCGAAGCTGAAGGTTCGGGCGCTGCTGTTCGACGCCACCGGCATCGAGCACCCGCGGGACCTGGCTCAGCTGCACGCCTTCTTCCAGGCCCACCTGCGCGGCGTGGAGCGCTGCGGCCGGGTGGTGGTGCTCGGGCGGCCGGCTGCCCAGGCCCCGAACGCGGCTGCGGGCGCGGCCCGCCAGGCCCTGGACGGGTTCGTGCGCAGCGCGGCCAAGGAGATCGGCCGCAAGGGAGCCACGGCCGCGCTGGTGACCGTGGCCGACGGCGCCGAGGACCGGGTGGAGCCCGCCCTGCGCTGGCTGCTGTCGGAGCGCTCGGCCTACGTGGACGGCCAGCCGCTCCACCTGTCCGCGGCCGTGACCGCCCCGGCCCGTGTGCCCCGCACCCGCCCGCTGGACGCCCGCGTGGCCGTGGTCACGGGCGCGGCCCAGGGCATCGGCAAGGACACCGCCCGCGTGCTGCGCCGCGAAGGCGCCCGCGTGCTGGTGGTCGATCACCCATCCCAGGAGGAGCGCGCGGCCCGGGTGGCCGGCGAGCTCGGCGGCAAGCTGCTGCTGGTGGACGTGTGCGACGACGGCGCACCCGCGGCCATCGCCGCGACCCTGGACGAGCACTTCGGCGGCCGGCTCGATCTGGTGGTGCACAACGCGGGCATCACCCGCGACAAGATGCTGGTCAACATGGACGCCGACCGCTGGAACGCGGTGCTGGGCGTCAACCTGCTGGCGATCATGGCCATGGACGAGGTGCTGCTGCCCAGGATGAGCGACGGCGGCCGGCTGGTCTACCTGGCGTCCATCGCGGGCATCGCCGGCAACACCGGCCAGACCAACTACGCGGCCTCCAAGGCCGGCGTGATCGGCTACGTGCGCGCCCTGGCGCCCACCGTGGCCGGCCGCGGGATCGCGGTCAACGCCGTGGCCCCGGGCTTCATCGAGACCGCCATGACCGCGCGCATCCCGTTCGCCACTCGCGAGGCGGGGCGGCGGCTGTGCAGCCTGTCCCAGGGCGGCCTGCCCGTGGACGTGGCCGAGACCATCACCTTCCTCGGCAGCCCGGGCGCGGCTGGCCTCAGCGGCCAGGTGATCCGCGTGTGCGGCGGCATGCTGCTGGGTGCCTGAGAGGAGACGTACGATGCCTGCCAAGAAGACGACGGCGAAGAAGACGACCGCGAAGAAGAAGACGACCGCGAAGAAGAAGACGGCTCCGAAGAAGGCGCCGACGCGTCGCGCCGTGCTGATCGGCGGGGTGCGCACGCCGTTCACCCGCTCCTTCGACCAGCTGATGAAGATGGACACCATCGCCCTGGGCGTGGCCGCGGTGAACGCGCTGCTGGAGCAGTTCCCCATCCCCTACGCGGACGTGGACTCCATGGTCTGGGGCGGGGTGGTGCTGCCCAGCGCCACGGTCAACATCGGCCGCGAGATCGCCATCGACGCCGACCTGCCGGCCACGGTGGAGTGCACCACCATGACCCGCGCCTGCACCACCTCGCTGTACACCGCGGCCCAGGCCTCGGCCATGATCGAGCGGGGGGACGCCGACGTGGTCATCAGCGGCGGCAGCGACTCGCTGAGCAACGCCGAGCTGACCATGCCGCGCAGCCTGATGCACAAGGTCGCGCCCGTGGCCCTGAGCCGCAAGTCCGGGCCCATGGACTACGCGAAGCTGATGACCCGCATCAAGCCGGGCAAGGACCTGCTGCCCCAGCGGCCGGCCGTGCGCGAGCGCTCCACCGGCGAGCTGATGGGCGAGTCGGCCGAGAAGATGGCCCAGCGCTACGGCATCGCCCGCGAGGCCCAGGACGCGCTCGCCCTGCAGTCCCACCTGCGCGCGGCCGCGGCCGTGGCCGCCGGGCGTTTCGCCGACGAGATCGCGGCCGTGGACACCCCGGACGGCAAGCGGGTGTTCGTGGACGACCTGGTGCGCGGGGACTCGTCCCTGGAGAAGATGGCGAAGCTGCGGCCCGCGTTCGCCAGGGAGGGCACCCTGACCGCGGCCAACTCGTCCGCCCTCACCGACGGCGCGGCCGCGCTGCTGTGGATGGAGGAGAGCAAGGCAAGGGCGCTGGGGCTCGCGCCCAGGGCGGCGTTCCGCGGCTGGAGTTTCGACGCGGTCGATCCGGCCGACCAGATGCTGATCGGCCCGGCCATCTCCATGCCGCGCGCGGCCCACAAGGCGGGCATGACACTCACCGACCTGGACCTGGTCGACATCCACGAGGCCTTCGCCGCCCAGGTGCTGTGCGTGCTGGAGATGCTGGCCAACGACCGCTTCGCCCACGAGTGGGCCGGCCTCGACGCGGCCCTCGGCGAGATCGCGGTACCGGACATCAACGTGCACGGCGGCTCCATCGCCCTGGGCCACCCCTTCGCCGCCACCGGCGCGCGCATGCTCTCCACCATGGCCAACGAGCTGGTCCTCGCCGACAAGAACACCGCAATCCTCGGCATCTGCGGCGCTGGCGGCGTCTCGGCCGGCGCGGTCATCGAACGCATGGGTTGACCATCCCGACCGTAGGTCGGGTCAAGAAGCGCCGCGAGCGCAGCGAGCAGAGCGCCGGACCCGACACCCGAGCACCGCACCCGCCACCAGCAAGGCCAGCCCCCCGACCGATCCGGTCCCCAGTACCGACATCGAACACCCCCCGGCCGCCTTCGGCTCGTCGACGGGTTCTTCGGCCGGCTCCTCCTCGCTGGCCGCCGTCCTGCACCACACCTCGTCCCACGTCGACGCCCCCCGCGTCTGACACCGATGGGCGTACCCCTCCGGTTCCAGCTTGCGCCTGCACGCCTCCACGTCCCCGTGGTACGCGTCGCCGCAGCTCACGCACTCCTCCCCGGGCTGGCGCACCTTCTTGACCTGGCACGCCTCCTCGTAGCCCGGCGGCGGCGCGATGTCCGCGTGGGCCAGGCCGGCGGCGAACAGTATCAACGTGGCGAGGGGGAGCAGCGTGCGGATCGTCATGACGGCCTCCAGCAGGAAAGGACAGCTTCGCACAGGCAAGGTTCCCCATGCGCGCTACAGTGGTGCCCGTGCTCTGGCTCCGTACCGGGATCGTGATCGCCACCACCGGAGCCGGCGCGGCCTGGCTGTGGGTGCGCGGCCCGACCCCGGTCTACCGGGGCACGGTCGCCATCGAGGTGGACGCCCCGTTCCTGTACATGCTCGCGGCCTTCCCCGTGCTGGGCATGGCCTGCGCCGACCTGGCCGACCTGGCCATCCCCCGCCTGCGCTGGCGCCCGCTCACGGTCCTGGCCGCGGCCCTGGCCGCGACCACCGCCCTGTCCGTGCTGCGGGTGACCTGGCACATCCCGCTGAGCGGCCACGTCCTGCTGATGGTGTTCTTCCTGGGGTACCGCCCGCTGTGGCGCCGCTGGCGCACGACCGCCGACCACGTGGAGTTCGCCATCGGCGTGATCCTGCTGCTGGCCAGCGTCTGGCCCAAGCTCCTGTGGTGGCACGATCCCCTGACCGTCATCGTGGGCGCCGTCCTCGGCCTGGCCCTCGCTGCTGCCGTCCGTGTGGCTGGCGGGAGCCACTGAAATCCTCCGCAGTCCCCTTGTGCTCCCCGCGGCTGTCGCCTACCGTGCTGTCCGCATCGAACACGATGGCCCGCCGCGGACCAGCCCCTGGGCAAAACGACGCCTGGTCGATCCAGCTGTCACACCAAGGTCAGGAGCGGGGAGCCAGTCGGAACGTCGAACCAGCAAGGCTGGCAACGAGTGGGTACCGCGGACCAGCGGGACCCAGCCGCTCCCTCCCCCAACGTTCTTCGCTCATCGCACACGAGCCAACCCCCGGTCTGTTGCCGGGGATCATCGAACCCGCCCGTTCGCCCGAGTTCAGGCCCAGGTTCAGGAAAAAGCACACTCGGGTACCAAGGAACGAACCATGAAGATCTACGTGGGAAACCTGCCCTGGAGCATCGACGACGACAAGCTGGCCGAGCTGTTCGAGCCGTACGGTGACGTGGCGACCGCCAACGTCGTGACGGACCGGGACACGGGCCGCAGCCGCGGCTTCGGCTTCGTGGAGATGCGGGACGACGAGCAGGCGCGCGGCGCCATCGCCGGCCTCGCGGACCACCAGGCCGAAGGCCGGACCCTGAACGTCAACGAGGCCCGGCCCCGCGAGAACCGGGGTGGCGGTGGTGGCCGCGGCGGCCGCTGGTAGTCCGCACCGCGCCCCGATGACGCCCTCCCCGACCGCGTGGCCGGGGAGGGCGGAACGAATAGCACCCTTCCCCGGCACCCTCGCCACCCACCGCTGGACGGGACACCCGTGGTACCTTGAGCGGCGGCCACTCGTTCACGGGGGAGGCTGCGTGCCGCCGATGAGGCTCCGCAAGCTGCTGGCGATGCTGCTGGCGCTCGCCTGCGTCGTGCTGGCCTGCGACGACGATCCGCTGGACGACGACGTCTCCGACGACGACGACGACTCCGCGGGCGAAGGGCCGGACGACGATGACGACGACGCGGATCCCTGCGATCCGGATCACGACCACGTCGACGAGGCCGTCCTGGCCGGCGCGCTGGAGTGGATCCAAGACAACCCGGCGTTCTTCGACAGCATGCTGGTGCAGCACTGCGGCGAGCGGTACGTGGAGCAGTACTTCAACGGCTTCGACGCGGCCACCCCGCACGAGCTGCAGTCCGCGACCAAGACGTTCTCCGCCACCCTGATTGGCATCGCCATCGACCAGGGCCTGGTCGACGGCGTGGACCAGCCGCTGACCGAGCTGCTGCCCGACCACGCCCACCTGCTGACCGGCGACAAGGCCCTGATCACCGTCGAACACCTGCTGACCATGACGTCGGGGCTGCGTTGGATCGACTTCGGCGTGGGCAACTCCTTCGACCGTATCGCCGCGGCCGAGGACTCGGTCGCGTTCATCCTCGCCGAGCCGCTGGAGACCACGCCGGGCGAGGTGTTCCACTACAACACCGGCAGCTCCCACCTGCTGTCCGCCATCCTCCACGACCGCAGCGGCATGACCACCGCTCAGTACGCCGAGCAGCACCTTTTCGGTCCCCTGGACATCACCGACGTCGAGTGGCCGGCCCTCGCCGACGGCATCCACCAGGGCGGCTGGGGCATGTACATGAAGCCGCCGGACTTCCTCAAGTTCGGCCAGCTGCTGCTCGACGAGGGCACGTGGGAGGGCCAGCGCATCGTCAGCGCCGACTATGTCGACGCCATGACCGCCTCCCAGGTGCCCAACGGGATGGGCGGCGGCTATGGCTACCAGATGTGGGTCGAGACCAACCTGTTCGACGTGACCGACATCGCCGGTGCCCGCGGCTACGGGGGCCAGGACTGCCTGGTGCTCGACGAGCTGGAGATGGTCGTGGTGTTCACCGGCGACATCATGCACCCGACCGAGATGGCCACCGACGTCGTGACCCTGATGAACGAGCACGTCATCCCGTCCCACGTCGGTCCGCTGCACGACTCGGAGCCCGCGCCCTGCGAATTTCCCGACCTGTCCGCCGGCCGGATCCTGGTGACCGAGCGCTACACCTACGACCCCTACGGCGACTGGTCGTGGGAGGGCGCGATCGACGCCTGGATCTGGCCCCGTCCCTGGTCCCGCAACCACGGCGTGGGCGTGTTCCACTGGATCGAGGACGAGCAGGGGGCGCGCCGTCTGCTGGGCCTCGACCCGGCCGGCTGCGGCGAGCCCTGCGGGCCGGGTGAGCTGTGCGCGGCCAGCGGGGCGTGCGAGCCGGTCTGGCTCGACGGCGCGGCCGCGGGCTCGCTGACCGTGGGCGCGCCCGGCGGCACGTGGGAGCTGGCCCCGGACGGCAGCGGCTACTTCACGGGCCACTACACCGAGGCCGGGCTGCCAGCGGAGCTGTTCTCCGCCGGCGATCCCGTGACAGCCGCCCTCTCCGGCGACGATTTCCCCGCCGTGGCCGGCCTCTCCGCGACCGGCGTGGCGTCCGTGGACACGGATCTCGCCGGCACCTGGCTGCCCCTGGCGGACGATCAGGACACGCTGATCACCTGGACGCCAGGGCCGGACCCCGCCGCGTGCGTCGAGGTGGTGATCAACAGCCACAACAGCGGCCACGGCCTGCCCCTGGACGCGGTCATCCACTGCGTCGGCCCGGACAGCGGGTCGCTGGCCATCCCCGCGGCCCTGACCCAGGCCTTCCCCCCCGGGGAGTGGCTGGGCGGCTTCGACGGTACGGCCTGCGAGGGCATGGACTGCCTGCCCTCGGAGCTCTCGAGGTTCAACCGCCACGTGGTCCAGGCCGAACCCGGGGACGTGGAGCTGGTGGTGAGGAGTACGACCTACTTCGCCTGGAGCCACTAGATGGTGCCAGGAGTCTCGCCCTCCGGCCTTCTCGCCGGGCAGCCCTGCGCCCGCGTGCGCGTGAGTGACGTGTGAGCGCGTTCCACCGGTGATCGGTCACAGTGATGATATGCATCACGCCGATATCACTGGAGGATTCCCATGCGCTCCCGGACCCCGTCGATCGTCGTCGTCCTGTTTCTATCCGCCATCACACCGATCCTGCTCGCCCCGGGGGAGTGCCCCTGTCCGGACTGTCACGACGAGTGGTACGAGTGGGTCGACGGCGGCGAGGTCCTCCACCTGGTCATCGAGGACCTCGAGCCCGGGGATTTCTACCGGGTGACCCTGGAGCCGCTGGACGACGACGCGGACCTGGCCGTCTCCTCGACCGCGGATCTGGATCGGGCCGAGTGCGTGTCGGACCGCCAGGGGACCCTGTGGGAGGCCTGCCACGCGCGGGCCGGGTCGCGCGGCGAGCTGCACGTGTTCGTGGAGGCGGTCCACGGCGACACGGAGGTGCTGGTGCAGCTCGGGGAGGGGGGGGGCCGTCGTCGGTAGTCGGTCCGCCCGCGCCGTGTTCCTCAAGGAGTGGCGCAGGCGCTGAACACGTCGTCCTGACCTTCACTACAGGGGGCCGGCTCGACCGGGGAGGGCGCGGAGCCGTCGTCACAGACCAGCGCGTCGCCCTGGAGCTCGGCGCCCACGCCGACGAGGCAGCCCTGGCACACGGTGAGCTCGACCCAGTACGGATCGATGGTGTGCACACCGTCCACCACCGCGCGCACCTCGATGCGCATCTGGAAGTCCTGGTCGCGGGTGAAATCCTGCAGCGGCGCGGCTTCGTCCTTGGTCACCAGGGTGAAGGGCACGGCCGCGCGGCCGTCGTCGTCGAGGGTCCCCTCCACGTACGAGCCGCGCTCGCCCTCCACCGAGGGGAAGACCACGTCCTGGCCGTTGTAGTGGGTGGTGGGCAGCACCTCACCGTCAGCGTCCGCGAACGCCACCGTGGCCTCGGTGATCTCGTCACCCGGGTGCCCCTCGATCAGCAGCACGGCCTCGTAGCCGTGGGTCAGCGACTCCGTGGGGCCCACGTCGAGGATGCCCTCGTCGCGCAGCTCGCCGTCGACGGAGAAGTCGCAGGACGGATCCGGGTCGAGCAGGCCCGCGATCCGCCGCTCGTTGCAGGCGGGGGACATCAGAACGGGTACGAGGAGCGAGACCCAGGAGAGGGGGTAAAGGGGAAGGGGGAAAAGGGGACGCTCACAACTAAACAACCTACTCACCATTCCCAGCCTCCCCAGCGGTACTTCCTGGCCGCAGAGAAAAGGGGACACCCACAACTAGCCATCCCAATCGGTCCGACCTCAATCCAGCCGCGCCTCGAACCGCCGCACCAGCAACCCCAGGTACAGCCCGTGCACCATCAGCCCCCCGACCACGGCCACGCCGAACAGCGATAGCGACTCCCCGGCCGTCACCATGGCCTTGCTTACCCAGTAGGTGGGCACCACCCCGGCCGCCCACTGCCACCCCCCGTCCACGAACAGCACGGCCAGCGGCGCCCACAGCAGCACGCCCAGCCCCTTGGCCACGGCCATGCCCTCCACCTTGTTGCTGGCCACGGCCGCCAGGGTCAGCGCCAGCAGCGGCGCCTCGAGCGCCGCGATCATCGCCACGGCCGCGAACGCCAGCAGGTCCACCTCGGCCAGCCCGCACAGTAACACCACCGCGTACGCCAGCACGAAACTCATCACCGTGGGCAATGCCAGCCGGTACACCACGAACCCGGTGCGCGACAGCGGCGTCACCGCGATCGCCACCAGCAGGTCCTCGTCCCGTTCGTCCAGCAGCAGAAAGCCGATCACCCACCCGTACATGTACGGCGCGATCAGCACCAGCATGCTCACGATGAACAGGTGGTACGGACCCAGGTCGAACCGCTCGCCGAGCAGCCTCTGCGCGAACGGCACCACGAACCGCGCTCCCAGGGCCAGCCCCAGCGGCAGCACGGTCACGAACAACAGCATGGGATCCCGCACCACGTTGCGCAGGTCGTTGCGGGGCAACGCCGCCACCCGCCGCCCGTCCAGCCTCATCGCGCCACCACGTACCGCAGGAACCACGCCCGCGCCCACAGCCACGCCAGCGGGATCCACACCGCGAACACCGCCGCGGCCACCCCCACCTGCCACATTGGCACCGCCTCCCCGGTCATGGCCCCCCGGATCAGCGCCAGCGCCCCGTGCGTGGGGATCGCCCACAGCAGGGGCGAGTGCCACACCCCGAAGTAGTCCATCAGCGGCAAGAACAGCGGCGCCAGGAAGAACCCCGCCACGATCAGGTAGCGGTTGAGCACCTCGAACCGCGCGGCCATGGCCACGCCCAGCAGCGAGAACAGCACGGCGGTCGGCGCCACCCCCAACAGCAGCAGTCCCCAGTGCACCCCGAGTCCAACCCCACCCAGCGCGATCGCCAGCGCCGTCACCACCCCCATGGCGGTCAGCGACAGCGTCTTGGCCGCCAGGTACTCGGTCGGCCGCAGGGGCGTGGCCCACAGGGACACCAGCGCGCCGTCGTCCCGCTCGTAGATGATCAACCCGCCCACGAAGAAGTACGGCATCACCGCCGGATCGGTGAACAGCACCAGCGGCCCCAGCACGTCGCACCAGCTCTCCGGCAGCAGCCGCAGCAGCCCGATGTAGAACAGGGTCACGAACCCGTACGCGATCCAGAACCCGTGCCGTCCCTGCATGCGCAGGTCGTGCGCGGTGCAGGCCCAGGCGCGCCCGCTCACCGCAGCTCCCGGCCGGTGACCTCGATGAACACGTCCTCCAGGGTGGCCTCCTGAGAGTGGATGGCCCGCACCGGGTGGTCGCGCAGCAGGTCCAGGAACGCGGCATCGTCGGCCAGCCCGTCCAGGGGGAATTCGCGCACCGGCTCGTCCCCGCCGTCCGCCACCTCCACGGCCACGGTGCGCGCCGAGCGGCTGACCATCAGCTCGTGGGGGGACTCGATCAGCGCGATCTCACCGTCCACGAGGAACGCCACCCGGTCGCACAGCTCGGCGGCCACGTGCATGTCGTGGGTGGTGAGGAACACGGTCGTGCCCTGGTCCTTCTGCGCCCGGATCAGGTCCTTGACCCGCCGGGCGTTGCCCGGGTCGAGGCCGCCGGTGGGTTCGTCGAGGAACAGGAGAGATGGCAGGTTGATCAGCGCGCGGCAGAAGTTGACCCGCATCTTCATGCCCTTGGAGCAGTTGCGGATGCGGGTGTCCGCGTGTCCACCCATGTCCACCTGCAGCAGTAGCTGCAGCGGATCGGCGCAGGGCACGCCGTACATGGACGCGAAGAACGCCAGGTTCTCGGCCGCGGTCAGTTTTCCATACAGGTTGGGCAGCTCGAAGCCCACGCCGATGCGCTCGTGGTAGTCGTCCGCGCGCTGGCCCAGGTCGTTGCCGAACACCTGCACCGACCCGCGGTACCCCTGCAGCAGGCCGATCAGGATCTTCTGGGTGGTGCTCTTGCCCGATCCGGACGGGCCGAGGAAGCCGAAGACCTCGCCGTCGGCCACCTCGAACGACAGCCCGCGGATCGTGTCATCGGCCATGCCCGGGTAGGCGAAACGCAGGTCCGTGACCTCGATCATGGCAGGGTCTCCGTGGCGGCGAGCAGGGTCCGGTCCGCGTGGCGCGCGCCGAGCAGGCCCGCGCCGGTGGGCAGCGCCACCTGGGGCGCGCCGCACAGGGTCGCGGGCACGGTGTAGCGCAGGGTGGCGGAACGCCAGGCGAGCAGATCCGTCTTCTTCGCACCGCGCAGGGGCGTGAGCTGCGGCATCACGGGAAGCAACACGACCTGGGCCGGCTGGAGATCCTCCCGGAACCGTTCCACGAGGTTCTGCGCCTCCATCTCGTCGTTCAGCCGCTTGGTCCACGAGTCGGCCGCGAGCCTGCGGCAGCGCTCGAGCCGGCCGGCCACCTCCGGGTCGAGGTGGATGATGTTGGCGTCGATCCAGTCGCCGTGCTGGTTCCAGATCTGGCGGGCCTGCAGCCGGGTGAACACCTCGGCGACCGCAGGATCGAACAGGTAGCCGAGGTCCGCGGTGCCCAGGGGCACGCCCAGGGCTTCCGCGAGCGCTGCGGCCGCGGCCCGGGTGGCCTCGGCCAGGTCGGGGTCGACGTCGGAGAGAGTGTGCTCGGCCAGCAGGACTTCCTCGACCCGAGCCGCTTCGGGCGCGTCCGGCGCCAGCACCTCGAACACCTCGCGCAGCAGCGATGCGTCGCGGGTGAACCACCCCATCGTGTCGAACTTCGGCGCCAGCGGGATCAACCCCTCGTCCAGCACCAGCCCATGGCTCGGCCGCAGGCCGAACAGCCCGCACGCCGCGGCCGGCACCCGCGCCGACCCGGCCGTGTCCGTGGCCACCCCGATCTCGGCCAGGCCGCTGGCCACGGCCGCGGCCGACCCGGACGACGACCCGCCCGTGTAGCGGTCCAGGTGCCTGGGATTGACCGGCGGCTCCCCCTCGCAGGCGTTGCCCACCAGCGAGAACGCCAGCTGGTCCATCAACGTCGTGCCCAGCAACGTCGCGCCCGCGTCCAGCAACCGCTCCACCACCGGAGCGTGGTACGGAGCGGGTCCATGTGTCTCCCGCCAGCGGGGATGACCGAAGCTCGACGTGTGCCCCTCCACCGCGACCAGGTCCTTGACCACGAACGTCTGGCCGAGCAGTGGGCCGCTGCGGGAACCCGGGAGGCGCGGTGATGGGTGGGTCAGGCAGCGTTCGGTGGGCGGCATGGACGGAGGTTATCGCGCGGGGCGCGAGAACTCACTGGATGGAAGCGGTCGGGTTCGCGGGGGACAGGATGCGGGCTGCGGACTCCTGGGGTCGGGACTCATCGTGCACAGCGGGCCCCTTCCTGGCCAGAGTCACTGCAGCCGCCCACCAGGCACCTTTCCCGTCGAGACGCGTACACGTACTCCGGGTAGTTTGAAAACCCACCACCTCGGACAACGCCGTATCCGTCCTCTGGCGGAGTACCCCATGCGCTACCGTCAGTGGGCGCACCCCAATACGAGTCGTGGTAGATGTCGTGGACCCACTCGGCGACGTTTCCACTCATGTCGCACAGCCCCTGGTCCGTGTATCCCTCGGGCAAGGTGCAGACCGCCCCCGTATCACCGCAACCGCCGTACCAGGACGTCGTACAGGTGGGTTCTTCATCCCCCCAGGGGTAGGTGATGTCCTGTCCCCCACTCCTGGCCGCGTACTCCCATTCGGCTTCGCTGGGGAGCCTGCCACCGACCCACTCGCAGAAACCCGCAGCCCTCTCCCGTGAGATGCACGTGATGGGATGGGACTCGCTGCCGGGGATTCCCCAGTATTGCTGTGGTGGGAAGTCACAGTGCCTGGGGAGATTGCATTGACCGGCACAATGACACCGGGCGTACTGCTCCACCGTGACCTCGGACTGCCACATCTCGAACGACGGAACGGTCACCGTGTGCATGGGATGCTCGTCGGGCTCTCCCTCCCACGCCGGGCTGCCCATCTCGAACGTTCCCCCCTCGATGAACACCCAGTCCGACGGGATCGGGTCAGACGCATCGTACTCGGCGCAGTAGTCGACCCTGTCGCCGTGTTTTGCCGGACACCCGACGATCAGCAACAACACCGCGATCCACGGGGCCTGCAGACGGTAGCTCACCATGGCCTCCCCTCCTCCCTTCAGCGAGCCCGGCGACGTGATCCTCTTCCTGCTCGCCACCTGGACACGTGCTGGCCCAGCCCCTCAGAGCGCGTCCAGCGCCGCCGGCAACATCTCCGCCGGAATCCACCGTACCGGGACTCCGTCGATTTCGATCCCATCCGGCTCGCCCCGGTGCACGATCATCACGACCCGCGGCTGGTAGGCGTGCACGAAGCTTCGCAGCGCCCGCGCGACCCTGGGCGGGCCCGCGCGACCGCTCTTGACCTCGATCGCCACGAGCTGCCCGGGCTCGGGCTCGAGCACGAAGTCGAGCTCGCCGCCGTTGCGCGTACGCCAGAACCGGATGTCGCCGGGCTCCGTGTACCGCTTGAGCAGCTCGGAGAACACCCAGTTCTCCATCAGCTTGCCCGTGTCGATACGCTCGTCGATCGCGTCGAACCCACCCGCCACCGCGTTTCGAAGCCCGTTGTCCACCCAGTACACCTTGGGGGTGCGGGTCATCTCGGCCCGCTTCCCGCCGGCGAACGGCCGGACCAGGCGCAGGACGTGGGTCTCCTCGGCCAGGCTGGCGTAGTCGCTGACCGTGGAGGTGGCGGTGCCGAGGATGTGCGCCCACTCGGTGAGGTTGACCAGGTCGCCGACCTGGCCCGCAGCCAGCCTCAGCATCAGCCGGAATGCATCCGGGCGCTCGATGCGGAAGCGGTCCGACGCGTCGCGCAGCACGAATGCCGTCACCAGTTCCTGCAGGATGGGCCGCGGGTCGTCTGCGGTCCAGGCCTCGGGGTAACCGCCGAACACCAGCATGCGATCCAGCGCAGTCCTCGCTCGGTTGCGCAGCAGGGCCTTGCTACGGCCGGGGATGTCCGGGGCCACCTCCTGCAGGGCCAGGGGCCACAGGCGGTGCCGGGTGGCGCGGCCGGCCAGCGACTCGCGGGTGCGCGCCTCGAGGTGGAACGAGGAGCTTCCCGTGACCACCACCCGCAGGTCGGTGTGGGCGTCGACCAGGCCCTTGACGAACAGGCCAGCTTCGGCCAGGTACTGCGCCTCCTCGAGGAACACGATCCCGCCTGTCGGGAGCCACTCGCGCATGTCCGCCGCGGCCAGCCCGGGGGATCGGCACCACAGCTGGACCAGGGGCTCCTCGCAGTTGACGAACAGCAACGGAGACGGGGACGTGGCCAGCGCGTGCCAGATCAGCGTGCTCTTGCCCGCCTGCCGGGGACCCACCACGAGGTGCGCGGTGCGTGCCGAGGTCATGGCTCCCTGCATGGCTGGTGTGGCCAGGCGAGGGACGAACGTTGGCGGCAGGCGACGGCTGGCCTCGGCCGCGGCGGCGGAAGGATCGTCGAACCAGGGATTGGTTCGTTCGAGGAGGTGGCGCAGGTCGGGTTCCATACCATGCAATCCTAGCAGGGCGGCCTACGATAACAATGCAAATGTTTGACGAAGGGCTACGTAAACCATGCAAACGGAGGAGGTCCGTCTCGTCTACGGCGCCAGTTCGTCGAAGATTCCGTAGATGTCGTCCATGGACTGCAGGGCGCCGTCCTTGTCCGGCGCGTACAGGGCGGTCGCGGTCCAGCCGCTGCCGTAGCACCAGTCGTACGACCCGACGATGCACTCGCTCTGGACCAGATCCACCTGCAGGGTGAAGCCGATGGCGCTGTTGCGCAGCAGCCACGAGGTGCGCAGCGCGCCTGTGGAGGCCACAACGCCGGCCGTGTCGGACCCGGACAGCAAAGCGTCGGCCGCGGTCAACTCCAGCACCTCGTCCTCGGTCAGGGTGGGGTACAGGATCGCGGCCTGCTCGTTGGGCCGGTCGTCCAGGAAGGTGGGCACCTGGATCCCGGACAACCCCACCTGCCAGGCGCGGCCCGAGGGGCACGTCTCCAGGGGGTCGATGTACTCGCTGCCGGACTCGAACGCGCAGTTGGAGTACACGATCGGGTTGTCCAGGAACATCACCCCTTCCTTGAGCGACCACCACGCCACGATCGAGGCCAGCTCCAGCCGCTCGTCGCGGGAGCCGGCCAGGGCGGGCACCACCTCGCGGGCCACGTACTCCAGCCACCCACACGCGGGCTCGGCCACGGGGTTGCCGTTGACCGTGGGCCCGGAGCAGTCCAGGGGCGGGGTCTCGCACACGCTCTCGATCTGCAGGGTGTAGGTGGCGTCCGTGGGCTGGTATGCGTCGAACCCGGAGTCCACTGCGCCCCACCCGGTGACGAACACGTCGATCGCCATGGCCGTGTCCGTGGTGATCCACACGTCGGCCACGTCCCCGCCCATGCCGGTCTCCACCACCTGCACGTCCAGCCCGGCCTCCATCAGCCCCACCTCTCCGTCACTCAACGTCCTGCCGTCCAGGTCCCGCACGATCAGCGCCGGATTCCACCCCCCCCCGGTCCGCGTCAGCCGGATACGCGTCTCGGCCTCGTCCTCCGCCGAGGACCGCCAGGCGTGCACGTTGTAGTTGCCCGTGGAGAAGTCCTCGTCCTCGCTGCCGGTGTGGCAGCGCTGCACGGCCAGCGACGTTTCCCAGCACACACCGTGCGCACACGGGTCCACATCCTGCGGCTGCTCCACCGGCCCGGTGTCGTCGTCATCGTCGTCGTCGTCCCCCACCCACGTGTCGTCGTCATCCCCCACCGAGTCATCGTCGTCCAGTTGCGGTCTGGGCTGCCCCGAGTTCTCGGGACACCCGGCCAGCAGCAGGCCGAAGAGAGCAGCGATCAGGACGCGGAAAAACAAAGGGACGCTCATGAGTTCATAAGTTATCGCAGTCCGCGGGCGGGGTGCGCACGAACCCTGGCAGCCCGGCCCGCCGAGTTTCTCATGAACTCATGAGCGTCCCTTTCTCCGGACCTCTTCCAATCGGCGGGCCGACGACATAGAAGGCTGACCAGGAGATCGAGTCCACGAACCACCTCGGGGAGATTCGCGCGATGCGTCTTCACCTGCCTTCACTGGTCCTCACCCTGCTCACCGCCTGCTGCGCCACCCCTGCCCTCGCCGACGACGGCGGCGGTGACGGCGCCCTGGTCTACAAGGGCATCGAGATCAAGCCGGACATCAAGTTCTACTCGGACTACCAGGTCGACCTGTCCGACGAGGACCTCGCCAACGCCTTCCACATCACCCGCGGCTACCTGGGCCTGAAGCTGCGGGTCACGCCGTGGTTGTCGGCCCGCGTCACCTACGACCTGACCACGGCCAAGGACATCGGCGCGTCCGGCGACTACTCCGTGGTCGACGACGGCGTGTCCATCGACGACTCCAAGCTGCGCGGGTCGTTCGTGGCGCGGCTGAAGTACGCGTACGTGAACCTGGGGATCCTGCCCATCGACTCCAACCTGCGAATCGGCGTGGTGCACACCCCGTGGATCGACTGGATCGAGCACATCGAGGACACCCGCTTCATGCGCAAGGTGATGTGGGAGCAGGAGTTCCACTACCCGTCCGCGGATCTGGGTTTCGCCTTCATCGGTCACGTGGGCGACGTGCTCGTCTACCACGCGGGCCTGTACAACGGTGAGGGCTACCACGGCATCGAGGAGGTCGGGTTCAAGGACGTGATCGGCCGCGTGTCGATCCGGCCCGCGCCCAGCTCCCCGGTGGTGCGCGGCCTGCAGCTGAGCCTGTACGGCCACGCCGAGTTCCCGCTCGAGCACGGTATCGAGACCGACCGCCGCTTCGGCGCGGCCGTGACCTGGCGGATCGCCGACGAGATCCTCGACCCGGACTGCCACAAGGCCGAGGGCGAGAAGGTGGCCCTGTGGTACCAGTTCAAGATGGGCCAGCACGGCGACCCGGCCGACGAGATCCCCCACAGCGTGGGCATGAGCTTCGGCGCCCGCGTCGAGCTGCCGGCCCACCTGTTCGCCATCGGCCGCGGCGACCACTTCGACCCGGACATGGATGTGGCCGACGACGAGCTCTGGCGCATCCTCGGCGTGTTCGGCGTACGCGCCCACAAGACCTTCCACGTGGCCCTGGCCTACCAGGGCGCCATCCCCGTGGACGGCGATCCCCAGCACCTGATTGGCGTGCACACGGAGTTCCGCCTCTAGCCAATCCTCACTCGAAGTCGAGAGCGCCCGCAGAAGGGCCGCGAGGCTCGAAGCAGCCGATCCACCGTCCGTTCACCGTGTAGGGCGTGAACTGCGTTCGTGCCCCATCGTCGAACACCACCTCGCCGCTGATCCGCTCGGGGGCGCGCTGGTCCCTCGAGTCCACACCCTGCTCCAGAGATCGCGCGACCTCGGGCGCGATCCAGCGGTCGTCGTGGATGGCCACGGTCTCGCCGGGCAGCACCTGGATCGGGTCGCCCGACCAGGAACCGGCCAGGTCGCCCGCGGCCGGCGGCAGCTGCCAGCGCACCGACTCGACCCACACCGGCCGGTCCGAAGGATTGTGCACGGTCAGGCCGACCAACAGGGTAAGCACCAGGGGCGTGTGATCCCCGTCCCCGCCCCACGCGTCGCAGCTGAACTCGGTCAGCCCCACGTGAAGCTCGGACGATGACTCCATGGGCGGCGCGCCGAGGCCGGGCACGGCCAGGGCCGCGGCCGCCACGGCCGACAGCGGGAGCAGGGCGGTGCGCAGCAGGAGCGAGGGGCGCGTTGGGGTCATGGTGGGTTGCCGACACGCGGCCGGCCGGGCTTGTTCCCGGTCAGCGCTCCCGCTCCATGCGTTCGCGGTACTTCTTCAGGCCCTCGGTGTACTGCTCCTGCAGCGCCTGGTCCATGCCGGGCACCGAGCCCATGGCCCACGCCATGAACGCCTTGTGCAGCACCGAGTACGTGGGCGGGTGGTAGGTGGCGCAGGGGTAGTGGCGCTTCCACAGCGCCATGCGTACGTACTCGGCCTCACCCTCGATCTCCTGCTTGAAGCCCTTCGTCAGCCGCTGCACTGCCTCGGCCAGCACCTCGGCTGGCGCGTCGTCCTCGAGCGCCTGCTGTAGCCGCGCGATCTCGTCGTCGAGCTGTTCGCGCAGCTCCGGCCGGTGTGTGAACTGACCGTGGTGCACCAGCTCGTGGGCCAGGATCAGCTTCAGCGCGTCGAGGTTGACCGTGCGCGTCATGGGCTCGTTGACGTAGATGGTGGCCGACAGGGGGCAGTACATGGCCGCCACCAGCCGGGTCAGGAACGCGCCGATGGCGACCCGGAACCAGCCGGGCAGCCCGGCCCACTCGGCGAGCGCGCCCGTGCCCGATCCTTCCAGGGCCTGCTCGATGTTGCCGGCGAGCACGTCGATGCGCACTGCGTCGAGGTCGATGGCGTAGCCGGACTCGGCCTGCACCAGCGGGGCCACCTCCCGCAGCAGCGCCTCGAGCAGGCCCGGCGTCAGCTCGATCGTCGCTCGCCCGCGCCGTCCCGGCTTCACGGGCAGCTCGTCGGCAAACCGCAGTTCCTCGCCGACCGCGTCCAGCACCAGGTCGCCCAGGTCGGTGTCGCCCGGTTCGATGCGGGTGCGCAGGGAGATCCGCTGCAGCGGCCTCACCGGTTCGTCCGCCCCGGCGCGGCCATAGAAGTACAGGTCCAGGTCGGGCGACGCCTCGGCCTCGAACAGGTGGCGGTTGAACTCGCCGCGGGTGAACGAGCAGTGGAACAGGCCCCCGGGCCCGACCCAGCCCTCGGCGATGCGGTCGTCCATCAGCAGGTCCCGGTCCACGATCACCACGCGGATCCCCCGCAGCGGCACACCGCGTGCGCTGACCACCCGACCGCGTACGCGGAATGCGCCCTCCTCGCCGGCGTGGAATTCGGGGAGCGCGGTGTCTGGCGGGCGATCATCGGGGGTCCGGGACATGGGGTGGCTCCTGGGCGCAGGACAGCACGGATGTGGCCGCGGCGCAATCGTGCCCGTCAGCCGATCCTCGGCGCTGGCCTGACCTCGCACAGATCCGAATCGAGGATGCGCTGGATGTCGGCATCTCGAGACAGGAGCGCAGCGTCGTTCTCCTCGGCCAGTCGGGCGATGATGCTGTCCACGGTGGAGCGGACGGTGATCCCGCGGCGGCGCAGTCCGCGGTACAGCTCCGCTGCCGCGTGGTAGGTCGCGGGCTCACGGGGCGCGAAGTACAGCATCGCGTCGAAGTGGGATCGCAGCGACGCCACGGAGCGGGCGCTGGTCAGGCCCTGGAAGAACTCCGCCACCACCAGCCCGCAGGTGGCGATGTCCACGTCCGAAGCGATGTACTCGGCCAGCGCCGCGGTCTCCTCGGTTTCGTGGCCGTTGAAGAAGTCGGCCCACATCGACGTGTCGACCAGGACCCTCACCGGCGCCCCCGCAGCGCGTCCATGTCGCCCTCCCAGGCCACCTTGCCACGCAGGTCGAGCAGCTCCCGGAGCTTGCGCTTGCGCGCGTACAGGCGCAGCGCCTCGTTGATCACCTCGGTCCGTGTGCGGCCCTCCGCGTACTGCATGGCCGCGGCCAGCGCGTCGTCGTCGAGGTTGAGGGTGGTTCGCATGATGTGACTCCTCGTGCATACGTTGTCATCCTTTCGTATGCTAGGCAATGCAGATGTGTGGATTTCGCTCGCGGACCGAAAGGGGAGCAAGGGTCGTGCCAGGGCTGGGAACGAGCAACGGAGAGCATGTGAGCCGTGTGGGTGTCACGTACCGTCCGGATATCGAACGCATGCGTTCGATATCCGGACGGTGGGATCAGAACCCCCGCCGCGCCCCGAACACCGCGTGCGCCAGCAGCAGACCGGCGGCCAGGGCGACGGCGGAGAAGCCGGCGGTGAAGGCGGTCTGTACGCCGCTGAGCACGTCGGCCTGCAGCATGGCCGACAGGGCGGCGAAGCCCACGGACCCGGGCACCAGCAGCAGCAGGCCCGGCACGATCGGAACCAGGGAGGGGCGGCCGGTGGCACGGGCGTACAGGTTGCCGAACGTGCCCACGGCCAGCGCGCCGACGAATGCCGAGCCCGGGGGCTGCACCAGGGCCGCGCCCACCTGGGAGCCGAGCATGGCCAGCGCGCACGAGGCCACGATCACGGCCATGTCCCGGGGCCGCGCGCGGAACAGCACGGTCAGGCTCAGCGCGGCCACCAGCGTCGATGGCCACAGCAGCCACGCGGGCAGGTCCACGGGCGCGGGCGGTGGCGTCGGCGGCAACAGCGTGGCCACGTGGCTGCCCAGCACCACGCCCAGGCCCAGCTGCAGGAACACCACCAGCGCGCCGGTCAGCCGGGCCGTGCCCGACACCAGGTGGCCGGTGGACAGCTCGTTCATGGCCACGGTCAGGGTCAGCCCGGGCACCAGCACGATCAGCGACGCCAGGGTCACCACGTGGCCGTCCAGCGGTCCCACCCACCACGCCAGGATCGTGGCCCACGCCGCGGCCACGGCCGCGGCCAGGGGGTACAGGATCCGTCCGACCGTGGCGGCGCGGCTGGCCAGCAGCAGCAGCAGCCCCACCTCCAGGCCCACGCCCATGGCCGCCGCAATCTCGGCCGCGCCGCCGCCGAACAGCAGCGCGGCTGCGCCGGACACGGCCGCGAATGCCGCGGTGGTCATCATCGGGCCGTAGCGCTCGGGCGCGCCCACGATCTGCTCGATCCGCGCGACGCCCTGGTCCACGTCCAGCTCGCCGCCCAGGGTCTGGCGGGTCACCTCGTCCAGGGCCACCAGTTTCTCCAGGTGCAGGTCGCCCGGGTCCACGCGCACCATGGCCGTGCGCTGGTGGCCCACCTCGCCGAATGCCGCGGACAGGGAGGTGGGCGTGGACAGGTACTGGCCGCGCACTCCCAGCAGCTCACCGATCTCGGTCAGCGCGGCCTCCAGCCGATGCGCCGGGATCCCCTCCCGGTGCAGGGCCGTGCCCAGGGTGATCAGGAACCGCTCTGCCGAGGTCTCGGGCGGCCGATGCTCGATCGGCGATATCGTCGGAATCGCCACCATTCTGCGGCCTTTTGTTCGAAGGTTGACCTGTGTGTTAAAAGATAATCCCGAAGGTTCGATAAACCACCGAATAGACTGCGGAAGATGGACCGGAAGAAGCCCCTCGACCGAATCGACTTCGCCATCCTCGATGCGCTGCAGAATGATGCTCGGCTGACCAACAAGGAGCTGGCCGCGCGCGTGGGCCTGGCGCCGTCGAGCTGCCTGGAGCGGGTGCGCAAGCTCGTGGTCGACGGCACCCTGCGCGGGTTCCACGCGGCCGTTGACTCCACTGCCCTCGGCATCGGCCTGCAGGCCGTGATCGCGGTGCGGCTGCAGGTGCACTCCCGCGAGACCTTCGAGACCTTCGAGGCCCACGTGCTGGCCCTACCCGAGGTGGTGGCGGTCTACCACCTCGCCGGGGCCGACGACTTCCTGGTGCACGTGGCCGTGCCCAGCGCCGACCACCTGCACGAGCTGGTGATGGACCAGTTCACCACCCGCCGCGAGGTGGGGCACATCCAGACCACCCTGATCTTCGAAGTCCACCGCTCGGCATCGCTGCCGCGCTTTGCCCAAGGAGAGAGCTCATGAGCTACCTGAACCTGACGACCGAGGGAGCGGTCGGCGTGCTGACCATGGACCACGGCGAGAACCGCTTCCACCCCGACCTCCTCGCCGAGATGATGGAGCTGCTCGACGAGGTCGAGGCCGACGACATGGTGGGCGCGCTCGTGGTCACCGGCGGCGATCCCAAGTTCTTCAGCAACGGCCTGGACCTGGCGTGGGTCACGGCCCACGCTACCGACCTCGAGGCGGTCACCGGCTACATGGCCCAGGTCAACGCCATGTTCCACCGCTGGTGCCTGTACCCCAAGCCGGTGGTGGCCGCGCTCAACGGCCACACGTTCGCCGCGGGCCTGTTCATGGCCGCGCACATGGACTTCCGCTTCATGCGCGCGGATCGGGGCTGGTGCTGCATGCCCGAGGTGGACATCGACATCCCGCTGCTGCCGGGCATGCTCGGCATCTGCCAGGCCGTGATGACGCCCCAGGGCTTCCACCACATGTACTACACGGGCGAGCGCATCCCAGGGCCCCGGGCCATGGAGTTCGGGCTCGTGGACGCGGTGTTCGAGGAGGACGACCTGCTCACCGAGTCGATCCTGTTCGCCTCCAAGCTGGCCCACAAGAAGCACGCCACCTACGCGGAGATGAAGCGGCGGATCCGCCAGCCCATCGCGGACGTCCTGATGAACGAGGACCCGCCGCTGTTCCTGAAGACGCTGTCGTTCGCGATGTCGGGCTGAAAACCCCCCGAAACGCCGATCGTGCTTGACCCACGCCCACCCAGGGCGTAGGAACACGCGCCCCCAACGAAGGGACCGGACCCGTGCGCAACGGCACCACGAGGCTGCGGAACATCGGCATCTCCGCCCACATCGACAGCGGCAAGACCACGCTGACGGAGCGTGTCCTGTTCTACGCGCGTCGGATCCGCGCGATCCACGAGGTCAAGGGCTCCGACGGCGTGGGCGCGACCATGGACTCCATGGATCTGGAGCGGGAGCGCGGCATCACCATCGCGTCGGCCGCCACCCATTGCCAGTGGCTGGACCACCGCATCAACATCATCGACACCCCGGGCCACGTGGACTTCACCGTGGAGGTGGAGCGGGCCCTGCGCGTGCTCGACGGCGCCGTGCTGGTGCTGTGCGCCGTGGGCGGCGTGCAGAGCCAGTCCTACACCGTGGACCGCCAGATGCAGCGCTACGGCGTGCCCCGGGTGGCGTTCATCAACAAGTGCGACCGCATCGGCGCCGACCCCCTGGGCGTGCGCGACCAGCTGCGCGACCGCCTGGGCCTCAACCCGGTGCTGCTGCAGCTGCCCATCGGCCTCGGTGAGGATCACCGCGGCGTGATCGACCTGGTCGAGATGCGCATGCTGACCTTCGAGGGCCCGGCCGGCCAGGACGTGGTCGCCGCACCGATCCCGGACGAACGGGCCGCCGAGGCCGAGGCCGCCCACGAGCAGCTGCTCGACGCGGTGTCGATGTTCTCCGACGAGCTGACCGAGGCGATCCTGGAGGAGACGCTGCAGACCCACCAGCTGCAGGCGGCCATCCGCGAGGCCACGCTGGCCCACCAGATCACGCCGGTGCTGCTGGGCTCGGCCTACAAGAACAAGGGCGTGCAGCCCCTGCTCGACGCGGTCGTGCAGTACCTGCCCTCGCCCGCGGAGCTGCCGTACACCGCCGACCACCTCGACGGCGGCACCGTGCCCCTGCTGGCGTCGGACGACGAGGCCCCCGTGGCCCTGGCGTTCAAGCTCGAGGACGGCCGCTACGGCCAGCTGACGTACGTGCGCGTGTACCAGGGCCGGCTGCAGCGGGACGACACCATCGTCAACGTGCGCACCGGTCAGAAGCACCGCGTGGGCCGGCTCGTGCGCATGCACGCCGACGAGATGGAGCAGATCACGCACGCGAGCGCGGGCGACATCGTGGCCCTGTTCGGCATCGACTGCCGCAGCGGCGACACGTTCACCGACGGCGACCTGCGCGTGACCATGACCCCGATGCACGTGCCCGACCCGGTGGTGTCCCTGTCCGTGGCCCCGGCGGATCGCAACAGCGAGACCGGCCTGTCCCGGGCGCTGGGCCGGTTCGCCAAGGAGGATCCGACCTTCCAGGTGCGCGTGGATCCCGAGTCGGGCGAGACCCTGATCTCGGGCATGGGCGAGCTGCACCTGGAGGTCTACATCGAGCGGATCCGCCGGGAGTACAAGGCCGAGGTCACCACCTCGGCGCCGCAGGTCGCCTACCGCGAGGCCCTCACCCGGCGGGTGGATTTCGACTACACCCACCGCAAGCAGACCGGCGGTCAGGGGCAGTATGCGCGCATCATCGGCTGGATCGAACCGCTGGACGAGGGCGAGTACGAGTTCGTCGACCAGGTCCGCGGCGGTTCCGTGCCGCGGCAGTTCATCCCGGCCGTGGACAAGGCCTTCCGCGGCATGCTGGACAAGGGCCCCCTGATCGGCTTCCCGGTAACCGGCGTGCACGTGGTGCTGGACGACGGCAAGGCCCACAGCCAGGACAGCTCGGAGATGGCTTTCGCCACGGCCGCGCGTGGGGCCTGGCGCGAGACCGCGCCCAAGGCCTCCCCGCAGATCCTGGAGCCCGTGATGCGGGTGGGCGTGGAGGGCCCGACCGAGTTTGCCGGCGCGGTGCTGTCGTCGCTGATGCAGCGCCGCGGCACCGTGGTGGGCACCCAGCAGGGCGAGACCACCACGCGCATCGAGGCCGAGGTGCCGCTGGCCGAGATGTTCGGCTACTCCATGGCCCTGCGGTCGGCGACCCAGGGCAAGGCCGAATTCACGATGGAGTTCGCCCGTTACCTGCCGGTGCCCGCGTCCGTGTCCGAGGCGCTGATCGCCGAGTACGCCGGTCGCCGCACGAGGAGGGATTGACCATGTCGCCGTCACCTGGACCGCTGTCGTTGCTGGCTGGCGACGCCGAGACCGCGCTCGAGCCCGGCATGATCGGGGTGGTGATGGCCCGGGCCGGGGTGGGCAAGAGCGCCTGCCTGGTGCACCTGGGTCTGGGCCACCTGCAGCGGGGCAACCACCTGCTGCACCTGGCCCTGGGCCAGGAGCTGGCCGGCGTGGAGGCCAGCTACGGGGTGCGCCTGGACCGCCGCCTGGGCCGCATCGATCCCCTGTCGCGAGCCCAGCGGCACGCGGAGCTCGCGCGTCGCCGCCTGATCGTGGCGTTCCCCGACAGCGGGGACCCGCTGGAGCGGATGACGTCGTCGCTGCAGCTCGCCGACGAGGGCATGGGGCTGCAGCCCCGCGTCGTGCTGTTCGACGGGTACGCGTGGGAGCGTGACGGGATCGAGGACGAGCTCGTGGCCCTGCGCCGCGCGGCCGAGGCCGCGGAGGCGTCCGTGTGGATGACCGCCACCACGCTGCGCAGCCAGACCGGGGATCATCCCAGCGCGCTGCCGCCCGCGTGCGCGGACGTGGCCGACCTGATCGATCTGGCCGTGTACCTCGAGCCCCGGGACGACAAGGTGTACATGCGCGTGCTGCAGGATCGGCGGGAGCGTGGCGCATCGGATCCCGAGGCCCTGCTGGACTTCCGCGCGCCGCGTCGGTCCCGTCGTCGCCCGGCCCGCCGGCCACGCGTGAGCGGCACCTGCACCCTGATCTCCGGCGGCGCCGAGGGCGCAGAGGCCACCTTCGGCGTCTGCGCCGAGGAGCACGGCCTCGACGAGATGACCTTCTCCTTCGCCGGCCACGAGCTCGCGCGCAAGCGTGGCCTGGTGGTGCTGCCCGAGGCCGAGCTGCTCCGGGGCGACGTCAGCCGCAGCTGGCTGTCCGATCGCATGGGCCGCAGCTACCCCGACCGGCCCGAATTCCAGAAGGTGCTGCAGACCATCTGGCACCAGGTGGCCGAATCGGACGAGGTGTTCGCCGTGGGCGCCATCCTGGACGACGGCACGGTCAAGGGGGGCACGGGCTGGGCCGTGGAGCTGGCCCGCATGTGGGAGCGGCCGGTGTTCGTGTTCGACCAGGTGCAGAGTCGCTGGTTCGGCTGGGACGGCGAGGCGTGGGCACGCCTCGACGAGGCGCCGCAGGTGAGCTCGCAGCGGTTCTGCGGGACAGGCACCCGTCACCTCGGCGAGGACGGCAAGCGGGCGATCCGGGAGCTGTTCCAGGTCAGCTTCGGTCCGTAGGTCGGGTCAAGGAGCCTACCGACGCGGAGCGTCGGGGGGCGACGGACCCGACATCTCCGGACCTGCCCCTCCGCCGCACAACTCGACCGAAGCCGGGCTCATCAGCCGCTCGACCAGGGTCTCCATCACGATGATCTCGATGTGCAGATCGCGACCGAGCAAGCTGAGGCTCCCGAGGTCGACGTCCTCGTACGAGGCGATCCATGCGTCGACCTCTGCGTCCGTGACCGCGTCTCGCGCGTGGTCTGACACCTTTGCGTGGGCCATCTCCCTGCGGATGCGGGCCTCGAACGCCTCGGGGGTCGTGCCCAGGACCCGGGCGAGCTCCCGCTCGTAGACCTGCTGGGAGAAATTGCCCGCATCGTCCCAGAACAAGGGCCGCATGGCGAGGTTGGCTGCCAGCTCCTCGTCGGTCACGGACAGCCCCAGGCGAACCGCCTCGCGGTCGAGCAGGTGCTCCAGCGCGAGCTGCTGCACGACGCCCTCGATGGCGCTGGCGCGCTGCTCGCCGGTCAGCGGCACGGGCGCGAGCCGGTCGGTCATGACCATCCGTTCGTCCACCTGATCCTGCAGAATGGCGTGGCCCTCGACCACGGCCGCGACCCCGGGTTGGCCGCACGCGGCCTGCGCCGCCGCGTAGCTGGCGCCGGCGAGGGTGATGGTCAGGGTGGTCATCGCGAGGAACAGACGCCCTTGGTGGGTGGAGCCGAGCCTTCGAGACATCGTGGAGTGCCCCCATTCGGGAGCCATTGTAGCCCGCGTGTGCCGGGCATTCGTGGCCCCTTGATGTCGGGATTTTCGGGTTTTTGCACTGGTCGGTCTCCCCAACGGCTCTTACTCTGGTTAGTAGAACCAGGAGCGCTGCGCTGTAGGGGGCGTGGTGTCGCCGGGGGGACGGGGGCCAGGAAATGGAGCCATGAGCGTGATCACCCGATTGACACGACTGCCCGATCCCATCCACCTCGGCCTGCTGTTCGCGCTGACCGTCACGGCCACGCCCGCGCTCGCCGACGACTGGCGCTACACCCAGCACGACATCGGCGGCACGGCCCACTCCGACGGGGAGGGCACGCTGGCCGCGGACCTGGACGGGTTCCCGGGCCAGCTGTTCGACGTGTCCCTGGACGAGCTGGGCCTGGGCCTGACCCTGCTGGAGGACGTCAACGGTGACGGGGTCTCCGACCTGCTGACCGTGCTGGGCGGCCGCGTCACCGCCTTCGACGGCGACGGCTCGGGCCAGCTGTGGGAGACCACCCTGCGTGTCAGCCCGGACATGCGCGGCGTGTTCGACATCGACGGCGACGGCGTGGCCACCGACCTGGTGGTGGTGGATGACGGCCTGCCCGGGGGCGTGTTCGTGATGGACGTGACCACCGGCGGGCTGCTGTGGGAGTACGGCCCGCTCACCGAGCGGTCCGGCGTGGACCAGCAGGAGATCACGGTCGGGGACATCGACGGCGACGGCATCGCCGAGCTGTTCTTCACCGAGGACATCTACGGAAACGAGAACGCCTACGCGGTCAGCTTCGCGCTGGGCTTCAACGGCGCGGAGGTGATCGAGCTGCCCCTGCCCGCCGAGCTGGTGCACCTGACCCCGTCCGTGGGCGGCGACCTGCTCGGCACGGGCCTGGGCGCGGTGCTGGTCCAGCAGGGGGCGGACCTGTCCCTGCTGGAGACCTGCGAGCCGGCGGACGCGGATGCGGTCTGCACCGCGTCGGAGACCCTGTGCCTGTGCGACCGCGGCTACTTCGAGGACGTGCACCCGTCCGAGTCCCGGGGTGTGATCCACGCCGTGGACGTGGACGGCGATCCGGCCGAGGAGGTGCTGGAGATCCAGAAGAGCTCCCAGTACGGCGTGCAGATATCCCTGTTCGACACGGCCGACGGCATGGCCACGGGCGCGCCCGTGACCGACGACCTGTACCTGTGGGCCTACGACTACGGCTGGCCCGAGCCGGCCACCGGCCTCGTCCTCCCCGACGGCGAGCCCGAGGACCTGGACGGCGACGGTGACCTGGACATCTACCTGACCTTCTACGACAACACCCTGGACGAGGTGGACGCCTGGGGCACGCCCGCGGACGACGGCATCGACCACGCCGACGGGTTTGCGGTGGGCGTGTACGACCTGCTCACCGGCGAGCTGGTCGCGTCGATCGTGGACGCGATCGCCTGGGGCACGGCCGACCTGGATGCCGACGGGATCAACGAGATCATCACCTCGCCGACCAGCGGCTGGGCCTACCTCAACGGCATCTCCGGCGTGGCCCTGGACTGCGATCCCGACTGCGAGGTCGTGGAGATGTGGTCCGACCTCAGCCACACCCTGTGGCCGGACATCCAGGAGCTGGACGGCGCGAGCTTCCCCTCGCCGATCCTGGGTCTGATGGACCTGGGCGCGGACGGCGCACCCGAGCTGCTGGCCTGGGACGGCTACCACCTCGATCTGCTCGAGGTCGTGCACGGCGGCACCTCGATCGTGGCCACCGTGCTGCCCACCGAGGAGGAGTACGTGGCCGCCCTGGCCGAGGACGGCTCCCACCTGCTGCTGGTGGGCGACACCACCACCCGGCTGCTGGGCGCGGACCTGATGGACGCGGCCACGGACCTGGTACCCCGCGGTCAGGTCACGGCCGATGTGCTGGCCGTGCAGCTGGACCACGCCCAAGCCCGCGCCGCGCTGGTGGCCCAGGGCGCGGTCTTCTGGAGCGATCCCTCCCCCGGGTCCATGGCCGACGCGGATATCCGCACCGAGCCGCGGGTGCTGTTCGCCGAGGACCTGACAGGCGACATCTACCCGGAGATCGTGGCCTTCGCCAAGCCCGAGGAGAGCCCGGACGGCGCCATCCGGCTGGAGGCCATCTCCTTCGATCCCCTGGACCCGGACGGGGACGGCACACCGTTCGGTGTGCTGTGGACCTTCCTCGGCGCGGACCACGAGGAGCTGAGCGGCTACACCAGTTACTCCCACCAGCTGGGCCGGCCGGCCGACCTCGACGGGGACGGCTGGCTCGAGGTGGTGCTGGGCTGCCACAAGCCGTCCACCTACGAGCAGGCGATCCTGGTGCTGGACGGTCAGACCGGCGCCCTGGAGGAGTTCTGGGTCGAGACGTTCTTCGCCAGCAACAAGAGCTTCAACCTCAACATGCCGATCTACGTGGCCGACCTGGTGGACGAGACCGGCGCGGGCGTGCCCGACGGCAAGGACGACCTGCTGCTGTCGGACACGCGCAACATCTACCTGCTGCCCGGCGGCACCACCGAGCCCACGTCCACGTGGGCCACCACCCGCACCCAGTGGGAGGGCGCGTTCGCCGACCTGGACGGCAACGGCGGCATCGAGCTGGTGATGATGAAGGGCTCGACCGCGGGCTCCATGACCATGGCCATCGAGATCCAGCCCACCCTGGAGGACTTCTGGGGGGACATGACCGACCTGCTGGGCCAGAAGAACAACTCCACCACCGAGAACATCGCGCTGGTGCGCATGGACGGCGAGCACGGGTTCGACGTGGCCTACCTCAGCGGATCCGGCTCGGTGGAGCTGTTCGACGGCGACACCGGGCTGCTGGCGCCGGGCTACCCCATGTACCTGGCCGGCGGGGTGCAGCTGCCCGCCTCCGACGACCTGGTGGCCTCGCTGACCGCTGCGGCCGCGTACGACGCGGACGGTGACGGGTTCGACGAGCTGCTGGTGGGCGGCGACGACGGCTGGCTGTACGCGCTGACCGTGGATCCGGCCGAGGGCCAGGTGCCCGAGGTGGGCTGGAGCTTCTACACCGGCACGCCGGTCAAGCAGGTACGCGTGGCCGACCTCGACGGCGACGGGTTCGACGAGATCGCGGTGTCCGGGCCCGACAGCCGGGTGCGCGTGATCGACGGGTTCGGCGCCCAGCTGGACATCGAGCAGCCCGGGAGCGGCGAGTGCCTCGCGGAGAGCACGTTCGTGGTGTCGGGCAACGCGTCTGAGGTGGCGACCGTGGACATCGAGATCGGCGGCGTGCTCGCGACAACCGGGATCCCGGTGAGCGGTGGAGTGTGGGAGTCGCCCGATATCGGCACGCCGGGGGTGGGCACCTGGGAGATCCAGGCCGCCGGGCTGAACGCGGACGGCCAGGAGCTGCTGTACGACACCGTCAGCGTGGTGTTCGACGGCGACCAGGACGGGGACGGGTTCACCCTGTGCGGGAACGACTGCGACGACAGCAACCCGGCCCTGACCCCGGAGGACGCGGACGGCGACGGGCTCAGCTCGTGCGACGGGGACTGCGACGACACGGACGCGACCCTGAACCTCGACGACCTCGACGGCGACGGGCACACGACCTGCGACGGCGACTGCGACGACACCGACCCGGCGCTGAACCTCGACGACGCGGACGGCGACGGGTTCAGCACCTGCGACGGGGACTGTGAAGACACCGACGGGGAGATCTACCCGGGCGCGGACGAGACCTGCGAGGACGGCATCGACCAGGACTGCGACGGGTTCGACGGCGACTGCTACCCCGAGGGCGACGACGACGACGGCGAGGTGACCGGGGGGTGCAACTGCACGGCCGCCGGTAGCGTCGAACCGGCCGCTGGGCTGGGCGCGTTGCTGCTGGGCATCACCGGGTTCGGGCTGGTGGTCCGTCGCCGGTCAGCGGTCGACCGCAGGTCTCACTAGCCCCCTGCCCCCGGGCACACCGAACCACTTGCGTTTCCGCGGACGACGCCCAACCATCCCGCAGTAGGACCACAGAGCGCGGCAGCCCGTGTGCCGGCCACTGCAGGAGCGATCCATGAGCCCCGCTCACCAGCCCCTCCTCCTGGCCCTGCTCGGCCTGGCGGTGATCCCGCTGGCCTGCGATCCGGAGGTCACTGACGACGACGACGACGACGTGACCACAGGGTACGAGATCGAGGTCGAGCTCAGCGAGGTGATCCCCACGGTGGCCACCGTGCGCTGGATCTCGGGCCTCGACGACCCGGCTCAGGCCCTCGTCGAGTTCGGCCCGGACACCAGCTACGCCTACCAGGCCCCGGTCCACCTGGCCGACGACGGCACGTTCGAGGCCGTGCTGGTGGGGATCCACCCCTCGACCGAAGCGCACCTGCGGGTCGTGGAGGACGACGGCATCGAGCCCTACACCAGCGAGGACATCAGCTACACCACCGGGCCGGCGCCCACCGACCTGATCGAGTTCAACGTCGAGACCGCGGGCTCCGGCCCCTCGATCGGCGGGTTCTTCGTCTCCGCCCAGATCCCGGGCCACCCGGTGATCTTCGATCCCGAGGGCCAGTTCGTGTGGTGGTTCGACGGGGGGGACGTCATGCCGGACGATGGCCGCTTCACGCGCGCCTACCTGTCCCACGACCGCCGGTCGGTGGTGTGCCTGTGGTGGATGTCGTGGTTCGACGCCGGCAACAGCAGCGAGTTCCGCCTGCTCGTCCGGGTGAGCCTCGACGGGACCGAGGTCGAGGTGATCCCCGTGCCCGGCGCCCACCACGACTTCGTGGAGCTGCCCGACGGCACGCTGACCGTGCTGATGTACGACCCCCTGGAGATCGAGGGGGAGGTGGTCGACGGGGACAAGGTGGTGGAGATCGCGCCGGACGGCACCGAGACCACGGTGTGGTCGGTGTGGGATCACGTGCCGTTCGATCCGGAACTGGCCCAGGCCGATGGTCAGCGCTACGGCCACTTCAACGCCCTGGACTACCACGCGGACACGGACACCTACACCGTGGGTTCGCGCGACTTCGCGACCCTGTTCCACGTCGACCGCGCGACAGGTGAGACGCTGTGGCGCATCGGTTCGGCCGAATCGGACTGGGCGCTGCTCCTCGGCGACCAGACCGACGCCTACTCGAGCCAGCACCAGTTCGAGGTGCTGTCCAGCGGCGAGCTGCCCCACGGGGTGCTGATGTTCGACAACGGGCCGACCGGCGCGGCCGTGACACGCGCGGCGGAGTACGTCATGGACCACGGCGCGGGCACCATGGAGCTGAGCTGGGCCTACCAGCCCGAGCCGCCGCTGGAGATCTACGCCCTGGGCGACGTCACCCGCCTGCCATCGGGCAACACCCTGGTCACCTGGTCCACGGCCGGGCAGGTCACGGAGGTCACGCCCGCGGGCGAGGTGGTCTGGCAGGCGTCCATGGACATGGGGGGCGGGCTGGGCTACCTGAGCTGGGTACCGACGCTGTACGTCGCCACTGGCGAGGACGACGCGGGGTAGCCGCCCTCACCTCGGCTCCGTGCCAGGCTCGGCGCGAGGACCCACCCCATGCCCGGAGATCGCCGCCCTCGCCCCCGTGTACACCCCGGCCACGATGACGTCGACCGCCCCCGGCCACCCGCCCTTGCCGAGGTCGACATCGACCGGGCCGTGGCCGACCTCAACCGTATCTACATCGTGCGCGGTCTGGAGACGATGATCGCGATCGGCCGGTACGTGCTCGACACGCTCTTCGACGGTGACGAGGAGGCGTTCCGGTCCAGGCGCCAGGGGTACACCTCGTTCAAGAAGCTCTACGGCCACACCGCCCTGGCCATGTCCTACGGCATGCTCGGCATCGCGGTGAACGTGATGCTGCAGGTGGAGCAGCTGCCCCGGGACATCGCCTACGCGCTCGGTGTGGACTCGCCACGGCTGGGCCGCAGGCCGCTGTCACCGCCGGCGGCTGCGTTGCGGCAGCTGGAGAAGTACTCCCGCGAGCTCGCCAGGGAGCTGCGGCCCGGAGGGTCCTGGGAGCAGCTGTCCGCGGCGGAGCGTAGCGACCTGGCCGGCAAGGCAGGGCGCGTGTTGCGGCGGATGGAGCGGGTGGTCGAGGCGATGGAGCCCGAGTAGTCTGCCCTCTTGGCACCCTCGCGCCGTGGTATCATGCGATCCAGGGGGTACCGTGTCGGGACGCTACATCCTGCTCTGGGGGCTCCAGGTCATCGTTGTCGTTGCAACCACCTCGTGTGGGGGCACGCCGGCACACGAGCCCGATCCCCTACCCGATCATGACCACGACGGCGATGGCTGGTCCGTGCAGGCCGGTGACTGTGACGACGCCAATCCCGACACGTACCCGGGGGGGGCCGAGGCGTGCGATGGGCTGGACAACGACTGCGACGGGCTGGTGCCCGACGACGAACGGGACCACGACCAGGACGGTTTCTTCCCGTGTGACGGTCGGGACTGCGACGACAGCGATCCAGAGGTCCACGCCAACGCGTTCGAGCACTGTGACGGTCTGGACAACGACTGCGACGGTGACGTGGACGAGGACGACTCGTTCGATGCGGCCACCTGGTACCGGGACGCGGATGGGGACGGGTTCGGGGTCGCGGAGGTGAGTCTGAAGTCGTGCGAGCTGCCCGATGGGTACACCGGCGACATGACCGACTGTGACGACGGCGATGCTACGATCCACCCGGAGGCGGTGGAGATCTGCGGGGACGGCATCGACAACGACTGCGACGGGGGGCCGTCGCCGGCGTGCGGCATCTCCGGCGACGTCGACCTGTTCGGTGCGGACGCGCGGCTGATCGGTGAGATCACCTCGTCGGACCTGGAGATCACCATGTCCGACAACGTGCCCCACGCCCTGTCCACGGGGGATCTCGACGGCGATGGTGTGCTGGACGTGGTGGTCACCACCAAGTACCGGGAGGAGGGGCGCGGCCTCACGTTCGTGCAGCCCGGGCCTCCGGCCGGCGAGGTGCTTCTCGAGGAGGCGCCCTTCCAGATCCTCGGCGACACCGACGATTCCTGCACGGGCCACTCCGTCGCGGCGAACGGGGATCTCGATGGCGACGGGTACGCCGATCTGTTGATCGGCGCCTACAGGGATGACCTGGCGGATTTTCACGCCGGCGCGGTGTATGTGTTCCATGGGCCGCTCTCCGGCGAGACGTCGGTGACCGAGGCCCACGTCACGGTCCAGGGAAACCACTACAACGGCAACCTGGCCGAGTCGCTGGCCTTCGTGCCCGATGTGGACGGCGATGGCATGGACGAATTCATCGCTGGCGAACCCAGGGTCGGGCATCAGGCCGACGGCTACGGCCGCGCGTATCTCGTGCACGGGCCGGTATTCGGCGACCCATCCATCGAGGACATCGCCGACCGGATGGTCGCGGTCTCGGAGGACGATCGTTTCGGATTTTCCGTCGCGCCGGCCGGGGACATGGACGGCGACGGCGTCACCGACCTGGTCGTGGGTGCGCCGTACTCGGACGTGAGCGGCGCGGATGCTGGCATGGCCTTCCTGTTCTCCGGCCATGTTGCGGGCGAGGTGCCGGCCTCGGACGCCCTCGCCTCGCTGACGGGCGAAGGCGCCGAGGACAACGCGGGCTGGGCCGTGGGCCCGGCCGGGGACGTGGACGGGGACGGGTTCGACGACGTGCTGATCGGGGCCATCGACCACGACGGCGGTGGGTACTACGCGAGCGGGACCGTGTACCTGGTGCATGGGCCGGTCTCCGGGACCGTGAACCTGGGTGCTGCCCAGACCCGATTCGAGGGATATGAGGCCGGGCTGCACGCCGGCCGGGACGTGGCCGGGGCCGGGGACGTGAACGGCGACGGCCAGCCCGACATCCTGATCGGATCCAACCACTGGGTCGACACCGACGGGTACGCGTGGCTGCTCTACGGCCCGTTCGCGGACGGGGACGTGTCCCTGGCCGACGCCGACGCCCGCTTCTTCATCGAGGGCTGCACGCACTGCGGTGTGGGTACCGCGGTGGAGGCGGCCGGGGACCTGGACGGCGACGGGTTCGACGACGTGCTGGTGGGCGCGCCGTGGGCCTACGAGTGCCGCGGCGGGGCGTTCCTGCTGTATGGAGGGCCGCTGCTGTGAAGGGACCAGCCGTCGTCACCGTGGTCCTCGCCGGCATGGGTCTGGCCGGTCAAGCCGTTGCGGATCCCACGCCCCTGCAGGGGGTGGCTCGCTTCCATGGGACGGCGGACAACGACTACCTCACCTACTCCATGGCCGGCGGCGGCGACGTGGACGGTGACGGATACGACGACCTGGCGCTCGGGGCGACTGGCAGCGATGTGGGCGGTTCGAGCCGCGGCGCCGTGTACCTGTTCCTCGGCTCGGAGGATGGCTGGGCCGGGGATGTGGACGCAGCCACGGCCGATGCGTGGTGGTACGGCGTCGGGATGAACCTCGGCACGGCCGTTGCCGTTGCCCCGGACGTGAACGGGGACGGGTACGACGACCTGCTCATGAGTGCGGGCGGCGACGGCGTCAGCAACGCGGGCAAGGTCTACCTGGTGCTGGGGCGGGAGAGCGGGTGGGCGCCATCCCAGTCTGCGGCGGTGGCCGACGCCAGCTGGCAGGGAGAGGGGGCCTTCTACCATGCCGGCACCGCCCTGGCCGGGGTCGGCGACGTGGACGGCGATGGCCTGGGGGACCTCCTGATCGGGGACTCGGGGGGACCTACCTATGCGGGGCAGGCCTACCTCGTGCTCGGCCGCTCCTCGGGGTGGGCCCTCGACGAGTCGACCTCGGCCGCGGACCTGGTCCTCCGTGGTGAGGGCGCGTCCGACAATGCGGGGGCTACCCTGGCCGGGGGAGGTGATCTCGACGGTGATGGACTGGCCGACATGGTGGTCTCGGCGTACGGGTGGAACGACGACCGGGGCAAGATCTACGTGGTCTTCGGGGACACCGGAGGCTGGCCGGACGAGCTGGAGCTGTCCGCGGCGGATGGGTCCTTCCAGGGGGAGGACGAGGACGACTACGCGGGGCTGGGCCTGGCCGTGGCCGGCGACGTGGACGGCGATGGGTACGACGACGCTCTCATCGGCGCCTACGACCGTGCCGCGGATTCCGCAGGCATCGTGTACCTGGTACTGGGGCGCTCCTCGGGCTGGGCCTCCAACGTGCCCCTGCAGTACGGCGCGGACGCGTCGTTCGTGGGCGAGGTTGCCGGAGACTCCTTGGGGCACTCCGTGGACGGGGCCGGTGACGTGAACGCCGACGGCCTGGCCGACATCCTGATCGGCGCCACGGGCACCGACGATCCCGAGGAGCACTGCGGGTCGGCCCTGGTCTTCCTCGGCCGGACCACGGGGTTCGGCTGGGACACGCCCGCCAGCGAGGCCGACGGCTGGTACGCGGGCGCGTCCGAAAACGAGTCCATGGGCACGGTGGTCGCGGGCATCGGCGACGCGGACGGCGATGGGTACGACGACCTGCTGATCGGCTCACGGTACAACGACGACTTCGGAGACGACCACGGCGTCGCCGTGGTCGTGCCCGGCTACAACGGCCAGGACCTCGACGGCGACGGCTGGACCAGCTGGACCGGGGACTGCGACGACACCGATCCCACGCTCAACCGCGACGACCTCGATGGCGACGGCGTGGACACCTGCGAGGGCGACTGCGATGACACGGATCCGGCCCTCGAGAACCTCGACCAGGACGGCGACGGCATCGACACCTGCGAGGGTGACTGCGACGACCTGGACTGGTACGTGGGCCCCAACTCCCCCGAGCTGTGCAACGGCCTGGACGACGACTGCGACGGTTCGCCAGCGAGTTACGAACAGGATCTGGACGGCGACGGGTACATGGCCTGCGCCGAATGCGACGACACCGACGCTGCCGTGTACCCGGGCGCCGCCGATCCCTGTGACGGCGTGGACGGCGACTGCGCGGACGACCTCGCGGACACCGAGGTGGACGACGATCTCGACGGGTTCAGCGAGTGCGAAGGGGACTGCGACGACACCGACGGCGCCGTGTACCCGGGCGCCGCCGAGGTCTGCAACGACGGCCTGGACGACGACTGCGATCCGGATACGGACGAGACGGCCGACGCGGACGGCGACGGCCACGGCCCATGCGACGAGGTGGATCCCGACTGCGACGACGATGATCCCGCGATCCACCCCGGCGCGGAGGAGATCTGCGACGGCATCGACCAGGACTGCGACGGGGGCGACGACGACGACGACGACGACTTCGACGGCTTCTCCCCGGGCGGAGGGGACTACAACGACGACGACCCGGCGATCAACCTC
>CAZXHG010000053.1:0-35938 GCA_964639985.1 uncultured Rickettsiales bacterium
GCCGATCCCTCGAGGCTGGAGGACGAGGGCCTGCGCAAGACCGAGGAGGTCGCACAGCACCATGCCATCATGACGGCCTACGCGCGCGGCCGCGGGCATCCCTGGCATGGAGACGGTTACCTCGCCGACGACATCACGCGGTCCAGTCCGTCGCTGGTCAACACCATGCTCGTCGACAACGTGGCCGCGGTGTTCCTGATGGCGGAGTTCGGCTGGTTTGGCACCTGTGGCGTGCTGGTCCTGCTGCTGGGGACGATGGCCATCGGCTCGTGGCCTCTGTTGAACAACACGGCTAGGGTCCCTGGTGCCCGCTACCTGTTCTGCTGGCTCGGAGGGGTGGCCGCAGCAACATTCGCCATCGCATCGATCTACATGATCGCGGCCAACACCTTCTTCGTGCACTTCACAGGCAAGAACGTGCATCTCCTCAGCCTCGGATCGGCCTCGGACATCCTCGAGGGCGCCATGTTGCTGGCCCTGGTCGCCCTCGGATGCCTGGGGGAGGGCGCACGGTGAACACCTCCTCACGGGCAGCAGGTCTGGCGGTCGCTGCCGTCATGGTTCTCGGGTTCCTGGGCTGGTTCGCCCTGCAGCGTCACGAAGAGGGAGCACGATTCTATGAATCGCGCGGCTACACCCGGTTCGTCGACGAGGCCCTGATCGCTCCCGATGACGGCGCTCGCTTTCTCCGCGCGGACTGCACGATGCCAGACCAGCCACTCATCCTGTACGAGGAGCCGACCATGCCGTCGGCCCACACGACGGAGGAGTGGGAACGACGCACCCGCGACCTCGCCTATTTCGTGGAGCACTCGTACCTGTCCTCGGACATGCGTGAGCCCTCCAACTTCGTGATCACCGTGTCGGGAACCGGGTGTGAACTGAGGTCGATCAAGCGTGGCCTGCACAGGATGCGGCTCCCGCTGACCTCCAAGACGACGTGGAGCGGTCGCCTGCTGTGGCGGGCCGCCAACGTCTGTGCCTTCCTGACGAATCAGGAGAATGGCACCCGCCACGTCCTGGAGATGTCCCCACCGGGCGTCCGCGCGGACGAGGCCGTCGTGCTGCCGCTCTCCTCGACCGAATCCGTCCAGGGGCGGTTGCTGCGTCTCGGTACGCGGCGACACTCCGACCACCAGGTCGCTGACCTGCGCATGTTCGGATCAGCTCCGATGCTGCATGTCGGAGACCCCCATACGGACACGCGCTTGCTCGTCAGCGGGATCGAGCAGGCCGTTGGATCAAGACTCCGGCTGGAGTCGGGCGACCTGCTGCGGCTCGAACAGTACGACGGCAACGCCCTGCGACGCGCAGACGAACTGCTCGTGGAGATCCGGGACGCCCGGGTGGTGTCCGATCTCCAGTTCAACGATGGCCGCTGGCATCGTCGGACCCTCGACGAGGCGGGGCCGTTCCTGTCCCGACTGGCGTCCTCGATCGCGATGGCGGTCGAGCGCTCCGAGCTGCCGGCCGACGGTGCCACTGCAGACGTCTTCGTGACCCTCGACGCGGATGTCCAGCGGGCCGTCCAGGAGAAGCTGGTCGACTGGTGCATTCGCCGAGACGGACTCACCGGCGACGCGCAGCAGCCTCTCCCAGGCGCGTCGCGCCGCAAGGCCCCCTTCCGCGCCGCCATCACCGTGATGGACGCCCGGACCGGTGCAGTCCTGGCCCTGGCCTCCTACCCGGACGCGGAGACCTACGACACCCTGCTGCAGCGGCTGGAGGTCACCGCCCGTTCGGTTGCGGCCGACGAGGCGCGGAGGATCCGATTCCGTGCACGGGAGATCGCCGAACACCGGCGTCGCGGGCGGGACGACCTCAATGTCCAGAACCACCAGATCGGTTCCGTCAACAAGCCCCTGTTCGCCGCGTGCCTGCTCAACGATCCGGACTGGCGATACCTGCTGGACATGGAGATCCCGAGCGTGCATCCGTCGGGATCCGATCGGAGCCACCCCGTCCTGGGCCTGGACGTCGGGTACTACACGCAGTTCGGACACCGTTCCTTCGGATCGACCGTGGACTTCGGCGAGTTCCTGCAGGGATCGTGCAACCACTACCTGATGCACCTGGCCGTGCTCGCCTTGACCGAACACCAGGACGGCCGCCCGATCGCGGCATCCGGTGCTCCCCCGATCCCACCCGAGGAACGGGTCGTCGGTGTCCCGCTGGTCAGGCTTCCCGACCTGGGGCGGTACGTCGACCCCGAGGGCGAGGTCCCGGAGGCGTCCTCCCCGGTCGTGCAGCTGGCCAGTCGCCCGGTGTTCGCCGAGTACGAACGGCTCTTCGGGGTGGGCGTGCATCTCGAGGAGGGACAGCCGGCCATCCGGTACGACGAGCGGTTCGTGACTCCGCTTCTGTCGTGGATCGGCCAGGGAACCCCCCGGGATGGGAGCATCTTCCGCGGCGTGATGCCCACGGAGACGTGGCTGGCACCGAACCTGATGCGGCGTCTGGATCAGGACTACATCCAGTTCATCAAGGGCGCTGGGAACTGTCGCTGGAACAACCTGAGGATCGCCGAGGCGTTCTCGCGGCTCGCCACCGGCCAGCAGGTGTGTGCCCACTTCGTCGACCGCGTGGGTCCGTATGCTGCGGCGATCTCTGTGGAGGACCTGCCGCTGGAGTCCGGTGTTCGGCTCGCCATCCTCGATGGCCTCTCGCGTGTGATCCAGTCCGGGGGTACCGCCAGTTCTTCCCGGCCAACATCCCTCAGAGTCGCCCTCGAAGGTCTGCAGGCAACCGATCCCGACCATGTCTATCGCCTCTACTCCAAGACCGGATCGACCGAGCGGCCGACCGGCTACCGGTACCTCGATGCCGACGGTCACGTTCGATCGGGGGGTGATCCCGAAGCCGAAGGAGCCAACTACGTCCTGTCGGTCGTTCGCCATGATCGCCAGGCGTTCCAGGAGGAGGGTGCTGCTGCTCCGGTGGTGGACGGCCTCACGATCGCCATCTTCGTGCAGGATCAGGGCAAATCCCCGGTTGCCGTCGCACTCGCCGAGGAGGTTCTCCCCTTGCTGCTGGAGCGCTGGCCATGAGATCGCGATGGGCGACAGCGGGCCTGCTACTGCGCCTGGCCCTCGCGGGGGTGGTGATGGCAGCGCTCGTGCGGGGCAGCGTGGCCGGATGGCTGAGCCCCCGCCCCCTCGATGCCGCGCTCGAACAGCAGTTCGTCGAGGAGACGGCGCTGGAGCTGATGGAGGAACGGCGGGGATTCCAGGTCACGGCCGCCGAAACGACCACGATCCGGGATCTCGTCATCGAGTGGGGGCTGTCGTACAACTTCGAACGCGTGTGTGTGCTCGATTCCGCGGGCGAAGAGGGGGATTGCCATGAGGCGGCCCTCGTCCGGGAGATGGATGTATCGCCAGAACTCGAGGCGGGGAGCGTGGTGGTGGTCTGGTTGCATGCAAGAAATCCACAGGAACAGGGTGAGAGGAGCGGCCGCTGATGGCTGTCGGACTCAGTTTGAGCGCGAGGCTTCTTCTCAGGGCGACGGTGCTGATGTTCCTCCTGCACCTGATCGCCATGCTCGCCGATGGAGACTTTCGATCCGTTCAGGGAGCCGGGGGGCTCTTCGGCCTGCCCCGGCTCGGGGCGCCATTCGCGCTGCTGGCGGCCTACCTCCTGTGCCTGGCCCCTCTCCGGCATGCCACCGCGCGGTCCCCTCGGTTCGCGGTGCTCAAGTACGGAGCCATCCTCCCGATCCTCCTCGCCTTCATAGCCCTCCTGTGGCCACCTGACCGCCATCCGCTCGTCGCCGGTATGCTCGCCAGTGCCTTCTGGCTCGGGATCGGGCTCGGTATCCAGCCGCTCCACTTCAATCGCTGGCTGGGACGCTCTCGGTGGATGCGGATGGGCACGACCCTGTTCGTCTCGTTCTCCCTGTCTTCGTGCTGGCTGGTCCACTACGGCGTCTTCGAGATCGTGAGAAGCTCGGCGGTCGGAAGGCTCGAGGATGCACGAACGGCCACACGCTCACAGGAGTACGAACTGGCGCTCGATGCCGTCGGTCACATGCACGAGCGCTGTCCCATCCCGAAGCGGCGGATCGAGGCCACCGCGCTGGTGCACGAGATCCGGGACCTCCGCCAGACCACCACGGTCACCGAGGCTCGTCGGATGATGGCCGGGGGACGTCTGGACGATGCCCTCGAGCGAGTGGACGGCTTCCTGGCCGTCGAGGACGGCGTGGCCTATCGCGTCGACGCGGTCCCCCTCCGCGTGGAGATCCGTGAGCGGATCGGCGACAGGCTGCTGATGCTGGCGGCCGCCGCAGAGGATCGTGGTTCGTTCGACGAGGCGCTGGACCTGACCCGTGACCTGGTGCGGGATCATGGGGATCATCCTCGCTACCCCGAGGCCCTGACCGAAGAGGGGCGGCGAGAGGACCTTGCGGCCGAGGCGTGTGCCCAGCGCATACGACGGTCGATGAAGGAGGGGCATCCCGAGATCGGGCTGGAGTCCGCCCGGGACGCCAAGGGGAGATATCCGGACGCCTATGCAGACTCCGACCTGCCCGATCTGCGGGTGGACGCCGCCGATGCCGTGGTCCGCAAGGAGCTGGCGCTGGCGGAGGACCACGAGGACGCGGAGCGCTATGACGACGCCCTCGCCGTGCTGCGCGAGGTCAAGCGATCGGTCCCGGAGACCACGATCGCCGCGACCATCGCCAGGGACATTCGTGAGATCCTGGACATCGGCGAGGACTCGTCCGAGATCTGGTCGCGGTCGTATTTCGTTCGCCACCACAACGCACATTACTGGATTGGAAAGAGCGCCCAGACGGTCGAAGATGCCTTTCCGGATCTGACTCTCAGAGACCCCTCGGAAAAGGAACTCAAGTACAAGCTGTTCCCGCTTTGTCGGACCATCGAGTTGGAGGGAAAGGAACTCTACTTCACGTGCTTCGTCATCTGGCAGGAGCGGGTCCTGGAAGTCTACGTGAGGTTCACAGCTTCGGTGGATATGGACGGCGTGGTCCGGGAGACGATGAACGCCTACGGACCGACTGAACAACCTGGAGGTACGTACGTGTGGACCCTGTCCGGACATAGATCAATCCACATCAGTCCGGCAAAGCAATTGCTCCGGTACACTGATCCCAAGGAACAAAACAAGTTTGACCGTTGGAAGCGGAGGCAGTGACGATGACGGCGAACTCACCCACCCAGATCTGTTTCTACTGTTTCCAGAGCTACAGGACCGAGGACGCCCACTGGATCTGTCCGAAGTGCTACGACGTGGATCCGCAGATGGAGGAGATCCTCGGACTCACCGCGCCCGCGCCGCTCCGCTTCGATGACGCGAGCAGCCTCGGCCTTAGCCCCGATGGCGAAGGTATCTGTCCGAAGTGCAAGTCCCCGACCCCCAGGCGGGCGTGCCCCCGGTGTCACGGCGAGATCCACAAGAGCACCGGGGACAGCGGCGAGATGGTCTCGGTCGTCGGCGCGACCACGAGCGGCAAGAGCGTGTACATCTGCTCGCTGCTGCAGCGCGTGATGAACGAGCCAGGACGCTGCCTCGAGCGCTACGGCGCGGTGATGAACCAGCACTCCAACGAGATGTTCGCCAACCTCGCGCGGCAGATGTTCACCGATGGCGTGTTCCCGGATCCGACCCCTCCCGGGGAGATCTCCGAACCCATCGTGTCGGAGTTCAACCTCAAGTACTGGCGGATCGACTTCGGCGGCCTCGGGGCCTTCTGGCGTAGCCTCGTGCCCAGGAAGGGCATCGTCCCGCTGGTGTTCTACGATTTCGCGGGTGAGAAGTTCGCCGACGAGGGCGGTGCGGCCACGCCGTACATGAGGTACTGCGCGCGCGCCAGCGCCATCATCATCGCGGTGGATCCGGCGGCGTTGCCAGCGGCGGAGATGCGCCGAGGGGCAGAGCGCCACGCCCCGGACGACATCGCGTATCGAAGACTGGATCCCAACGAGCTGTGTCGCAACGTGACCTTCGCCATCCGGAGTCTCAACCGGAGCGCGCGTGGGGGCGCCACGATCGACAAGCCCGTGGCGATCATGCTCCTCAAGGCCGACGAACTGCCGGCCCTCGATGACGTGCTCGCCGAGAAGGCTGACCGGATGGAGAAATCAGGCAGCGAGCAGCGATTCGATCTGTCCATGGTGGAGAAGCACCACGAGACGTGCGTCAAGCTGCTCAACCGCTGGGGGGCCGGCGGGCTCGTCGACAACATCAGCCAGAACTACCGATCGTACAAGGTGTTCCCGGTCATGGCGGCCCGACGCAAGCACGGCAGCGCGACCGAGGTGACCGATCCGTTCGAGGCTCTCGGTGTGGAGGAGCCCCTGTACTGGCTTCTCTGCGAACTCGGGTATTTTCGCTTCTGAGGTCGTCCATTGGGCCAGGTCCACCTGTTTCCTTTCCTGTACACGCGAGGCTGTGGGGGTACGCTCCGCGGCACCGGGCTGCAGTACATGGTCTGGTGTCCGGACCTGCCGCCATCGGTCCTCCGGGAGGCGGAGCGTTTCTGCGTCTACCAGAAGCCCCTCGAGCTGCGCACCGAGGAAGACCCCGATCGGCTCCCCAGATCCCTGGTCTGCTTCAACCTGCGCGATGGGTGGAGGGGGATCGCGCGTCAGTCGTATGCCCGCAACCAGAGCCAGGCGCGCGGTGGCAACGTCGTCGTCAGCGGGTTCTTCGTCCGGGACGATGAGATGGCCGCCGTCGGACACGATCCGTTCGCCATCATTCGTGCAGACATCCCGTTCCTGACCGAGGACGACGTTCCCGAGACAGGTGTGCATGTCGAGCCGATGCTGGTGGAATTGCGGGAGCGCGACTCGATCGGGCTGTCCGATGTCGAGACGCTGTTCTCCAGGCAATCCGTGGCCGCGAACAGTCTCGGCTCCCTGCTTCAAGTAGGGCTGGACACACGCAACCGCAGGACCTTGCTGGTGGGGACCGGCTCTCCCGAGGATCACGAGGCGCTGTTCGACTTCCTGCTGGGATTGCTGCCGCCAGCCACCCGCGCGACCACCCCGTTCGCCACCTATGCACGGGACGCCCGCGCGCCCTATCTCTGGCTCGGCCTCGTCGGTCGCGAGGCCGAGCAGTTGCCGCTGCGTGCCCGATCCCAGGCCTCCTGGGTGGTCGCTGTCGTCCAAGGGGAACTGGTCCTGTCGACGCATCTCCCCGATCCCTCGGCGGTGGCCAGGCTCATCCTCGAGGCGGCTCCGACGGGGACCGTTGCCGAGGTTCATCGACGACTGGCTCCCGTGGGAGCATCCCTCGTCGGCGCGGACGCGGACCTCGTGGCCATGGCGCTGTGCGAGGACGATGCCGCTCCGGGCCAGATCCTCCGGTCCGTCGAAGGCGTCGAACCCTCGACCCCTGGATTGCTGGAGGTCGTGCGGTCCGCGCTGACGGCCATGCTGGTCCAGGCGGAGGCCACCCGGTCGGTGGATGAAGTCCTTGCGTTGCTCGCCTGGTGCACGGTCTACCAGTCGACGCTCCCCGTCGAGGAGCTTCGGGAGATGGTGGAGCGAGGGGTGATGGCGATGCCGGACGACGCATCGCCATATCAATGGCACGACGCGCTCGGCTCGAAGGTGGTTGGGCGGCTCGATTCCCCCCTCCCGCTGTGGAGCCTGGTCGGGCAACGGATCGGAACGCGACACGACCGGACATCGGGATGGGAACAGGTGATGGAGCTGATGCTCCGCCATCGTGCGACCGACCCGTCGGCCAGCTACGAGTGGCTTCGCGTGGTCAGGAGCCTCCTGCACGCCAGCGCGGCAGACTCGGCGACCGCGCTCTCCGCGCCCCTGGAGCGTGCCCTTCGCGCCCATCTCCCGGGGCGGGACGCAGGTGAGTGCTGGCCACCGCTGCTCGAGGAGATCAGCGGATTTCCGGCAGCCCTGGAGGAGGGGCCAGCGGTCCTGCTCTCCGAGACCTGGTTGCGGCTCCTGCGCACGGGAGCGGCCCCGGACGTGCCAGGGTCGGTCGTCCACCTCGTCCAACGACTCGCCCTCATGCGAGAAGCGGGAGATCGCTGGATCCAACGACAAGCCAGAACCCTCGGCAGCGACCTGACGCGACGTCACCTGCTTCCATTGTTCCTCGACGCCCGCTTCGACACGGGCGGGATGCAGGATCGGTCGTACGGTCTCATCGAGCCGATCTTGCGGGGCGGGGGGCTCGGTGAGGAGACGCGCGTGAGAGTTCGGCGGGTGCTGGTCGAGAGGGGGGCGGTGCCCGCCTTGCTCGCCGACCTGTTTCGCACGGCGAACCCCGACGTCGATTTCACGCTGGCGGAGCTGATCGCCGTCGATCCCGACGCCCTGTCGAAGCACGAGTCGATCATCCGAAGTCGCTTCCTGCGCTGGTCGCTCGACATGGGCTGGGATTCGCCGCGGCGCTTCGAACCCGGATGGCGCTGGCTATGCGATCGCCCGGGCCCCTCGGCGTCGTTGCTCTCCGCTGCGCTGGTCTACGGGTGCCTGTCGACTCCGCGCGCGTCACGGTCGTTCGCATCCAGCTGGAAGTCGATCGCCCCGAGCCTGCGTGCGATGCATGAAGGGCCCCAGTCGTCAGGTGTGAGCGCCTTTGTCGACAGCATGGACCGGCTGCAGGAGGCGCGGCTGCACGTCGTGCCCGGGCTGTACGGGAACGTGACCCTGGAATCCCTGGGACTCGAACGGGACGTCTGCCGTGCGTTCAAGCGGGCGAAGGCTGCGGACGTCACATGGCTGGGTGTCGTCGCGATCGCGCTGGTGCGTGAGCGCTGGAAGACCGCGCTGTTCCAGTTCCTCCGGCTCCTCGAAGAGATGAGCCTCGAGGAACGCAAGGCCGTGCTGGACGTCCTGTGCCGCCAGCTGATCGAACTACCGTCGGCGTCCGTCGTCGATGTCAGCGGACACCTGCTGGAGCTGTCGCTCTCTCACGGTCGTGTCTCCCTGGCCAGGCACCTGTTTCGCCAGCTGGTTCTCGTGGAGCATGAGCTCCGACCGGAGACGCCCTACGATTCGGATCTGTTCGACGTCCTTCGCGCGCTGGGCAGCAGGAAGGAGCGGCGGAGGATCGAAGAGACCGGCGACCTCCGCAAGGGAGCGGTCAACGCGTTCCGTGATCACATGGCGCGAGAGCTGACAGACCTCGGCGGCCGAACCCAGGGCATGTGGCCCTTCATGGGCATCTGACGGAGCGGGAATCAGGACCATGGACCTCTATCCGTTCCTCTACACCCGCGGCAGTGGTCAGCAACGGCGCGGGGCTGGCCTTCAGTTCGTGCGCTGGTGTCCCGCGATCCCGCCCGAGGTGCTCCCGGCGGCAGAGCGGTACTGCATCTATCATCGACCTCGCGAGATGAGGGATGTGCACGCTCCGGAAGCGTTGCCCCAGGCTCTGTGCCTCTTCCAGGCGACCGATGAGTGGTGGGGGATCGCCAGGCTCCGGTACGCAGCTCACCAGCCCCAGGCGCGCGGCGGCAACTTCGTCGTCGGTGGGTTCCTCTTTCAGCAGGTACAGCGCCGTCCGATGAGTCCTTTCGAGCTGGTCCGCGCAGCATCCAGCGAACGGATGCTGGCCTTTCCGGGCGAGTCGATGCTGGCAGGCAGCGACTCTGGCCTGGAGGTCGTGGCCTGGAGGCGGGGGCCGCCGGAATCCAGCGAGCGTCGCCAGGGCGCCGAGGACCCCGAGGTCGTTCCGGTGCCTCACCTGGAGTACCTGGTTGCAGCGGCCCGCGATCAATTGGCGGGCCGCACCGTCCTCGTCGGCCTGGACGGTACCCCACGTCTGCAGGTCCATGAACGGCTCTTCGAGACCATCTTCTCGCGATTGCCAGCCGAGGATCGGCTGCGGGTGACGTTCAGCACCTATTGCCGAGAACCGAGCAGACAGTTCGCGTGGATCGGGGTGTTCGGTCAGGAGCGCGCACGACTGGCCGATCGGATTCGATCACGACAGTACTGGGTCCTCGGAGACGATCAGGGCGAGATCGTTCGTTCCGTCGGGGAACCGCGCGCGGAACGAGCATCCCCACCCCGGCCGGCCAGGTCCGACATCCCGAGCGCCGATCCGGATCCCGGGGTGAGGCCCCGAACGCCCGCGTGGGACGACCTTTCGCCATCACAGCGCGAGATCCTCAAGGTGATACCTGGGCCTCGGGAACGGCTCCACCGGGACGAGGCAGAGGAACCGTCCGGTAGCGGCCGCGCGGACGACGAAGTGGCAGCGCAGGATCCGCGGGCAAGCGACGCGGACAGCGGGGGATGGCGTCGAAGCTCGGGCAACCGGCTCCTGGACCTGCAGACACACCGGCAGCCCGCGCGCGTTGTCGATCAGGCGAGGCAGTGTGCGGCCGATCTCGGTGCGAGGGCGCCTCTGACATTCCGGGAGGATTGGAGGGAACTCCGGAGGAGCGACGATCCGAGGGCCAGCCTGGTTGCCAGGGCCCTGCTCCTGGCTTGTTTCGATATCCCCGACGTCGAGTCCACGCTGTACGAGGTCTGGTACCGGGAAGGGGAAGATCTCATCGACCAGATGTGCGGGGGAGTCGTCTCCGATGACCTGACCGCGGATGCAGAGGTTTTTGCGAGGTGGATGAAGCCGATCGTGGAATCCTGGCGGAACTGGAGGGCGCCATCCATCGGGCAGAGCCTCGATTCGCTGGACCTCCCGGCAGACACCGGCGCACGGCCGGTGAGTGGGACCTTCGCCCGTGTCGTTGCCTTTGCCTGCGTTCAGCTGGGGAACGTCGACGGACTGAAGGCCCTGCTTCGATTGATCAGCGGTTGGACCCCCGATTCTCGGCATCCCGTCCTGGCGACGATCGCCAGGGGACTCAGCGCCCAGGAGAGGGGGGGTGTTGTGATGGCGGCACTCGAGTTGTTCATCAGCCTCAAGCTGCGGAGTAACGTGGACGACGTGGCAGTGCTGTCTGGCTATTTCAACAGGGAGTGAGGTTCTGGTTGCTCCGCCATCGCGCGCGTCGTCAACGCTCGAGCACGCCGGACCGACGACCCGCAGCCTTCCTGGAGACCGCCATCGCGCGCTACCCTGACGCCAGGATGCGTCGTGGCTTCCCAGTCCTTCTATCGCTGTTGCTGTGGAGCGTGGCCGGGTGTACCCCCAGCCACGACGTGCAGGTCACGGTCACGGTCAGCCCCACCATCCCCACCGTGGTCACGGTGAGCTGGCCGGTGAGCGACGACGAGGTGGCCGGGGGCTACGTGCAGTTCGGCAAGACGCGGGACTACGGTCGCTCCACGCTGGCGGCGGTGGACGACGACGGCGTGGCCAGCGCCGTGCTGATGGGCCTCAAGCCCGACACCGACTACCACCTGCGCGCCGTGGAGGTGATGGGCTCGGAGTCGCTGCTGGGGCCGGACGAGTCCGTGACCACGGGCGCGCTGCCGTCGGACCTGCCCGCGCTGGAGCTCGCCGTGGACTCGGGCATCGCCACCCACGGCGGCTACCTGGTCACCTCGGTGCTGACCCAGCCGTCGGCCGCGGTCATGGTGGACGCGGACGGCGACTACGTGTGGGCCCACCGGCTGCCCGAGGAGTGGGACACGCCGTTCGTCAACCGCGTGATCCCGTCGGTGACCGGCGACGCAGTGCTGTATCACGCCGCCACCAGCGCGATGAGCGGTGAGTACGAGGGCGAGACCGCCCGCGTGATCGCTCGCGTGGGACACACGGGCACCGGCGGCGAGGTGCTGGAGATCCCGGACGTGCACCACGACTTCGCGGAGCTGCCCGACGGCACCCTCGCCGTGATCAAGCGCGACCGGCGGATGACCGGCGGCGAGTGGGTGGAGGGCGACCAGGTGGTGGAGGTGACGCCCGACGGCAGCGAGACCGTGATCTGGACCGTGTGGGACCACATCGAGTACGACCCCGACGAGGAGATCCCCGACGACGACTCGGGCTGGGTCCACGCCAACGCCCTGGACCACGATCCGGACGAGGACGCCTACTACCTGTCGCTGCGCAACCTCGGCTCGATCCTCAAGATCGACCGCAGCAGCGGCGAGGTGCTGTGGACCCTGGGGGGAATCCGGTCTGACTTCACCCTGGACGGGTCCACGGAGCTCATGGAGCTGCAGCACCAGTTCGAGGTGCTCGGCGACCGGGTGCTGGTGTTCGACAACGGGTCGGCCGAGCAGTTCGACTCCCGCGTGGTGGAGTACCGGCTCGACCAGGCCGGCGGCACGGTGGAGCTGCTGTGGGAGCACCACGACGACCCGCCGCTGTACAACCTCGCCCTGGGCGACGTGTCCCGCCTACCCCAGGACCACACCCTGATCACCTGGAGCTCCCAGGGCCAGGTGGACGAGGTGACCCGCTCCGGCGACGTGGTGTGGCGCCTGCGCGCGGACATGGGCGCGGGCCTGGGCTACACGATCTGGCTCGATTCCCTGGACTGATCCCCCCCTGGAGCACTACCCTCCGAACAGACGTTCGAACGGGCTTTTTCCCTGGAAAACCAAGCACATGCGGCTGTATGATCAGCGGCACACGGGGGTGTCGCTGGTGGCTCGCAGACCAAGCGGGCGGGTACCGCGGGGGAGTCCGGGAGAACGGCTTCGGCCGACCGATGCGGTTCCCGGGCTCCCCTTCCTGGGTTCTGACGTCCTGATCACGATCCTGTTCGCCTGGGCGCTGCTCGGGGTGGGATGCGTACCCCCGGACATCGACGTCCGCGCCGATCTGGAGCTCAGCGAGGCCATGCCCACGGTGGTGATCGTCCAGTGGGAGGTCGTGCTCGACGAGGTCGAGGCCGCGCTGGTGAAGTTCGGGACGGATCGCGAGTACGGGCGCAAGGCTCGTGCCTGGATCGGCGACGACGGCGTGGCGCGGGCCGTGCTGGTGGGGATGAAGCCCAGCACGCGCTACCACGTACAGGTGGTGGAGGTCGTTGGCGCGGATTGGAATTTCGGTCCGGACGAGCGGATTCGCACCGGTTCCCTGGCGACCGAGCTCCCCGACCTCGACGTATCGTGGTTCGACGCGGAGGCGGCCCACGAGGGCTACCTCGTGACCTCCGTGCTGACACAGCCCTCGACCGCGGTGATCATCGACGATGAGGGAGACTACGTGTGGGCCCACCAGCCCGACCTGGGCTGGGATCGGTGGTTCATTCCGCGCGCGCGCCTGTCGGAGGTGGGCGAGTGGGTGAGCTACCTGGCCGAGACCACCATCGGCAGTGGGGGTGGTGATGCCGAGGAGCGCGCGATCGTTCGTGTGGCCCTGGACGGGAGCTGGGAGGATGCGGTTCGCGTCGACCACGCCCACCACGACTTCGCGGAGCTCACGGACGGCACGATCGCAGTACTGATGAAGGATCGCCGCACGGTGGACGGGGAGCTGGTCGAGGGGGACCGGCTGGTGGAGCTCGGCGCCAGCGGCGAGCCGGTGACGATCTGGTCGGTGTGGGATCACTTCGAGTACGACCCGGAGACCGAGTACGGCGAACCCGGCACTGGCTGGACCCACGCCAACGCGCTGGACCACGAGGCCGACGACGACGCGTACTATGTGTCCCTGCGCAATCTCGACACCATCGTGAAGATCGACCGCGCCGCCGGGGACGTCCTGTGGTGCCTCGGGGGCGAGACCAGCGACTTCCTGCTGCCTGACGGCAGCTCGACCCTGTTCCAGCGGCAGCACCAGTTCGAGATCCTGGACGACGGTGTGCTCGTGTTCGACAACGGCACGGCCGAGCGGTACGCGTCGCGGGTCGTGGAGTACCGGCTGGACGAGGAGGCCGGGACGGCCGAGCCGCTCTGGGAGTACGAAGCCGATCCCTCCCTGTACTCCCTGGCGCTCGGCGACGTGTCGCGGCTGCCTTCGGAGAGCACGATGATCACCTGGAGCACGCTGGGGAGGGTGGACGAGGTGTCACCCGAAGGCGAGGTGCTGTGGCGCCTGGAGGGGGATCTGGGCGGGGGGCTCGGCTACACCACCTGGCGGGAGGCACTGGCCGAGGTCAAGGAGGAGGTAGGGGAGCTGGAGATGCTGGCTGCGCCCATGACGTGGTGAACGGGCAGGAAAAAGGGCCCATGCCGGAGCATGGGCCCGAGGTTTCGGGGGATGAAATCGCCTACTGCCCGCGGCTCGCGGACCGGGCCTCGGCCTTGCGGGACTTGCTGACCGAGGAGCGGCCGGCGGCGCTGGGCGCGGCCTCTTCCATCTCCATCATCAGGTCGTCGAGGTCGGCCTCCATGGCCGGCGCCGCGGCCGCGCCTGCCATGGAGTTGAAGGAGGCGGTCTCGTCGCGGGCGGCCTGCACGATGGCCTCGGCCGCCTGGTCGTCGCCGCGGGAGAAGGCGTCCATGGCCTCGGTCACGGCCTGGGCGTTGCGGGCCCGCTGCACCGTGGCGCCGACCTCCATGTCCACGCTGGCCATGGCAGCCGTGTCGTCCTCGGTCAGCTGCGCGACCAGGCCGCGGGACAGGGCCACCTCGGCGCCGTCCACCGCGTCGGTGTAGGACAGGGCCAGGCTGGCCAGGCCCATCTGCTCGGCCTGGGGGGCGTTCACGGTCAGACGGGCGGTGACGGTCATCTTGCGGCCGCCGATCAGGTCGCCGATGCGGACCCGGACCTTGCTGCCGTCGCGGCTGATGTCGTAGCCGTACACGTCGTGCAGGGTCACGCCGTCGCCGAGCTGGATGGTGATGGTCGGCGTCAGCGCGGCGATCCGCATCATGCCGTACAGCTCCTGCTGGAACTGGTAGGCCATCTGGTCACCGGACTCGATGAAGTAGTAGTTGCCGCCGGCCGCGTCTGCGATGCCGGTCATGGCGTTCTCGTTGTAGTCCAGGCCCAGGCCCATGGTGGTCACCGAGATGCCCTGGTCGCCGAGGTTGCGCGCGGCCTGGGCCAGCTCGCCGTTGCTGGACGGGCCCACGTTGGCGATGCCGTCCGACAGCAGGATGACGCGGTTGAGGAACTCGTTGTTGTAGTGGCGCTGGACCTCGTCCGCGCCGGCCACCATGCCCCCGTGCAGGGCCGTGTTGGAGCCGGTGTTGATGCGGGCGATGATGCCCTTGATCCAGTCGCGGTCGGTGACCGTGGTGGACGGCAGCAGCACGGACACGTTGCTGTCGAAGGCCACGATCGAGACCCGGTCGTAGGGCTCGAGCTGGTCGATGATCGACATGGCTGCCTCGCGGGCGAAGCCGATCTTGTCCGAGCCGGACATGGACCCGCTCTTGTCGATCACCAGCGCGATGTTCATGGGCACGCGCTGGGTCGCCACCAGCTCCTCGGGGTCGAGCTCGATGTTGAGGTACACGTCGTTGGACCGGCCCTGGGTCAAGGTGGTCTGGCTGAGCTGCGCGTCCCACTGCACCCGCTGGGGAGCCTGGGGCGGCGCGATGTTGGCCAGCGCGGTGAAGGGGAAGGCCAGCAGGGCGAGGATGATGATGGCGGCGGTGCGGGTCATGTCGTGTCCTCCGTGTGTCAGGAGGCTTGGACAGCGGACCTCCGGGCAGGTTCCGGCGATCGGGAAAAAAATCAAAATCGAGTAAGCTCTACCCGAGTGAAACCGACCGGAGGGTTCCCGTGACGTACCGGATCCACACCGCCTCCCTGCTGTGCCTGCTGGCCGTGATCCTGCTGCCGAGCGCAGCCCGCGCCCAGACCGACGTGTTGCTGATCCAGGACTCGTACCCCTGGGGCTACAACGCCTGGACCATCGAGCTGGCCAGCCACTCCATCTACCCCACCGAGATCACCAGCGACCTGCTCGCGGGTACGGACCTGACCGCCTACGACATGGTGATCACCGTGAGCGTGCAGGAGCCGGAGTACAACGAGCGGCTCAACGACAAGATGACGGACCTGGAGGCCTACGTGGAGGGGGGCGGCGTGCTGCTGTGGTCGGCGGCGCGCAACAACTACCAGACCCCGTTCCCCGATCTGCCGTTCGGGGGCATCAACAGCTACCTGGCCGACTCGGCCAACGTCAACGTGGAGCCCACGCATGTGCTGATGGACGGGGTGGCGCCCACGATCACGGGCAACTTCACGTCCAACAACTACCTGTCGGGTACGCCCGCGGACGCGGAGATCCTGGTGATCCACGGGGCCAACGGCGCGGCCACCCTGTACGTGTTGCACCGGGGCTGGGGCGCGGTGATCGCCACGGGCATCAACTGGGAGGTGGCCTGGTACAACTCCTGGGACGCCCGCCAGATCATGGTCAACGCCATCGACTACGGCGAGGCCTACATGCCCTGCGGCGGCTCCGACGACGACGGGGACGGCTTCAGCGACTGCGACGGCGACTGCGACGACACCGACGCGGACATCCACCCGGGCGCGACCGAGGTGTGCAACGACGGCGTGGACCAGAACTGCGACGGCCAGACCTGGGAGTACAACGACGACGACGGCGACGGCTACTCCAACTGCACCCAGGACAGCGACGACTTCGAGCCCGACGCCTACCCGGGCAACACCGAGACCTGCGACGGGGCGGACAACGACTGCGACGGGGACGTGGACGAGGGGTTCGACGCCGACGGCGACGGCTGGACCACGTGCGAGGGGGACTGCGACGACAACAGCAGCTCCACCTGGCCGGGCGCGCCCGAGCTGTGCGACGGGGTGGACAACGACTGCGACGGCTCGGCCGACGACGAGACCGGCGACGAGGACATGGACGGCTGGACCGTGTGCGAGTCCGACTGCAACGACCACAACGCCAGCGTCTACCCCGGCGCCCTCGAGCTGTGCGACGACGTGGACAACGACTGCAACGGCACCCCCGCAGTGTACGAGGTGGACGCGGACGGCGACGGGTTCATGGACTGCGAGGAGTGCGACGACGCCAACGCCGCCATCAACCCCATGGCCGAGGAGATCTGCGGCGACGGCATCGACAGCGACTGCGGCAACGACCTCGAGGACACCGAGGTGGACAACGACGGCGACGGGCTCGCCGAGTGCGACGACGACTGCGACGACACCGACAACACGGTCTACCCGGGCGCGCCCGAGCTGTGCGACATGGGCGTGGACAACGACTGCGATCCCGAGACCGACGAGACCGTGGACTCGGACATGGACGGGTTCACCATCTGCACCGGTGACTGCGACGACACGGACGCGGGCTCCAACCCGGACGGCACCGAGATCTGCGACGGCGAGGACAACGACTGCGACGGCGAGACCGACGAGGAGCAGGACTACGACCACGACGGCTTCGATGGCTGCGGCGGCATCGACTGCGACGACTACAACGCGGCCGTGCACCCGGGCGCGTCCGAGGTACCCTACGACAACGTCGACCAGGACTGCGACGGGGAGGACCTGACCGACGTGGACGGCGATGGCTACGACGGCGGTCCGTTCGGCGACGACTGCGACGACGGCAGCTTCTCCGTCAACCCGGGCATGACCGAGAACTGCCACAACGGCATCGACGAGGACTGCGACGGCATGGGCGACGAGTCCGATCCGGACTGCACGGGCGGCACCACGGACGACGACGACACGGACGACAACGGCGGCGTCACCTGCTTCTGCACGGTGGACCGCGCGGACGGCGCCCGCTCGCTCGGCCCGACGCTGCTGCTGGCGGTGGCGCTGGTGCTACGCCGGCGGCGGTGAGATCTCCGATCCGGTTCGGGGCCTCGATCTCGCAACCAACCCAAGCGTCGATCCACCCCGGACGGGGACATGCACACGTAACTCACCGAGGCGCTTCGAACCACCCCCATCCCACCGGAGTTACTTGTACGTGTCCCCTGTATCGCCCCCAACCACCGGCCGGATCCCGGAGCCTGCGGAGCAGGCGACGGGCCGCGTCCCTTGGAGATCGAAAAGGTCCGACGGACCCGGTCAGGTGATTGGGGGCGGCACGGGGTCAGGCCGCGACTGGGGCCGTTGCGGACGATGTCGGGACGCATCCGAGCTTGGTGGACGGCCCGAGTAGCGGGCTGACCCCAGCGGAGGCGGTTCGGAGCTGGGGTCGAGGGCGGTCAGAGGGGTGCGGCGGATCGTCCTCCTCTCGGAGGGGCCGAACCAGATCGGAGCTGGAAGACGAGAACCGAACCGGATCGGCGCTGGAAGACGGCAACCGAACCGGATCGGCGCTGGAAGACAGGAACCGGATCGGTGCTCGGGAGCCGCTACGGCTCCACCACCGTAGGCACCTCCTCTGTCACCGCCGTCGCCAGGAACTGCCCCACCTGCGTCTGCGCATCCTGCAGGTCGAAGATCACGTAGTGGCCGTCCTCGCCCGCCCCCGGCTGGTACAGGGCGACCACTCCGGTGGCGCTCTCCCCTGCCGCGTGCTGATTGCCGGTCACCGGCGGGTCCACGATGGAGATGTTCTCCAGGGAGGTGTTGCCGTTGAGTACCTGGTCCACGCGCAGGGCGCGGGCCAGGGCGTACTGGGTCGCGTCCGGGGTGAAGGTGTCGCCGATGCCGTAGGTCTGCAGCACGTGCCGCGGCCCCAGGTCGCCCACGGGCTCGTCCACCACCCACTGCGCATGGTTGACCGCGTCGGCCCGCTCGGCCAGCAGCTGCACCAGGTTGAGCACCGGGTGCCAGCGGTCCAGGGCCGGGTCGGCCAGCCCCACCATCATCGCCGCGGGGATGTCGTAGGGATTGGTCTTGTTCAGCATCGACTCCACCAGCAGCCCGCCCGCGCCGCTGAACACCGCGCCCTGCAGGCTCGGCTCGTACGCCACGAACCCCACGCCCGTCGTCGATCCCTGGGAGTGGCCCAGGTAGTACAGCTGGTCGGGGTCGAAGCGGATCGCCTCGCCCGTGGGTGAGGACGCCTCGTCCCAGTCCAGCGTCTCGGCCAGGACCACCAGCCCGTACGCGTCCGCGGCCGCCTGCAACGGGTTGTCGCGCGCCGCGCGCGGGTTGAGCACGTTGAAGAACAGCACGTCCGCGCCGTAGGCCTCCGGATCCCAGGCCAGCACGGCCGGGTCCCACGACTCGGGGTGGCGCCGCGGCCCGTGCACCACCGCGTCGATGCCCAGCACGGCGAATGCCACCTCCTCGCCGGCGTCGGTCTGCTGCGCCGACAGCAGGTCGGCCACGCCGCCGACCACGTGGGAGCGGTAGTTGCCGCCCGTACCGTGGCCGTAGATCACCAGCGGCCAGCCCTCGGCGGGCATGGCCATCCCGGTGGGCACGGTCAGCGAGAACACCACGTCCTCCACGTCCACCACGCCGCCGGTCATGGCGCCGCCGTCCGCGGGCAGCTTGTACGGGGGCGAGCCCTCCTGGAACTGGGGCAGGCCCACCTCGCCCTGGACCTCGTGGAAGTCCGGGTCGGTGTCCGTGCACCCCCGTGTCTCGTCCAGCGGATCCTCGTAGGGGCCGGCGTCGCCCGCCTCGCACAGGTGCAGCCCCGAGACCGCGGGCGGATCTTCGCCGCGCACGAGCTCGCGCAGGTCCATCAGCGGCTGCCGTGGGTCCTGTACGGTGAACACGGCTGCGCCCGCCACCGTGTCCGGGTCCGTGGCGCTGATCGTCAGCCACGTCCGCAGCGGCTCGTACGCCTCCCACGCCCGCTGCAGCCGGCTGTCCGCGGGCGCGTCGTCGGCCAGCATGGGCACGAAGTCGTCGTCGGGGGCGGCCGGGCTGTTGGTGTCCCGACCCAGCACGCCGTCGGTGATGATGGCCGCGTACGTGTGTCCCGGCGTGAACGGCCGGCCCGCCGACGGGGTCAGCGCGATCCAGTTGTCGCAGATGTACAGGCCCCGGTCGCCGGAGGCGCGGAATCCGCCCGGGTGGCGCTCGCCATAGTCCGTCGAGCCCACGGTCACGTCGACCACGAAGGCCGTGCCCTTGCCCGGGTCGCCCAGCAGCAGGGTGTCGTAGTTCACGTCGTCGGAGAACCGCAGGTACACCGAGCCGTTGTTGCCGAACGCGGTGTGGTCGGCCTCGATCACGTGCACGACCTCGCCGACCACGTCGCCCAGCTCCTCGATCAGCGCGCCCGGGCCGGGGAAGCCGGCCAGGTCGATGCTGCCGCCGATCACCCGCGCGTCGTTGGGGAACGGCAGCCGGTAGAACTCGGCGGGCGCGTCGTCCCCGGGCACCTCGAAGTACACGCGGAATGGGCCGCTGTCGGTGTCGGGGTCCGCGCACTCGTGACCGCGCCACAGGGGCACCTGGAAGCCGTGGCAGGTGCCCTCGGTGCACCCCAGCATGGCCTGGCAGTCGCTGTCCTCGGTGCACTCGTCGCCCGCCGCGGCCGTGCCCTCGCCGCCGCTGGCCGTGCAGGTGCCGTCGTGGGCGCAGACCAGGCCCGCCGCGCAGAACGCGGTGCCCGTGCAGTCCTCGCCCTCGCCGGCCGTGCCCAGCTCGCCCGCATAGCGGCAGGTGCCGTCCCCGGCGCAGACCAGGCCCTCGGCGCAGTCGTCGGCGTCGTTGCAGTCCTCGCCGTACAGCGCGCCGCCGGTGCCGTCGTCGATCGGCGAGGTGTCGACGTCGTTGGGGCAGCCCGCGAGTAGCAGGCAGGCTGCGGCCAGCAGGGTGGTTGGCAGGGCATGTCTCATGGCGTTCCCCTCGACGCGGGTTCGACATCCACCGTAGCCCCCGGAGGTCGGGTTGTCGAAGGGTAGCCCGCGGCCGGGCGCTCCGGTAATCTGGAGCGACCATGAGTTCCTACCCATTCGAGACTCCCTTCCCGGCGTTGCCGCTGGACCTGCTGGTCAACAACGAGCTCATCGGCTACCAGGCCGTGGGTGACCTGGGCGAAGCGTTCCTCGCAAACCTGCTCAAGGCCGAGCTGGCGCCGCTGCGGCAGGCCCACCAGGACGGGGTGGACACCTTCCACGAGGTGCTCACCGCCGCGCTCAACGAGGTGGGCCAGAACCGCACCGACCTGCTCGACGACGACCTGGGCCGCGACATGCTGGCCACGGTGGCGCGCACCTGCGTGGTGCTGGCCTATGGCAGCGAGCACCGGCTGTTCCCCCACCTGATGGGCTACATCCGCCACCGGCTGGGCCGCCACATGCTGGTGCGGGCGGGCCTGGTGCGCGAGGTGATGGGCGCCGACCCCACCTTCGCCGGCGTGATGGAACGCTCCCTGACCACCCTGTCCGAGCTGTGCGGCGGGTCGCCCATGGACCTGCTGGTTCCGCCGGACGAGCCGCTCTGCGGCGCCCAGCAGTGCGAGTTCTGTGACCGCAGCTGGGAGGGGGCCATGGCCAAGCTGCAGGTCTTCCCCGCGGACTTCGATCCGCTCGTCGACGAGGACACCACCTCCTCGACCCGCGAGAACGTGATGGAACTCAGCGGCCACTTCTACCAGGTCTCCCTCGACGGCTCGAACCCCCTGCAGAACGTGTGCTGCCACGACCACGTCATCCAGCTGCTGGTGCAGGACCGCTGCGCCGTGTTCGATCCCTGGCTCGGCGAGCTCGCCGTGGGCTTCCTCGAACCCGAGCAGTCCACCCCCCTCGCCGACGGCTGGAATCGCTTCTGACATCACGCGGCCCTTGACCTCCCCCCCCCGTTGATTACATTGACCGCCCGGCGCGCGGGCGTGGGTGCTTGTGCGCGTGATTCGCATTCGAGAGGAAGGTGTGATGATCCAGGCCGAAGGACTCACGAAGTTCTACGGAGAGGTTCGCGCCATCCACGACGTCGGCTTCGAGATCGAGGAGGGCCAGATCGTGGGCATCCTCGGCCTCAACGGGGCGGGCAAGTCCACGATCCTGCAGATCCTCAGCGGCGGGCTGAACCCCACGTCCGGCCGCGTGCGCATCGGCGGGCTGGACGCGGCCGAGCACCCCGACGAGGTGCGGCGTCGGATCGGTTTCCTCCCCGAGGAGCCTCCCCTGTACAAGGAGATGACCCCGGACGGGTACCTGCGGTTCGTGGGCCGGCTCAAGGGCATGACCGCGCAGCAGGTCGACGCTCGGCTGGGCAAGGTCTGCGAGCTGACCGGCATCGCGGAGGTGCGCCACCAGGTGATCGGCACGCTGTCGCACGGCTACAGGAAGCGGGTGGGCATCGCCCAGGCCATCGTGCACGAGCCGCAGCTGCTGATCCTGGACGAGCCCATCTCCGGGCTCGACCCCCAGCAGATCAAGGAGATGCGGACCATGATCCGCGGCCTGCGCGGCCGCCATACGATCCTCATCTCGAGCCACATCCTCACCGAGATCAGCCAGACCTGCGACCGCATCCTGATGATCGACAACGGCAGGATCGTGGCGTCCGGCAGCGAGGACGAGCTGGTCGGCCAGGTCGCCACCGGCGAGGACCTTGTGCTGCTGCTGCGCGGCGAGCAGGCCGCACTCGAGGCCCTGCTGACCGACCTGGACAGCGTGGACCGCTTCGAGGTGCACGGCGAGGCCGGCGGCGTGATCGAGGTGCGCGTGGTGCTCACCGGCGACGTGCGCGAGGAGCTCGTGGGCGCGCTGGTCGGCGCCGGGTTCGGCCTGCGCGGCCTGCGCAGCGCCGAGCAGGACCTGGAGCAGGCCTTCCTCTCCATGATCGCGACGGGAGGCAGGGCATGAGCAACGTACTGCTGATCGTACGCAGGGAGCTGTCGTCGTACCTGTCGACCCTGACCGGGTACGTGGTGGCCGCGGTGATGCTGGCCATCTCCGGGCTGCTGTTCAACGCCATCGCCCTCGGCGGCCACGACAAGCTGTCCGAGGAGGTGCTGCGCATGTTCTTCTACTTCATGAGCGGCACGGTCATGGTCGGGTCGGTGTTCCTGTCCATGCGACTGCTGGCCGAGGAGCGGCAGAACAACACCCTGGTGGTGCTGTACACCTCGCCCATCTCCGAGTGGCAGATCGTGGTGGGCAAGTACCTCTCCGCCCTCACGTTCATGGCCATCATCGTGGCGTGCAGCCTGTACATGCCGGCGCTGATCTTCGTCAACGGCACGGTCTCGCTGGGCCACATCTTCTCCGGCACGCTGGGGTTGCTGCTGCTGGGCTCGGCGTCCATCGCCATCGGCACCTTCGGGTCGTCCCTGACCCGCAGCCAGGTGGTGGCCGCGGCCACGTCCGGCGCGCTGATCGTGGCCATGCTGCTGATGTGGAAGCTGGCCAAGGTGGTGGATCCGCCCCTGGACGACGTGCTGGGCGCGCTGTCGCTGTTCGACAAGCACTTCCAGCCGCTGATGAAGGGCGTGATCAGCCTGCGGGACGTGGTCTTCTACGGCTCGGTGAGCTTCTTCTTCCTGCTGTGCACGACCAAGGTGCTGCAGGCGAGGAGGTGGCGATGAGACGCGTACAGGTATGGCCCATCGCCGTGTACGCGGCGGGCCTGGTGTTCTTCTACCTGGGCGAGCGCATGTTCGAGGCCAGCACCGTGCTGCGCATCTGCTTCGACGCGCTGGGCGCCATCGCGGTGCTGACCGGCATCGGCCAGCGCGTGCGCGAGCGGGGCGTGTCCCAGGACGACCTGCGGGCGGTGATCGGCCGCTCGCTGCTGTTCATGGTCGCGGCCGTGGTGGCCATGGCCCTGCACTGGCTGGCGGCCGAGCCGCTGGTGAGCGCGCTGGGCCTGGCCGACGAGGGCGCGCACCGCTACGGCGTGGTGGTGAACTGTGTCTGGCCGATCCTGCTGGGCGCGTCGCTGATCCCGCTGCTGTTCGTGGAGATCTCGCTGCTGTCGAGCGCGGCCGCTCCCGTGCTCGAGGTGGACCGCATCCACCGCTCGGTCGAGGCCGGCATCGTGCTGGCGCTGGCCCTGGCGCTGCTGTTCGCGGTCAACTACCTGGCCAGCGAGCACAACGTGCGCGAGGACCTCAGCTACTCCCGCACCACGGCCCCGGGCTCGGCCACGGAGCTGCTGGTGGAGTCGTTCTCCGACCCGCTGCGCATCGTGCTGTTCTTCCCGGCGGCCAATGACGTGCGCGAGGAGGTGGAGCCGTACTTCCAGGCCCTGGCCGCGCGCAACGATCTCGCCACCGTCGAGGTGGTGGACCACGACGCCGAGCCGGCCCTGGCCGAGGAGCTCAAGGCGCGCAAGAACGGCTTCGTGGTGCTGTCCATGGGCGAGAACAAGGAGAGCTACGAGCTCGGCACGGACATCGACAAGGCCAAGAAGAAGCTCAAGAAGCTGGACAAGGAGATCTACAAGCGGCTGATCCAGGTCGCGAAGCCCGAGCTGATCGCCTACGTGACCACCGGCCACGGCGAGCGCGACTGGACGAAGAGCGACACGGATCCCCGCCCCGGCATCAAGGATCTCAAGACCTGGATGCAGGTGCTGGGCTACAAGATCCAGCGCCTGGGCATCGCCGAGGGCCTGGCCTCGGAGGTGCCGGACGACGCTACCGTGGTGATCATCGCCGGCCCGACCGAGGAGTTCCTCCCCGCCGAGATCGAGGCGCTGCAGGCCTACATGGCCGACGGCGGCGACCTGTTCGTGTTCCTCGACCCCGAGCAGGAGGTCACCCTGGCCGGCCTGCTGCAGCCCCTGGGCCTGGCCTTCCACCCCGAGGTGCTGGCCCACGACAGCAAGTACTACCCGGCCACGCGCCAGGACAGCGCGCGGCAGTGGATCATCACGGATCGCTACTCCAGCCACGCCGCGGTCAAGGTGCTGCAGAAGAACTCCAAGGCGAATGCCTCGCTGGTGGTCGGCGCCGGCCACCTCGAGGAGCTCAAGGGCGCGGCCGAGGGCCTGGACGTCGAGGTGATCCTCAAGTCCCCGCCCAAGTCCTGGGCCGACCTGGACGGCAACTTCTCGTTCGACTCGGACTCGGAGAAGCGCAAGGTCTACAACATCGGTGTGGCCGTGGAGCGGGACCTCACCCCGGCGGGGGCCGAGGAGGAGGTGCACGCGCGGGTGCTGGTGCTGGCCGACTCGGACATGGTCTCGGACCGGCCCGTGGGCGGTGACCGCAACGCCACCCCGCAGCGGGTGGTGGGCAACACCAACCTCGTGGCGTCCGGCCTGCAGTGGCTCAAGGGCGAGGAGGAACTCGCCGGCGAGATCACCAGCGAGGAGGACAAGCCCCTGCAGCACACCAAGGACGAGGACACCTGGTGGTTCTACTCGACCACCTTTGGTGTGCCCCTGGCGGTGATGGGGGTCGGCCTGCTGGTCACCCAGCGTCGCCGGAGGAGGGCGAGGCGATGAGGTACACCCAGATCCTGATCTACGGCGTGCTGCTGGCCATCGCGCTGATCGCGTCGTACCTCACGTGGACCCACGAGCCTCCGGGCGGCAAGGGTGACGTGGTCGTGATCGACCTCGACGAGGGCGGCCTGCAGCAGGTGATCTTCGAGGAACCCGACCTGCGCGTGGCCGTGTCGCTGCGCGGCGAGGGTGACGGCTACTGCTGGGGCGAGACCCGCAAGGTCAAGGACAAGCCCAGGAAGCCGGAACCGCCCAAGCGGCCCGGCGAAGAGGATGCGGACGAGGACAGCGAGGGCGACGACGACGACTCGGCCGACGGCGTGGCCGAGCCCGAGCCCCCCGAGCGCATCACCGAGGAGAAGGCCTTCCGCGGCAACGAGACCTGCGACAAGGTGCTCAGCCGGTTCACGCCCATGAAGGCCCTGCGCGAGTTCGAGTCGGTCACCGACGACAAGGCCGCCGAGATGGAGCTGCTGGACTCCGAGGCCTCCCTGACCGTGATCTCGGACAAGGGCCAGCGGGTGTTCACCGTGGGCGGCCGCGTGTACGGCTCCAACCACTACTACCTGCGCGAGAACGACACCGGCCGCGTGCTGCTGGTCGAATCCCGCATGATCGGCGACATCAAGGGCGGCTCCACCCGCCTGATGGAGTCCAAGCTGCAGCCGTTCAACAAGGACGAGGTGGTGCGCGCCGTGGTGGCCTCCCCGCAGAAGCAGCTGGAGTTCCTGCAGCAGAACCGCGACGACAAGAAGGCCGCCTTCTGGGCCGCGTCCGACGAGCCCGCGTCCACGGCCGACCCGGCCGACGGCTGGCTCGACCGGGTGCTGCGCATGCGCGCGCTGCAGTACATCGCCGGCCAGCCCACCAACCTGCAGCCCGCCATCCGCGTGGCCTGGTTCGACGACACCACCGAGCTCGGCTGGATGGAATTCGGCACAGCCGTCGACGCCGACGGCGAGACCATCTACGTGGCCCGCACCGGCAACACCATGGAGTGGGTCAAGGTCTCCGACCGCATGGGCGGCGACACGTACGAGGAGATCGCCGAGCTGATGGAGTAGCGTTGCCGCGCTCCGCCCTCCGCCCCCTCCTGCTGCTGGCAGCCCTGCTGCTGCCCACGCCCGCACTGGCCGACGATCCCCCCGAGCCGATCGTGCAGATGTGCGTGCAGACGCCCGTGGAGGGCCGCACCCTGGGCCACGTCCGCCTGGTGGTGGATGACACCTGGTACGAACGACGCACACCCGAGGACGACACGCCGCACCTCGACCTGTACTGGGCCGTCGAGGGCCAGCGCGATCGCAAGTCCCGCGCCTTCCTGGCCGCGCTCCCCCCGGTGCTGCGCCTCCCCATCACCGCCCGCCCCACCTGGGGCGAGTCCAACCGCGGCCCCGTACCCGGCCGCGACCGCCACCCCGACGGCTCCGAGTACTGGCCCTTCACCTGCGTCGACATCCCGGCCACCCCCGACCAGCACCACGCCCTCACCGTGATGGCCGATTTCCGCTTCCCGGACGACAGCGACACGGTCCTCGACCGCGAGTTCCGCTACCTGCGCGACAACTGCACCACCTGGATCTGCCACCTGCTCGCCGACGCCCTCGAGGCGGCCCCTTCGGGCCACCCCAGCGAACCCGCCCTGCTCACCATCCTCCGCAAGCACCGCCGCCCCACCCCACTGCTGCGTGCGCTGCAAGCCTGGGCCGAGGAGCAGCGGCGGTGAGTCGGGTGACGGCCGCGGGGCTCGCGGTCCTGCTGTGGTTGGCGGCGCCGGCGCTCGCGGTGGAACAGCCCATCATCGGCAACCCCATCCTCGATCCCACCGAGGACGTACCCGCGCTCCAGCAATCCATCGGCCTGTCCGTCACCGTGCAGTCCTTGCGCCACGGCAGCGTGATCACCGGCTCGCTGCTGTCCGCCGACGCCCTGCTGCCTCACATCGACACCACCTCCACCCCCCACGCCACCGCCCTGCGCACCTCGGTCACCACCGACTACGCCTGCGCGACCCTGGCCGCGGCCAACCTCACGGCCCGCCTGTGGGGCGCGATCTCCACGTGGAGCGCCCGGGACTCCCTGGCCGACGCCCTGGTCGGCTTCTCCTGGCCCTTCGTGGTGGGGTCGGGCCTGGACATGGCCACGGCGTTCCTGGGCTACCGGGCGGCCATCGACCTGCTGCGTACCCGCGCAGCCCACGGCGTGTCCGACGGCCTGTCCACGGCCTGGCGCATCGCCGAGATCGGCCACCTCGCCACCGCCATCCTGGCCACCACCTCGGCCGTATCCGGCCTGCTGGTCGGCGTCACCGCCACCGACCTGCTGGTGTTCGAGCGCCGCCGCCTGCGCGGCCCCACGACGAGCGCCGCAATAGTGCCCGGCCCTGGCTCGTTCTCCTTGATCGTCCGGTTCTGACGCGCTCGCGCGCGGCCCCGGGCACCACCCGGGAGCCTCGCCATGCACCGTCCGATCCTGGTCCTCGTCCCCTTGCTGTGCCTCACCGTCACCCCGGTGACCGCCCTCGCCTTCGACCCCGACACCTCCCTGGCCGACGCGGACGGCTCGTGGTGGGGCGAGGCCGCGGAGGACCACGCCGGCCTGACCGTGGTCATGGTCGGCGATCACGACGGCGACGGGTACGACGACCTGCTGGTGGCCGCGCCCGGCAGCGACGTGGCCGCGGTCAGCGGCGGCCACGTCTACCTGTTGCTCGGCGGCGCCGGCCTGGCCATGGACCTCTCCCTGGCCGCGGCCGACGCCTCCTTCCTGGGCGAGGCCGGCGACAACGTGGCCGGCCAGTCCATGGCCCGCGGCGGCGACCTGGACGGCGACGGCTACGCCGACCTGCTGATCGGCGCGCTGAGCAACGGTCCCTACCTGGACGCGGGCCAGGCGTACATCGTGTTCGGCGGCCCCACCCCCTACGGCATGCACACGGACCTGGCCTCGGTGGACGCCTCCTTCCAGGGCGAGGCCGATCAGGACGAGGCCTCCACCGGCCTGGCCGGCGGCGGCGACGTGGACGGGGACGGGTACGACGACTTGGTGGTGGGCGCGCCGGGCAGCGACGAGCCCGGCGGCAACGCGGGCCAGGCCTACCTGGTGCTGGGCGGGACCGGCGGCTGGGCCATGCAGACCTCGCTGGCCGACGCGGACGCCTCGTTCTGGGGCGAGCACTCCGGCGACGCCGCCGGCCGGGCCGTGGCCGTGCTCGGCGACGTGGACGGCGACGGCTACGACGACCTGGCCGTGGGCGCGCCGGACAACGACGACGGCGGCACCGAGGCCGGCCAGGTGTACCTGGTGCTGGGCGGCGCCACGGGCTGGTCCATGGACATCTCCCTGTCCATGGCCGATGCCTCGTACTGGGGCGCTGCAACGGGCGACAACGCGGGCTCGGCCCTGGCCGGCGCGGGCGACGTGGACGGCGACGGGTACGCCGACCTGCTGATCGGCGCCCACCGCAGCGACGCGGCCGGCGCGGACGCGGGCCAGGTCTACCTCGTGCTGGGCCGCGCCGCGGGCTGGTACGCGGACGTGCACCTGTCCCTGGCCGACGCCTCCTTCCTGGGCGAGAACGCCGGCGTCCAGGCCGGCTCCGCCCTCGCGGGCGTGGGCGACGTGGACGGCGACGGCTACGACGACATGCTGATCGGCGCCCCCTACGACCACGAGGCCGGCGTGGACGACGCGGGCCAGGCCTACCTCCTGCGCGGGGGCGAGGGCCCGTGGTCCATGGCCACCTCCCTGGCCGACGCGGACGCCTCGTTCTGGGGCGAGACCCTGTGGAGCCGCGCGGGCGACTCGGTCTCCGGCGGCGGCGACCTCGACGGCGACGGCCTGCACGACATGGTCATCGGCGCGCCGTACAGCGCCGAGGCGGCCGTGGCCGCGGGCCAGGCCTACGTGGTGCTCGGCCAGCCCCTGCCCTGCTCGGATCTGGACGGCGACGGCTACGGCGATCCGGGTACGCCCGACTGCAGCGGAGGGCCCGAGCTCGACTGCGACGACACCGATCCCGCGGTCAACCCGGCCGCGTACGACGACCCCTGCGACGACGTGGACCTCGACTGCAACGGCATCGAGGCCGAGACCACGGACCTGGACGGCGACGGCTGGTCCACCTGCGACGGCGACTGCGACGACACCGACCCCACCACCCGCCCCAACGCCCCCGAGCAGTGCGACGCCATCGACAACGACTGCGACGGCGTCCTGCCCACGGACGAGATCGACGCGGACGGGGACGGCGAGTTCGTGTGCCAGGGCGACTGCGACGACACCGACCCGGCCGTGCACACCGGCGCCACCGAGGTCTGCGACGGCCTGGACAACGACTGCGACGGCCTCACCCTGACCGGCGAGTCCGACGACCTCGACGGCGACGGCTACCTCGCCTGCGCCGACTGCGACGACACCGACCCGACCCTCAGCGGCGCGGACCTGGACGCAGACGGCTGGACCACCTGCGACGGCGACTGCAACGACCTCAACCCCCTGATCTCCCCGGACGACGCAGACGGCGACGGCTACTCCATCTGCGACGGCGACTGCGACGATACCGACGCCGACCTCGACCTGGCCGACGCGGACATGGACGGCTACTCCACCTGCGACGACGACTGCGACGACATCTACGTCTTTATGTCCACGGTCGACGTTGACGTCGATGGGTAGTCCTCCTGCGACGTCGACTGCGACGACACCGACCCCACCACCTACTTCCTGGCCGAGGAGCTGTGCGGCGACGCCGTGGACTACGACTGCGACGGCGAAGTCGACAACCGCGACGCCGACCACGACACCCACATCGACGCCGACTGCGACCACGAGGACGCGGACGACTGCGACGACACCGAGTGGGAGATCAACCCCGACCGGGACGAGGAGTGCGACGACGAGGACGAGTGGGACGAGGACTGCGATGGCCTGGCCAACGAGGACGATCCCGACTGCCAGGAGGGTGACGACGACGACTCGGCGGGGGACGACGACGACTCGGCGGGGGACGACGACGACTCGGCGGGGGACGACGACACGGTGGGCGATGACGACACGGTGGCCGACGACGATACTGCGGACGACGACTCGGCCGACGACGACAGCGCCGAGGTGGCGGGCGACGACGACGACTGTGAGTGCGATGTGAGCGGAGAAGGCGGCTCCGGAGCCGTGGCGCTGCTGGCGCTGGCCGGAGTCCTGTACCTGCGTCGGCGGATCTGAACCGACCAGCGCAACCAGCGAACCACCTCGAACTCAGACCCTCGCCCCCAACCCAAGCCTCGAACAGCCCCGAACGGGGACATGCACACGTAACTCACCCCAACGCCTCGACCTACCCCCTTCCTACCGGAGTTACTTGTACGTGTCCCCTGTACCGCCTCCAACCACCGGTCGGATCCCCGGAGCATGCAGAGCATGCGACGGGCCGCGACCCGCTCGGGTAGAACCAAGCTCCGATCCACCCCGATCCCTCTTGCCGCCCGCCGACCCGCCCCGATCCCACTGACCGCCCCCATCGACCACCCGGCCCCCGGATCCAAGCGCGTCTTCTGTGCCGGAATCCGGCGTGTGCCCGCCCCCATCGACCGCCCAGCCCCGACATCCAAGCGCGTCTTCTGCGCCGGGATCCGGCGTGCAGAGCGACCTTGGCGGGCCGAGAGCGCTCATCGCGCCGGGTTGCGGCACAGGAACCGCTCTTGGATCTGGGGGGGGAGGCGGGCGTCGCAGATCAGGTTGGGACCGTCTTGATCCGACCGGTGGTTGGAGGCGGTGCGGGGTCAGGCCGCGACTTGTGTCCGGCTCCTGCGGATATCGTCGGGGTGCGTCGAAGATTGGTGGTCGCCGGCCACAAGTAGCGGGCTTACCCCAGCCGATGCGGTTCGTGGCCTGGGTTGGAATCGCCTCGGAGCTCCGGGGCGGATCGCGCTCCACTACGGGCGCCGCAACACCACCTCCCCCGCCCCCCGGTGCACCACCTCGAACCCCCACAACCGTGGCATCACCGCGTCCACCTCGTCCACGGCCTCCCCACCCGCCAGCACCAGCACCCCGCCGTCCATCAGCCACGCTGGGATCCGCCCCACGAGCAGATCGACCTCGTCGTCGTCGAGATCCGACCATGCCCGGGTCCCGATCACGGCGCCGTAGCGGCCCCGCGGCGGCACGAACGCCATCACGTCGTCGGTGTGCACCTTGACCTGGGTCCAGCGGGCGGCCTCGCCCAGCGCTTCACCTCGCTCCTCGGCCACGAGCACGTCCACGGCGTGGCCCTGGCCGGCCAGGGTCAGGGCGCGCTGTCCCTCCTCGCCGAACAGGTCCAGCACGGCCTCGCCGCGTGGGATCAGCCCCGAGTACCGTTCGATCAGCCCGTCTGCCCGTCCGTCCATCTCGCCGACCTCCATGCCGTGGAACCGTTCCCCTGGTTTCACGGTCCTACCACCGTAGTGAAGTCGATGGTGAACCGAAAGATCACGTGTGCGCGTTCTTTGCTAGGATTGCGTCCCCTGGGGGTGGAGTGATCACGTTTCGAAGTCCCGCTCCGGCCGCGTTCGAGGGTCGGATCGGGGCGACGGAGAAGGTCGGATGACGGACGAACGAGCAACCGGCGCGCCCCGCGAATGGCCCAAGCTGTTCGGGGAGTTCCGCGTGTCCGAACAGCTGGGTGTGGGTCCCTTCGCGACCACGCTCAAGGTGCGCATGATCGGCGACCCCGAGCGTCGGGGCGACATGGCGATGAAGGTCTTCCACCAGGTGGCGCTGTCCGCCTGGAAGGTGGTCAGGCGCATCGACCTCACCCCCACCAACGCCCTGCTGGACAATCCGCACCCCAGCCTGGCCCGTACCTGGGAGTACGGCCACCTGATCGACGACGTGTACGTGCTGCAGGATCTGGCCGACGGCGTGGACCTGCGCACCCTGCTGACCCTGTACCCGGACACCGAGACCGGCTTCGGCCTGCGCGAGCGCCTGGGCGTGGCCGTGCAGCTCGCCGGCGCCCTGGAGCACCTGCACACCATCCGCCTGCCCGAGGACCGCAAGGCCCGCCTGGTGCACGGCGACATCTACCCCGGCAACATCATCGTCGGCCGCGACGGCATCGTGCGCGTCACCGACCTGGGCTTTGCCGCGGCCGCCCGCGAGGTCTGCCGCCCGGCCATGGACGGCCCGGTCATGGGCTCGCTGGGATACGTGGCCCCCGAGCAGTTTGCCGGCCGCCGCGCCACTCCGTCCACGGACGTCTTCGCCTTCGGTGCCCTGCTCGCCGAGCTGCTGCTGGGCGAGCCGTTGTTCTACAGCGAGTACGCCGAGGACGTGATCGATCGCTCCCGCGCGGCCGACATCGCCCCGTTCCTGCCCCGCATCGAGGGGGCCCACCCGGGCGCGGCCCGCATCGTGTCTCGCTCGGTCACCCCCGAGCGTCGCGGCCGCGTGGCCGACGGCGTGCTGCTGATGGCCGAGATGTTCGCCGCGGGCCTCACCGACCCGGCCGAGGAGAAGCTCGCCGCCGTGGTCGAAGGCGCGCTCGAGGCCGGCCCCGTCCCCCTGGAGCCCCGGCCCCTGTACGCGGCCAACGGCACCCGGGTCGACGTGTACGTGGCCGCCCCCGGTGCGGACCGCACCATCTACGACGGCGACGACTCCCTGGACGAGCCGTCCTTCGAGTCCAACACCTACGAGCAGTACCCCGACGAGCTCAGCTACAGCCCGTCGGCCGACTACCCCACGGCCACCGACACCTCGGACGGTCCCGAGCCGGACGAGCCGTCCGAGGCTAGCGAGTCCACCGCAGACGTCGCCCCGCCCGTGCCGCCGCCCGTGGCCGAGGACGCCGCCGCCAGCGGCCCGGTCGACCCCGCCCTGGACGGATCCTCGATCGAGATCGAGGCCCTGGACGAGCCTGCACCGCCCAAGGCCCTGGCCCGGGTTGCGTCCGGCGAGCTGCCCCAGGCCGCCAGGACGCCGCCCCCGAAGAAGAAGAGCAAGGCCCTGCCCATCATCGCGGCCCTCGGCGCCGTGGTCGCCCTGCTGGCCTGCGCCGGCCTGCTGTCCACTGGCACCCTGGGCGCGCTGTTCCTCAGCAGCGACTCCGGCGACCCCGATCCGGGCGACTTCCATGTCATCCCCGATCCCATCGAGCCGGTCACGGCCGTCCCGGTCGACGCCCCCGCGGACGAGGACGCCGACGGCCTCGCCGACCTCGAGGGCGAGGAGGGCGAGGAGGGCAACGAGGACGAAGAAGGCGAAGAGGACGCCGGTTCCGACGAGGAGATCGACGAGGAGCCCACGCCCGAGCCCGAGCCCCTCTCCCCGGAGGAACTCGAGCGCCAGCGAGAGCTCGAGGAGCAGCGCCGCGCCGAGCGCGAGGAGCGCGACCGCGAGCGCCGCGAGCGCGAGGCCGCGGATGCCCGCGAGGCCGCTGCCCGCGACCGCGAGGCCGAACTCGCGGACGCGGACCTGGACATCGACTGGGGCGACGTGGAGACCGACGAGGACGAGGACTGGCTGTCCGGCGACTCCTCCGGGTCCGGCGGCGAGGACGAGATCGACATCGACATCGACTCCCTGTCCCGCTCCGCCCCGGACGTGGCCCTGCCGTCATCCGAGCCCCCCAAGGTCCGCCACACCCAGATCCGCTCCGGCCGGGTGGGCTCCTCGGTCACCCTCAAGGTGACGGTCACCCCCAGCGACACCTACTCCGGCACCTTGTACTACCGCCCCATGCCGTCCGGCTCCTGGATGACCCAGGACATCTCCGGCGGCGAGAACGGCCGCATCACCGCCAAGCTCCACCTCGGCTCGTGGATCGACGACGACCACCTCACGGTCGAATACTACTGGCTGGTGGACGGACCAACCGGGTCTGGCGGCGCAGGCACCCGCCTGAATCCCTACGGCTTCGAACTGAAGTAGAGACCCACGTGATGACGAGACGCCCCTCCAGCCCGTGGTGCGCCCTGGCCGCCACGGCGCTGGCCATGGTCCTCGCCTTGGCGCCCCGCGCCGAGGACGACCCCGCGGACGACCCCGCCACCGACCCGCCCGCAGACGCCGCGGATGCCGCGGACGAGATCGACCCGGACGCGCCCGCGGCCGCCCCGGACGAGTACGTGCCCGCGCCCATCGATCCCACGGATCCCCGCCGCGCCGTGCGCGAGGCCATCATCCAGCGCCTGCGCTGCGAGAACATCGACCCCACCGAGTGCTACATCCCCGACGATCCCTTTGCCGGCGAGGACCTGCCCGAGGACGTGTTCGACGAGGACGGCAAGCCTCTCCCGATCACCGAGGCCATCATCGAGACCCTGCTGGCCGACATCCGCGTGCAGCTGGAGCTGCGCGAGGCCCAACGTGTGGCCGATGCGGGCGCCGAGCTGGCCAGCGCCCAGCTGGCCGAGCTGCAGTTCTTCGGTGTGGAGGACCACTACCTCGATCCGCCCACCGAGTACTACACCGACCCCTCCCACTCCATCTCCCGCTCCCCTGCCCTGCTGCTGGACCAGGTGGACCCCGCCGACTTCGACTACCCCCTGGTGATCAACGACAAGGTCCAGCGCTGGATGGAGTACTTCCTGGGCCGCGGCCGCAAGCACTACGTGCGCTACCTGGGCCGCAAGCCCCGCTTCGAGCCGATGATCAGCGCAGCCCTGGCCGAGGCCGGTCTGCCCCAGGACCTGATCTACCAGGCCATGATCGAGAGCGGCTTCAACACCCACGCCTACTCCTGGGCCAAGGCCGCGGGCGTGTGGCAGTTCATCCCGGGCACGGGCCGCCACTTCGGCATGCGCATCGACTGGTGGGTGGACATGCGCCGCGACCCGGCCGAGGCCACCCGCGGCGCGTCCGAGTACATGACCTACCTGTACGAGATGTTCGACGACTGGTACCTCGCCTCGGCCGCCTACAACGCGGGCGAGGGCAAGATCCAGCGCGCCATCAAGCGCTACGACACCCGCGACTTCTGGGAGCTGTGCCAGGGCGACTACCTCAAGCCCGAGACCAAGAACTACGTGCCCAAGATCCTGGCCGCGGCCATCCTTGGAAAATACCCCGAGCGCTACGGCCTCACCCAGGAGGTCACCGAGTGGTCCGAGCCCCTGGCCTACGACATCGTCACCGTGGGCGAGGCCACGGACATCGGCCTGATCGCGGAGATCACCGGCGCCACCGAGGAGCAGATCCAGGACCTCAACCCGGCCCTGCGCCAGTGGTGCACTCCCCCGGGCGACACCGACTTCGACGTGCACATCCCCCCGGGCGCGGCCGAGGGCTTCCACGAGCGCCTCGCCCAGATCCCCCCGGAGGAGCGCCTCACCTTCAAGCGCTACAAGGTCCGCTCCGACGACTCCCTGTCCAAGATCGCCTCCCGCCACGGCGTCTCTGTCGACTCCGTGGTCACCATGAACAACATCCGCAACCGCAACCGCATCTCCGTGGGCCAGTACCTGGTCATCCCGGTACGCGCTGCCCCCCCCAAGCCCCGCGACATCCGCCACGTCGTCGTCACCGGCGACACCCTGCACAAGATCTCCAACCGCTACGGCGTGACCATCGACGAGCTCAAGGACTGGAACACCCTCGACTCCGACACCATCGCCCTGGGCACCACCCTCACCATCCACCTCGGCGGCTGGGCCGCCGTGGCCGTAGCCGCCTCTTCATCGTCCGTCGATGCGGACGCATCGGCGGACGCCACCACCGCCACCACCCAGGAACCTCCGGCCGATGCTCCGGCATCGGCCGCCAGCTCGGACGCCACCGCCGACGCCCCCCCCCCCCCCCCCCCCCCCGCCGCCCCCAACCACCCCCCCCCCCCCCCACCCCCCCCCCCCCCCCCCCAACCACCCCCCCCCCCCCCCCCCGGCCCCCC
>CAZXHG010000053.1:35948-42342 GCA_964639985.1 uncultured Rickettsiales bacterium
CGGACGCCACCGCCGACGCCACCCCAGCCCCTCCGGCCGCTGCTCCAGCATCGACCGCCCCCACCGCATCGACCGCCCCCATCACCCACATCGTCGCCGCCGGCGACACCCTGGGCGCCATCGCCTTGCGCTACGACACATCGGTGGCGGACATCAAGGCCGCCAACAGCCTCACCTCGGACCGCATCCAGATCGGCCAGAAGCTCGACATCCGCGCTGGCGCCGCCTCCACGGTCCGCAAGATCACCTACCGCGTGCAGTCCGGCGACACCCTGTGGGACATCGCCCGAGCACACGGCGTCTCCCTCGCCGACCTCAAGGCCTGGAACGGCATCGGCTCCCGCTCCATCATCCACCAGGGCGACCGCCTCGAGATCCACCTCGGCGGTGGCTCCGGCTCCGCGCCCGCACCCGCCAGGGTGCACGAGGTGCAGTCCGGGGAGACCCTGTGGGACATCGCGCGCGCGCATGGCGTGTCCGTGGGAGATCTGAAGAAGTGGAACCGGCTGCGGGGCAACACGATCCGGCCGGGGCAGAAGCTGATCGTACGGTGAGGCCGGGCGCAGGGGACTTCGGAACGCAGCGTTCGACGATTGGGGTCGGGAGCTGGCCATGCCCTGGGTGGCGATGAGTTTGGCGTCACACGGATTCTATGTGGAACGACCGCCTTCCTGGCCCTCGGCAACCTTGGCAGTGGAGGGTGATCAGTCTGTGGAGGTCGACATAGCCGTGTCCGCCGGCCTGCTTGACCCGTAGTATCGGGGTCCGATAGAACGTCGACAGGTGGGGAACTTTCGGACAGCTGGAACGAGGAAATCGACAGCGAGGCCCCGGCGCGAGCTTCGTGGGCATTCTCGTGGCCCAGGAGAGGTTTGACGATGGGTTGGGTGGCGAATCTCGAATCCGCGCGCGTCTTGTTCGCCCAGGAACTGGCCGCGATCCACGGCAGCCTCGAGGGGGGACGAATTGCGTTCACCAGGCGGCAGCAAGAGGAGCGCGCGGTCGCTTCACGATCGCTCGCCGAGGCGATTCGCGTGGCGTTCGGGCCGACTGCGCCGGGAGAGACCGAGGCGGGGATCCCGGTCTGGTCGAGGTCGATTGCTGGATGGGACGAGGAATCCTGGGCAGACCGGACACCCGCAAGGGATGCCGGGCGTGCCTGCCACCTGGTCAGAGTGGGCCGGTACAAATTTCACGACCTCTCACAACCCGAGGCCACCATCCTCGGCGGCCCCGCGTTGATCCCGCTCGTGGGGAGCTCCAATCTCCTCATCGAGGCTACCGGGGCCACGCTCGATCGGGCCAACGCCGTACTCCAGTCCATCGCCTTCCGCATGTTGACCACGGTGGCTCCGGGCAAGGCGCGCATCCTTGGCATCGACCCGGTCGGGCTGGGCAACAACCTCAGCGAGCTAGCCGGCCTCGCCGACTCGATCAAGGGACCCAAATTCCTGCACGGTGAAAAGGAGATCCAGGACGCGCTCGAGGAGTTGATCGCGCGCATGGCGACCATCGTCCAGAAGTACCTTCAGAACGACTATGCCAGCATCGACGACTACAACGCCGATGCGGGCCAGGTCGCCGAGCCGTACCGGCTCGTGCTGGTCAACAACTTCCCTGCCAGCTTCCGGCCGGATTCGGCGAAGAACCTGCTCGCCGTTGCCAAGAATGGTCCCCAGGTCGGGGTACACGTGTTGATGACGCGGGACACCCAGCATTCCTTGCCGCACGGATTCAGCCTTGCGGATCTCCAGCGTGCATCCACGATCCTCCGGCAGGACGATGGTCGGCTGGTCTGGATCGACGGCCCGGCCCCCGATCTCGAGGTCGAACTGGACTCAAGACCCGACAGTACGCTGGTCGATGCCTTCATCGACGACATCAACGAGAGGGCCAGCGAGGCAGACGACGTCAAGGTGCCCTTCTCGGAATTCGAGCCGGACGCTGCCAACAGGTGGTCAGGCAACTCGGCCGAGAGGCTCGGTACTCCGCTTGGACGCCTCGGTGCGCGCGACGAGCTGAAGTTGCGACTCGGCGAGGGAACTCTCAACCACATGCTGGTCGGAGGCCGGACGGGATCGGGCAAGACCGTCATGCTCCACGCGATGATCCTGGGCTTCGCCGAGCGCTACTCGCCCGAGGAGTTGGAGTTCTACCTGGTGGACTTCAAGGAGGGGGTCGAATTCTCTGTCTATCGCGATCTGCCTCACGCCAGGGTGGTTGCCGTCGAGGCCGAACGGGAATTCGGCCTGTCGGTGCTGGAGGGGCTTCACGATGAACTGAACCGGCGTGGAGAGATCGGCCGTGAATTCCATGTCGCGAATCTGACCGACTACCGCCGCAAGTCGGGCCGCCCGTTGGCCCGGATCCTGTGCGTCATCGACGAGTTCCAGGTCTTCTTCGAGCAGAACGACGCGTTGGCCAGCCGTGCTCGTGCGCTGATGGACGACGTGGCTCGCCGTGGCCGCAGTTTCGGCATCCATGTCGTGCTGTCGTCCCAGACCATCGGCGCCATGGACCTCGAGCAGTCGACCTTGTCCCAGCTCGGGATTCGCGTGGCACTGCAGATGACCGAGGCGGACTCCCACCGAGTGCTGAGCAAGGACAACGACGAGGCCAAGCACCTCGATCGGCCGGGGGCTGCCATCTTCAACCCCAAGGGAGGCCAACCCGAGAACAACATCCGGTTCCAGGTCGCCTACCTCAACCAGGACCTCGTCCAGTCGACCGTCGACGAGTTGGACGACCTGGCCTCGGCCCGGGGCCTCGGTCATACACCCCTGGTCTTCGAGGGCAACCGTCCCGCCCTGCTGGAGCGAAACGTCCCCGTCGTCGAGGGCTGGGCCCGCCGGGCCTCGAGGATACCCCGGTACTACGACCTCTTCATGGGCGAGTCGACCACCATGCAGGAGGGCCACGCCTGCTTCCGCATGCGACGACAGAGCCGGGGGAGCCTGCTTCTGGTGGGCAACCGTCCCGATGATGCGTTCCACATGTTCGCGGGGATCATGGCCTCGCTCGCGGCGCAGCTTCCAGCCGATGTCGGTGTCGCGCGGTTGCTCAACCTGGCGAACGTGGACCACCCACTCTACGATCGCTTCGACCTCCTCTACGACTTGCCCCTGGGACACGTTCAGATTGGCCACCGGACCAAGGTCGCGGCCCTCATCGACGGCGCGCACGAGGAGATGATCCGACGCCGCGACGAGGCAGAAGCAGCGGAGCGCCCGAGCCGGACGATGAAGCCGCCCGAGTTCCTCTGCCTGTTCGGCATGCAGGGAGCGCGGGACCTCCGCAAGGACGGCTACAAGCTGTCTTCAGCGGCCGAGAAGCTCGTCGAATTGCTCCGCGAGGGCCCGGATCTCGGGCTGCACACCATCGTCTGGATCGACACGATGACCAACCTCCAGGACATCCTGGAGCCGAAGCTGCTGTCCGAATTCGGCGGCAAGGTTGCGCTGACCAGTGGGGACCCGACGCGCATCCTCGGAGCGCAGCACCAGCCCCTGCCCAAGCTCAAATTCGGATACTCCTTCCTCGTTGACGAGGAAGACAACGACACGCTCCACAAGATCCACAACTATGGAGAACAGAGCACGGACTGGCTGAGCGAGCAGCTCGAATTGGCCACGTCCACCCTGCCCTGAAGGAGAAACCATGCCAGAAGTCGTCGCAGATCCTGAAGAGCTCGAAGCGTTTGCCCAGGCATTGCTGGCCTACGCCCAGCAGACCCGCGATGGGCTGGCCCGCGTGGCAGGTCAACTTCGCCAGATGGGTAGCTCGACCTGGCAGGACCAGCGGTACGCTGAGTTCGAGAGCATGTTCCAGGAGGTCGAGCAGGGCCTGTCCCGGGCCGTGGACGCCATCGAGAACACGCACGCCCCCTATCTCAACAAGAGGGCCGATGAGCTTCGGGGCTACCTGGGAAGCTGACTGCGGCGACCCGGATCGGACGTGGACCAATGAGTGATTCCTCCCCCTACGGCGCCTACAGCTCCGCGGTCGCGTCTGCGCTGGAAGCGGCGCAGCACCGTGACCAGGAAGAACAGGCCGTTTCCACCACCGCCTACCAGGCCGGGAAGGACCTCGGCGAGGCTTCTACCCGGCTGGCGGGTCTTGGCGTGCGCGTGCCGACGGTCGAGCCGGACACCGAGGCTGCATCCGCCGAGGGACCGGCGGCTGCGGCCGAGGGACTGTCTCGCCTCCGCGACCGGATCGCGTTGCACGTCTCGTTCGAAGAGGCCGCGACGCAGCGCAACGCGTGGGTTCACTGGCTCGGCCGAACCACAAGCCACGGTGGATTCTCGACCTGGCAGGACGGGGGAAAGACCATCCAGCCGGGTGTGGACGAGGACATCCTCTCCCGAGATGCCGGTCGAATCGCGCAGGCGGGTGCCCGCATCGCCGGCCAGATGGAATCGCTCGAGGCACTTCGCAGGGAAGCGAGCTTGGAGATGTCTCGGATCCAGGGCGAGGTGAGCGCAGCCAGCGGCAAGATCTACAGCGCGCAGTCCCAGCTGGAGGAAGCCAGGAAGGCCAGGACGGGTGGGTTGTGGAAGATCATCAGCGGTGGGTTTGGCTGGTGCATCGTCGCAGCGATCGTGGGCGGTGTGGGCGGATGCCTCTACGGAGCTTGTGCCAACGGTGTCTCCGCGGGGGAGGGACTGAAGGGGGGCGGCATCGCCCTGCCCTGCATCGCCGCTGGTGTTGCAGTCTGCTGGTTCTTCATCCATCTGGCGGCCTCGACATCCGACATCGGGCGGGCGAAGCGCGATCTCGAGTTGGAGGAGGACACCGCGGGGATGTGGTCGAGGCAGGCCCGGGAGATCGCGCTCCAGACCGAGGAGATGGGGGCCTGACCCGGGGGAGACGGTCATCCCCACCGGGCGGTGTCGCCGCGAGTCCATGACAAAGGTCAGGTGCTCCACGGACGAAATTCGAGTGTTCCTGTCGAGCTGCTTGGCGTTCTGCGGGGAGACCGCGGACAGCAACCGGCGGATCTCGGGCCACCTGGCTCGGCTCCGGTTGACCTGGCGTGACGAGCAGGCCGCCAAGGCCGCGACCAGGATCGAGCCGGATCTGTTCGCAGTGCTTCGGCATCTGGCGCAACTGGAAGGGAACTGCCACCAGGCGATCGACTGGCTCGAGCGTCTAGACGAGTATCTCGGTTCGGGTGGGGGAGCGCAGGTTGCTTCGGGCAGTGCTGCGGTCAGGGCCGCGAGGGAAGGCTCCGTGCCAGGGCTGCCAAGGGATACGGGTGAGACGCTGGCCGGGGCGAGCGGCGAACTTGCCCTGTGGTCCTTCGACCAGGTCGACCCGGGCCAGCTGGACTGGGGTGTTGACCCGGAGTTCCCTGCCCAGTTCCCCACCCACGCGCACCACGGCAACTCCGACGCGGGACCGTACCGGAAGCTGGTCGCCGCCGTGCCCGCGATGATGGACCATGTTCGGGCCGGCACGGTGGATTCGCTGCCAACCGACAGCTGGGAATTCAAGTCGTACGAGGCGTTCCTTCGCGGCGGCCCTGTCCGGTTGTGCGTCGATCGGGAAGGCAGGATGTCTGTCGATGCCGGTAGGCACCGTGCCATGGCTGCCATCGAGGCAAGGGCAGTGATCCCGGTGGAGGTGGTCCGGCTTGAGTCGTGATGGGACGAGCGTGGTTACGTGATCTGGCGGTGATGGTGTTGACCCATCCCTTGTAGTTCGCCTCGGATGTGGCGGACCGTATCCATGTTCTCGATCACGGCGGAACGATCGAGCAGATATCCGATCGGCTCCCGCGGTTCGGCGAGGACCTCGTCGAGCCTGAGGACGGTCACGCTGCCCCGGCGGAGGCCGAAGCGCTCCGTGGTCGAGTTCTGGCGGCCGTGGAGGCGGGCGCGGAATCGGAACGTGACTCGGATCGTGGTGGGGCTGGTACCGCTTCCCTTCCGGGGGTGGCCTGGGTGTGTCGTGGATACGCCTCCCTCCTGTCGCTCCTGGCGTGGATTCCACGGTTGTTCCTGTATGCATCCGCAGCTCCCCTCTTCCCCACCAGCCTCCGGACCTGGTGGAATGGCGTGCGCCTGTCGGCCCTGGAAGGCGGGCCCTTCTATCCATTCACCGGCCTGATCTTCGTTCTAGTCTTCAAGATGAGCCTCGATTTCGTTCGTCCGTGTGGGCAACGAATCGCTGCGCCTCGTGGAGGACGGATTCCGGCTCCTGTTCGACGCGGATGGAGCGACGGATGGAGGGGAGAAGCGCTTGCTCCAGCTGCTGGACCTAGCGGAGGTCCGAACGCTGCTGGGATTCGCGCCCCTGCCCCTCTTCCCCGGCACCATCGAGACCCCGGGCGTGTGGCCTGGAGCAGCCGCAGGAACTCAGAAAGCCAGTTCCCGCCAGCGATCGTGACCTC
>CAZXHG010000054.1:0-41540 GCA_964639985.1 uncultured Rickettsiales bacterium
GTTATCAACGCGTTCGCCGCGCTTACCGAGGACAGCGGCATTACCCCGTCCATGGCAATGTTATCCCCCCCCCCGGGGGCGGCCACCAGGCCGCCCCCGGTTCCCCATTCCCTACTCCCCCCGTAGATGAACCTTGCAATTCTCGTCAGTTCGGGCAAGTTGTCCGGATCGCGTCGAGGTGAAACCCATGAGAGTCGATCCGGATCTCGCATTCGTCGAAGACGTCGCGCGTGACAGCGGCAACGAGGCGCTGACCTGCCAGCAGTGCGCCACCTGCTCGGTGATGTGTCCCCTGTCGCCGGACCTGCACCCCTATCCCCGCAAGGAGATGATGTGGGCCGCGTGGGGCATGAAGGACCACCTGCTGGGTGATCCCGACGTCTTCTTGTGTCATCAGTGCGGTGACTGCGCCACCAACTGCACGCGCGGCGCCAAGCCCAGCGACGTGCTGGCGGGCCTGCGCACGCAGGCCATCCAGTACTTCGCCACGCCGGCGTTCATGGGCCGCGTGGTCCGGGAACCGAAGTTCCTCCCGGTGCTGGTGCTGGTCTCGGTGACGTTCGTGGTGCTGCTGGTGCTGCTACAGCAGCTCTGGGTCGGGGATACGGCCCTGCTCTTCGAGTCGGTGCACTTCGAGTACGAGGAGTTCCTGGCCCACCGTGTGATCAACACGCTGTTCCCGCTGGCGTTCTTCACGGCCGTCGGTTGCGCTGTCGCTTCGGGGCTGCGCTACTGGAGGTCGATGCAGCAGGTGGCCGGCGACTGGGGGACCGGTCCGAAGCAGGGGCTGATAGGCGCGTTCATCGGCGCGGGCATCGACCTGGCGCTGCACAACCGCTTCCACCGCTGTGCAGCCAGCAGGCCGCGCTGGTCCGGGCACCTGCTGGTGTTCTACGGCTTCATGGGCCTGTTCTTCGTCACCGGTATCGCCACCATCCTCACCGTGCTGGAGCACCTGCCCAGCCACCCGGATCTCTATCCGCTGGGGTGGTTGCACCCGGTCAAGATCATGGGCAACGCCGCAGGCCTGGCCATGCTGGCCGGCTGCGCCTACGTGATCTGGTACCGGGTCTCCGACCCGGAGAACCTGGGCAAGACCACGTACGCGGACTGGTTCTTCGTCATCGTGCTGCTGACGGTGGCCGTGACCGGATTCGGCACCGAGTTCATCCGGCTGACCCCGCTGCCGCCCTCCCTGGGCACGCCCCTGTACCTGGCCCACCTGCTCGCGGTGTTCTGGCTGCTGATCTTCTTTCCGTTCTCCAAGTTCGCTCACGCCATGTACCGCTTCCTGGCCATGGCGTTCGCCCGTCGCATCGGTCGGGTGCTTCCCCCGGTCTCCTAGCGGTTCCAGCTCGCGTTTCGCAGGCCTGCTTGACGATCCCCCACGGGTTTGTTAGACGGGTCTACCCTCCCCGTAGGGGAGGGAACTAGCTGAAACTACGAAACAAATATCGAGATAACTGGAACAGAGACAACAACTTCCTCCAAAGGAGACCGGGAATGATCAAGCCCCACGGTTCCGACACCCTGAATCCGCTGTTCGTCCGCGACGACGAGAAGCGCTACGCGCTGCTCGAGGAGGCCAAGAGCCTGCCCCAGATCGTCGTCAGCTCCGCGGCCGCCGGCAACGCCGTGATGCTGGCCAGTGGCTACTTCAACCCGCTGACCGGGTACATGAACGTGGACGACGCCATGGGCGTGGCCAAGGACATGCACACCGCCAGCGGCCTGTTCTGGCCCACCCCGGTCCTGAACGTGGTCGAGGACGCCAGCGTCATCGGCGACGCCAAGCGCATCGCCCTGCTCGACCCCAACGTCGAGGGCAACCCCATCCTGGCCATCCAGGACGTCGAGGCGATCGAGCAGATCACCGACGAGCAGATGGCGTACATGACCGACCGCGTGTTCCGCACCGACGACGAGGCCCACCCGGGCGTCGCCGCGTTCAACACCGTCGGCCGCTTCGCCATCTCCGGCCCGATCCAGGTGCTGAACTTCTCCTACTTCGCCCAGGAGTTCGCCGACACCTTCCGCACCGCCTGGCAGATCCGCGACGAGATCGCCATCCGCGGCTGGAAGAAGGTCGTGGCCTTCCAGACCCGCAACCCCATGCACCGCGCGCACGAGGAAGTGTGCCGCATGGGCTGGCAGCAGGAAGAGGCCGACGGGATCCTGATCCACATGCTGCTCGGCAAGCTCAAGGCCGGCGACATCCCCGCCGACGTGCGCGACGCCGCCATCCGCAAGATGGTCGACCTGTACTTCCCGGCCAACACCTGCATGGTCACCGGCTACGGGTTCGACATGCTGTACGCCGGCCCGCGTGAGGCCGTGCTGCACGCCGTGTTCCGCCAGAACTGCGGCTGCACCCACCTGATCGTGGGCCGCGACCACGCGGGCGTGGGCGACTACTACGGCGCCTTCGACGCCCAGACCATCTTCCACGACGAGGTCGAGGAAGGTGAGATGGACATCAAGATCTTCGAGGCCGACCACACCTGCTGGTCCAAGAAGCTCGAGAAGATCATCATGATGAAGGACGGCCCTGACCACGGTCCTGGCGACTGGCTGTTCCTGTCCGGCACCAAGGTCCGCGTGATGCTGGCCAACGGCGAGGACCTGCCCCCCGAGTTCTCACGGCCCGAGGTCGCCGAGATCCTCAAGGCGTACTACCAGAGCGAGGGTGCGTAGGCATCTTCACGACTGAACGACATCGACCCGTGCGCCCCTGCTTCGGCGGGGGCGCACTGCGTTTGGTCGGTTCCGCAGGGCGATCGCTCCGATGGTTGACGCTGTAGCAGCCCAAGGACTATCAAGGGAACGGACCCTGTCGGAGGAATCGGATTCATGGACTTCGAGGTCATCGACGGACTCGACGTGTTCCTCGACGCGCCGGGGTGGCGGCTGCACATGGCGCACCTCGCCCTGGAGCAAGGATCCCACGAGCAGGTGCTCGAGGTGATGATCCGGGGCACGGTCGCGCGGGTGAACCAGCGGTACGGGGACCACGGCCTCGACGGACAGGCCAACGTGTGTGCGTTGAGGGACGCGCTCGGCGACACGCTCGCCTCCAGCGAACAGCTGGTCGCCGCGCTGCTCGCCGGCGGATCGTTTCCAGGTGGAGACACGGCCGAGGTCTTCAGGGATCTGCTGGCCGCCCGCACGTTGCTCCCCTGGAGCCTGATGGATGCCCGACGGGTCCGGTTCCCGATGAAGTTCCGACTGGGGGAGCAGGGCGAGACCGGCACGCTGGCGGGCCGCGAGGTCGAACTCGAGGGCTTGCCGCTGCTCACCGACGGCGACGGAGTCGTCGGCTCACCGTGCTGCGACTGTTGTGACGAACGGACCCACGCGGGCGCGTCCGAGGTGATCCTGGTCTGCTACACGCCGCTGGCCGTGTCGCGGCAGTTCGACGCCAGGACCGAACTCGCGCGCATGGTGTGGACCACATGGGCCTTCCGCTTCGTCTCGGAAAAGGCCTTCAGACCGAACGGGTGATGCGACATGGAGATCTCCTGCCGAGGACGCTATGCAACGCGGGCGATGGTCGAGCTCGCCTCGTCCGAACCCGACACGCCGATACCACTGAGCCAGATCGCGGAGCGCCAGGAGATCTCGCGGAAATACCTGCAACAGCTGATGGCCGGGCTCCGCCGGGCCGGCCTGGTGCGCGTGGTCAAGGGATTCAAGGGGGGATTCATGCTCGCCCGGCCGCCCGATCAGATCCAGATGTCGGAGATCATCACCGCGCTGGAAGGCGAGCTGAACCTGGTCGAATGCGTGCGCTACGAGGATATCTGCGACCGCCACGAGCGGTGCCCGAGCCGCGGCCTGTGGGTCAAGGCCACGGAGATCATCCAGCAGTACTTCGACTCGGTGACCCTGGCCGACGTGCGCGATGGCCGGTTCTGATCCCGCCTCAGCCCGCAGGCGACAGCGGTAGCGTGATACGGAAGGTGGCGCCCGGCGAACGGTCCGGGAGATAGGCCACCGTGCCGCCGTGCTCGCTGACGACCTTGTGCACCACCAGCAGCCCCAGGCCGGTGCCCTTGGAGCCCTTGCTGCTGACCATGGCCGTGAACAGCCCGTCCCGTAGCCGCGGGGGTACCCCCGGTCCATTGTCGCTGACGTCGAACACCAACTCCCCGGCGTCCCCCACGCCGGTCCCGACCTGGACCCAGCCCGGATCCGCCTCGCTGGCCGCGTCCAGGGCATTGGTCACGAGATTGACCAGGCACTGGTGCACGGCGTGCGCGTCGAGATGGGCCTCGTGCACCAGCGGGTTGAGCTCGGACTGCAGGTCCACTCCGAGCTGCTCGGCCCGCGGGCCCATGGCGCGGACCACGTCTGCGATCAGGTCGTTGGGGTCGCACGGCGCGAGGTCGGGCTCACGATCCCGGGCGTAGTTGAGCAGATCGATCACCAGCGCCGAGATGATGTCCACGTTGCGCTCGACCATCACCCAGCCGTCGTCGCGCGTCGCCTCGTCGCCGATACGGACACCACGCTTGTACACGTACACGCCACCGCGGAGCCCATCGAGGATGTTCTTGATCGAGTGGCTGATCGAGGCCACCGTCTGTCCGGTCGCCGCGAGCCGCTCGGAGCGGACCAGGTCTTCACGCAGCTGCTTGATCTCGCGCATGTCCTTGAAGAAGAAGACCTTGCCCACCTCCTGCTCGCCGTCGAGCAGGGTGATGCCCGAGGCCAGCACGTCGGCGGTCGACGCGTCCTTGCACAGCAGCCGCATCTCCTTGCGGTAGAAACCGAACACGGTGGTGGCGCCGTCCTGGAACAGCGGATCGTCCAGCGCATCGCACATCTCCGTGGCGAACAGGTCCTCCCACGTCCTGTGACCGATGATCTCGTCCTCGCCGAACCCGGTCAGGTTCTGCGCCACGCGGTTGAAGATCCGCACCACGTCATCGTCGTCCGTGGCGATGATCCCGTCGAAGGAGTTGCGGATCAGGCCGCGCTGGAAGCGGTCCGACCGCTGCAGGTCCTGCTGGGAGTGGCCGAGCGCGCGGGTCATGTGACGGAACGAGTCGGCGAGCTGCACGATCTCGTCGCCCTTGTGGGCCCGGTAGACCTCGCAGGTCCGACAGCCGACCAGTTTCTGCGGGAAGCGGGGCTCGTATCCCTCGCAGGGCGTGCCGTCCACGAACCAGCACTGGACCGCGGTGTTGCCGTGTGCTGCGCAGTCCAGCCGCTGGCAGCGCTTGATCTCCCAGCAACGGACCGGCAAGCCGAAGTGGAAATCCACGTCCAGGTTCCCGGTGCTGACCTCGTCGGCGAGGTGCGTCAGCTCGACCACGGGCCGGGTCACGTAGCGGGACACGCGGCGGGACACCATCAGCCCGAACACGGCGAAGGCGGCGAGCAGCGCGGCAAAGGTCAAGGTCATGCGCCCCATCACCCCGTCGATCCGTGCCAGGTCGCTGCCCACGCGCAGGTAGCCGTCGCCCTCGGGTCCGGCCCGCAGCGGAACGACCACCTCCACCACGTGCCGGTCGTCCAGCACCAGCTCGCGCGGTTTCGTGTCGAGCGCCGGGGCGGGCGCCTCGATCGCCGCGGGTGGGTCCCAGGGGAAGGTGTGGGCCAGGATGCGGCCGTCACGGTCCGTGACGATGGCGTAGCTGTCCGAGCGATCCGCATCGACCAGCTGCTGGACCCAGGTGGCCAGCGCGGCCATGTCACCGGCCTGCAGCAGGCCGGCCGCCTCGGGAGCCTGGGCCGTGGCCACGCGCCGTGCGCTGTTCGCGATCTCGTCCTCGAGGTGGGCCCGGATCACGACCCGGGTGGCGAGCGTGCCCATGACGCCGAGCAGCAGCAACAGCGCCAGCGTGCTGACCAGGATCTTGTCGGCGAGGGCCAGCTTGTCGAAGAGGGGCAGGCGTCGGGAACCGGATCCTGTCTCCATCGATCACCTCGGACTCAGCCGAATTGTATCCCGTCCTTCTCCCCACCGAGCACGGCTTGTACGACCCGCATCAGCCGGACCGGGTCGATCGGCTTGTCCACGAAGCCCTCGGGCATGCGCGTGCGCAGGCTCTTGACGATGTCCGCCCAGTCGATGTTCAGCTTCTCCTTGATCCCCGTGATCATCACCAGCGGGATGTCCTTCGTGGCCTCGTCGCCCTTGAGTCGGGCGAACAGCTGCACGCCGGAGCGCCCTGGCATCATCAGGTCGATGCAGACCAGGTCGGGCGGATCCTCGCGGATCAGGGCCTCGCCGTCGGCCGCATTCTCGGCCGTGCGGGTGTCGAAGCCGCCGTCCTCGAGGATCGACGCGATGTACCGGCAGATGTCCGGCTCGTCGTCGACGATCACCACGCGTCGTTTCGAGGTCATGGCAGTCCCTCCCACGGGATTCCGGCCGCGCACCCCTCGTCGCGCGGCCGGTGTCGGGTTCACTCGGCAGGCGGAATGGCGGCCTGGATCAGGATGTCGAACACGCCGCCGGACTCGACGCCGGTCTCGTAGTGCTCGAGCATCTGGCCCACGTGCCGCTTGCAGTTGGCGCACGGTGCGGCCATGTACTCGGCCCCGGTCTCCTTGACCTGCTCGACCTTCTTCTTGGCGGCCTTCATGCGGGAGTCCAGGAAGGTCTCGTCGCCGAGGGCCTTGACCCCTTCCTTGCCGTCCATCACCGCGAGTCCGCCGCCGCCGCCGCAGCACCAGTTCTGCGCGCGGTTGGGAGTCATCTCGCGGAAGTCGTCGACCAGCAGGTCGAGGATCTCCCGTGGCTCTTCGGTGACGCCGGTGCTGCGACCGAAGTTGCACGGGTCGTGGTAGGTCACGGACTTGCCGAACTTGGTCTTGTCCAGCTTGATCGTGCCGTCCTTGAAGTAGGGCTCCGCGAAGCTGAAGATGTTGGTGACCTCGTACGGCAGCTTGCCGTTCTCACCGAAGTAGTTCACACCACCGATGCGCTTGGCGATGCGATAGGCGTGGCCACACTCGCCGATGATCAGCATCTTCGCCTTGTACTTGAGGCAGGCGTCGTGCAGCAGCTTGTTCTTGCGCTTCATGTGCGCGTCGTCGCCGGAGAACAGGCCGAAGTTGGCGCCGTCGACCGCGTCGGTGGCCATGGTCCACGAGGCGCCGATCAGGTGGAAGAAGTAGGCGACCCCCATCTGGGTCTCGGGGAACGAGATCAGGTCCGCGGACGCGGGCACGAACAGGATGTCCGCCTCCTCGTCGACCGGGATACGGACCTTCACTCCGGTCTCGTCCTCGATCTCCTCCTCGAGGAACTCCAGGGCCGCCTTGATCGCCTTGGGCGGCTGGGCCTCGTCATTGCCGAACTTGTCGGAGATGTCCTGGGTGTCGGCGATGCGCACGGGCGACATCCCGAGGCTGTGGATGATGGCTCGGCCCTTGCGAGTCAGCACGGAGTTGTCGATGCCGTAGGGACAGTACACCGCGCAGCGACGGCAACCGCTGCACTCCCAGAAGGACTTGACCCAGCCCTCGAAGTCGGCCTCGGTCAGCTCGCCCCTGCGCAGCAGCTTGCCGGTGATCGTGTTGTGCTTCTTGTAGATGTTGCGGATCAGGTCCGATCGTGCAGCCGGATTGGTCTCCTTGCACGGATTGCCGTAGTAGACGTGGCAATTCTCGGCGCAGGTGCCGCACTTGGCGCAGATGTCCATGTACAGCTGCATGGACCGCGGGCCGTTCTTGATCGCGTTGACCGACTTGACGACGGCGTCCTTGTGTTCGAATTCGCTCATGTCGGCCTCCCTACGCCTTCTGGATCAGTGCCTGGCTGTAGAACACGCCAGGGATGTGCAGGAACTTGGAGAAGGGCAGGTACAGGAACAGGACCTGTCCGAGGAGGTAGTGCATCAGGAACCATGGGTTCGACGGCACCTCTGCACCACTGAAGGTGATCAAGCTCAGGAAGTAGGGTCGCGTGCTCTCGGCCAGATCGATGTGCGCGGCCGGCAGGAACCGCATGGCGTCGCCGGTGAGCACGATGGCGACGATCAGCACCAGCGCGAAGTAGTCCTCCACGTCGGAGATCTCCCGGACCGAGCCCACGGTCAGTCGCCGGATGAACAGGTAGGTCGCGGCCAGCAGGACGATCACGCCGAACGTGCCGCCGGTGGCGGCGGACACCAGGTGCTGCCCCTTCTCCGGAAGGAAGAACAGGGCCTCCCAGACGACGCGGATGTGCCCGAAGAAGATGAACGCGAGCATGGCGTGGAAGACCCAGCTCCCGACCCACAGGCCCTTGTTGCCCTGGAACAGGCCGCGGAAGATGAGTACTTCCTTGAGGATGTTGGTGATCATCTCACCCCTGTTGGTCGCCCCCGGAAAGATGGTCATCTTGGGTGTGGGCCCCTTGTTCCAGCGGGTGAGGCGCATCACGAGACCCACGATCAGGACCACCAGCGTCACGTACGGGAGGATGCGTCCCACGACGAGTTCAACCAGTTCCATGTCAACTCCTACTTGTTCACCAAAGACCATGATATCAATGGCCTTTATGGGCAAGCGATCTATAGAGGGGGAGGGGGGCTTTGTCAAGGATTGCAGGCGGTTTCGACGTGTAGCAGAATTCGCCCTGGAAGGGTTAATTAGCTGTAGCTAACAATTCGAACCACCGTGGCCCCGGCAGGGGTGTGGCGGGGACCGGGTGATCGGCGCTCCAGCGGGCTCGGTCCGGGATTCCCTGGAAGCTGCTACCTCACCGGCCGACAGAAGTCGGAGTCCAGCGGCACGCCGTTGACCTTCTCTTCGAGCTTGCACTGGCGGTCGTACATGTCGGCCAGCGTGTAGCGGTCGATCACGTCCAGGATCGCGGCCTGCATCTCCGTGTAGAGCTCCCGAGCATTGCAACAATCGTGTTTCGCACATGTGTGCGGGAAATCCACGCACTGCACCAGGCCGAGAGAGCCCTCGAGGGGGATCAGGATCTCCGATAGCCGGATCTCCGCCGGCGGTCGCGTCAACTCCCAGCCACCGCCGACACCACGGCGGCTGATGACGAGGCCCGAGACCTTGAGTGCATTGAACAGCGTGTCGAGGTACTTGCGGGGCAGCCCCTGGCCCTCGGCGATCGCCTGCATGTTGGTCGATCCCTGCCCGTAGTGGCCGGCCAGCTCGACCATGGCTCGTAGCCCGTAGCGGGCCCGCGTCGATAGATTCATCGTCATCTCCTTGCAGGCCACAATGTAGGCGTTTCCGGTGGAAAAACAAGGATCACCGCGAAAGCTGCGGGTACATGCAGATACATGCATATTGTCTATGAGAAAAATGGCATTTAAACCCTGCATTTTCCATCAGTTTGCTATTGAAAAAAAACCGATGTTATAAGCCCGCCGCCCGAAGAGAACCCCTGGGTCGTGGTGACCGCGGGGTCGTGCACGAAAGGGAGTCGAGATGGAGCGACGGATCGGTGACAGGATCATCCGCCTGACCACGGCGGACATCACGAACATCGAGGTCGAGGCGTTCGTCTTCGACATCGACGAGGACTGCAAGCTCGGCTCCGGCTATGGCGGGGCGATCACGGCCCGGGGGGGCAAGGCCGTGCAGGACGAGCTCGACGCCATCGGCTCGTGTGCCAAGGCCGACGCCATCGTCACCGGTGGCGGCCGGTTGCCGGTGAAGCACATCATCCACACCAATGGCCCCAAGTTCCACGAGCCCGACACCGAGGGCATCCTCCGACGCTGCACCCTCGCCTGCCTCGCCCGCGCCGAGGAGAAGGGCATCGCCCAGGTCGCCTTCCCCCCCATTGGCACCGGCCTCTACCAGGTGCCCATCGACCTGTGTGCGCGCGTGATGGTGCGCACCGTCTCGGAGTTCCTCGGCGGTGACACGCCCGTCCGCGAGGTGCTGTTCGTCGCGCTCAACACACGAGAACAAGAGCCGTTCGCAGCAGCGCTGCAGGGAGGTTCCTGACATGCCACACGAACCAAGCAACCTGCTCCAGTTCGCCGAGATCGCCCACTGGATCGGCCTGCTCATCATGATGACCGTGTACACGGCACGCCTGGTCTGGGTCTTCCGTTTCCCCGCCGGCCGGGATCGACAGGCCAGGGGCGAGCGCGCTGCGGACAACGGCCCCACGCTCGGTGCACTGTACTCGCTGGGCAACGTGGCCATGCCCTGGGCCATGGAGAGCACCCGCAAGGGGTTCGCCTTCTATCTGAGCTTCGCGGTGTTCCACATCGGCGTCACCTTCGGCATCGTGCTGGCCTTCACCAACCCGATCGCGGTGCTGCACGAGACGGCCATCGGCTGGATCTTCGTGGTCACCGTGGGCTCGGCACTCGCGGTCTCGCTGGTGCGCATCGTGCGCCGCTTCGCCCTGCCACACCTGAAGTTGATCAGCACGCCGGACGACTACTTCTCGCTGTTCACGCTCACGGTGTGGTTCACCCTGGGCGTGGCCTCGGAGCTCTCCAGGCTGGGTGCCTTCGCCCCGCAGGACAGCGATCTGTGGCTGGCGTTGTTCCTGCTCGCCACCACGTTCTTCCTGGTCTACGTGCCATTCTCCAAGATCTCCCACTACCTGTACTACCCGCTCACCCGGTACTGGCTCGGCCGCTCCCTCGGTCATCGCGGTTCGATCCCGTTCGCGCGAGCCCGTCACTAGAAGGAGGACGTCATGACCACTGCTGCGAACACCGCCAAGGTCGACAAGATGGTCGAACTCCTGCGGCCGAAGCTCACCCGGCAGGTCGTGGGATCGCTCGTGGGCTGCGTGCACTGTGGGATGTGCAACGACAGCTGCCACTACGTGCTGACCCACCCCGACGATCCGAAGATGACGCCGTCGTACAAGGCCGACCAGCTGCGCAAGCTGTTCAAGCGCAACTTCGACTGGACCGGCCGGATCGCACCGTGGTGGGTCAAGGCCGAGCGGTTCACCGACGACGACCTCGAGCGGCTCAAGGACATCGCCTTCGGGACCTGCACCAACTGCCGCCGCTGCACCTTCAACTGCCCGATGGGGGTGGATACGGCCACCCTCAACCGCATCATGCGGGGGCTGCTGACTCGCGTGGGGGTGATGCCGGAGGGCGTGCGTGTGGTGTCCAAGGACACCTGGGAGCTGGGCAACCAGATGGGGGTGCTCGAGGAGGACTACGTCGACACCATCGAGTGGATGAGCGAGGAGCTCGTAGACGAGGTGGAGGACGCAGCCGCCGAGATCCCGATCGACGTCGAGGACGCGGACGTGATGTACACGATCAACCCGCGGGAGGTGAAGTACGACCCGCGCAGCATCTCGGCCGCGGCCAAGATCTTCTACGCGGCCGGCGAGAACTGGATGATGCCGTCATGGGGCTGGGATCAGACCAACTTCGGGCTGTTCTCCGGCGACGACCTGCTCGGTGGGACCACGTACAAGCACCTGGAGGAAACCCAGCGGAAGTACCGGGCGAAGAAGGTGGTGATCTCCGAGTGCGGGCACGGCTACCGCTCGACCCGCTGCGAGGGACCCAACTGGTCGGCCACGGACCAGGACTTCGTGATGGAGAGCTCGGTCATCACGATGCTGAACTACATCGAGGAAGGCCGGATCGTGGTCGACAAGACCCGCAACGCCGAGCCGGTCACCTTCCACGACTCGTGCAACAACGCCCGCAGCTGCGGCTTCTACGAAGAGCCGCGCGAGCTGCTGAACATGGTGTGCACCGACTTCCGCGAGATGACACCCAATCGCCAGGAGAACTACTGCTGCACGGGCGGCGGTGGCGCCATGTCCATGTCCGAGTACACGCCGCGGCGACTGGTCTCGGCCAAGGTCAAGGCGGATCAGCTGACGGCCACCGGAGCGAAGGTCGTGGTCACGTCGTGCCACAACTGCGTGGACGGCCTCTCCGACACGATCAAGCACTACAAGCTGGACATCGAGGTCAAGCAGCTGGTCGACCTGGTGGAGGAGGCCCTCGTACTGGAGGAATGCCCGGCCCTGCAGGAGCGCAAGGCGGCCCAGGCGCGGGAGGTCGAGGAGAAGGCAGCCGCGGCCGTGGCAGCGGAGAAGGCAGCCGCCGAGCCACTGGCTGGCCGTCGGATCCTGGTCGTGGAGGACGAGGACGACGTGCGCACGTTCCTCCAGACCGTGCTCGAGGACGAGGGCGCACGGACTCTCGAGGCGACGGACGGAGACGAGGCCCTGGAGATCGCGCGGCGCGAACAGCCGGACCTGATCACCCTCGACCTGTCCATGCCCGGCAAGGACGGGGTCGAGGCCTTCACGGAGTTGCGCAGCGAACCCGATATCGCCTCCATCCCCGTGTGCATCATCACGGGGCACCCCGAGTTCCGCAAGGTGGTCTACGACCGCACGGTGGTGCCCCCGGAGGGGTACATGGAGAAGCCGGTGCAGCCGGAAGACCTGGTCCAGAACCTGAGGCGCATCCTCGACCTCGCCGGCAGGCGCGAGAGCTGACTGCGGCGTCGACCCCAACCGGGAGCGAATGTGGTGCACCGATTCGAACAGTACTTCCAGGAGGTCCCCTGCGAGCTGCGGGTCCAGGGACCGGACCGCGTGATCCAGCACGCCAACGATGCGTTCCACGCGATGTTCGGCGAGTCCGTCGGAGAGAGCTGCTACCGGGTGATCAAGCACCGGGAGGAGCAGTGCCTGGTCTGCCCCTCGCAGCAGACGTTCGTCGACGGCCAGCGCCGCGAGCGGGAGGACGTGGTGATCTCGGCGTCTGGAGAGAAGCGCAACCTGCTATGCACGACGTCGCCGATCCGCGACGCCGATGGGCAGGTCGCGTCCGTCCTGGTGATGTTCACCGACATCACCCAGATGCGTGAGTTGCAGTCCCAGCTCACCTCGATCGGGCTGCTGGTGGGATCGATCTCCCACGGGATCAAGGGGCTGCTCACCGGCCTGGACGGTGGGATCTACCTCGTGAATTCTGGCCTCGAGCGCGATCAGCCCGAGCGCGTGAAGAAGGGCTGGGAGATGGCCCAGCGCAACATCGGCCGGATCCGCAGCATGGTGCTGGACATCCTGTACTACACCAAGGACCGCCAGATGGAGTTCGAGGCGATCGACGCGGGCGCCCTGTGCGCGGAGATCGACGAGATCCTGGAGAGGAGGTCCGTCGACCTCGGTGTCAGGTTCATCTCCCGTGTCCCGGCTGGAATCGGGACCTTCGTAGGCGACGCCAAGGCCGTGCGCTCGGCCCTGGTCAACGTGCTGGAGAACTCCCTGGAGGCCTGTCACAGCGAACGCTCCCGGTCCTCGCACGAGGTGACCTTCTCCGTGCAGCGGCGCGGGCCGTGGATGGAGTTCGAGATCGAGGACGACGGTATCGGCATGGATCAGGAGACGCGCGAGAAGGTCTTCTCGCTGTTCTTCTCCTCCAAGGGGATCAAGGGTACCGGCCTGGGGTTGTTCATCGCCAACAGGATCGTGGACAAGCACGGCGGAGCGATTGATGTGCGGTCCGAGCCCGGCGAGGGTACCTGCTTCGTGATCCGGTTGCCGCTGCGATCCGAAGGGGAGGGGACCACCATCGAGCGCTCCGGAGCCACTCCTTGACTGTCCCTGGCCGGGTGCTCGTCGTGGACGACGATCCGGACGTCGTGCTGTACCTGTCATCGCTGCTGGAGGACCACGGCTACGTGGTCGAGACCGCCGCCGACTCCCTGAGTGCGCTGGCCGCGCTCGGACCGTTCGGGCCCGACGCGGTGCTGATCGACGTGCTGATGCCGGGACGCTCCGGACTCGAACTGCTGGTCGTGTTGCGCACGGATATCCGCTGGCGTGAACTCCCTGTCATACTGGTGACGGGTTGCGACGAGATCCTGGAAGACGACTGTCGGTCGTACCTGGACTCGCACGACGGGATACGGGGTCCCGACCGCATCCTTGGCAAGCCGATCGAGCCAGCAGCGTTGCTGGCCTCGGTGCACCAGCTGGTCCACCGCGCCGCGGTGTGAACCGCTGGCGGCCCGTGCAGGAGGAGACCATGAGCCAAAAGATCCTGATCATCGACGATGAGGCGGACATCCGCGCCTATCTCGGTGCCCTGTTGACCGACGAGGGCTACCAGATCTGCGACGCCAGCGACGGCTACCAGGGGCTGGAGGTGGCCCGCGCAGAGCAGCCGGACCTGATCACGCTGGACCTGATGATGCCCAACAACAGCGGCACGGACTTCTATCGGAAAATGTCCCGGGACGCGGCCCTGTCGGCCACGCCCGTGATCGTGGTCAGCGGGATCGCGGGCAAGGAACTGGCTGTGAAGCGGCCGGCGGCGGTGTTCGACAAGCCCATCGACCCCGAGCGGTTCATCGCCGAGGTGCGCAAGGCGCTGGCTGACTGACGTCCCGTCAGTCCGATTGTCCGTCGCGGACGTAGTACTGGATCGGCAGCCAGGACCTGGGCACGAGCCGCATCACCCGCGCAGGGAAGATCAGCCAGACCGGCTCCTCGTCCGGATCCAGCGGCAACAGCAGCTCTCCCAGCGTGTACAGCGTCAGCGCGATCGCGGTTCCGCCGAACAGCAGCAGCAGTTCGCCGAACTCCGGGTGGTAGGGGATGTGCTCCAGCAGCGGTAGCGCGCCCGCGCCCTGGCCGGCCACCACCAGGTCGTACTTGGAGAAGTACACGCCGAGAACGACCAGCACGGCCGCCGCCAGCAGCCCCTTGGCCGAGCTGCGGGTCGCCGGGTGCAGCAGCAGCACGATCGGCACGATGCCGCCGAGCAGGACCTCGAAACCCCAGAACGTCACGCTGTAGCCGCCGGCTGCCAGCAGGTGGGTCGCATCGGCCAGGGCGTGGTGGTACGCGCCGGCCACGAACTTCTCGATCACCAGCACGAAGTTCACCCCGAGCAGTCCGACGATCAGCGGGGCCAGGCTACGGGCGAACAGGTCTCGGAACACCGCGGGTAGCTCGCCGATCTTGATGCGGTAGGTCACGGTGGTGAACAGGATGTGGACCGCGGCGCCCGCGGTGACCGCCGACACGATGAAGTGGGCGGGCAGCAGGTGGGTGGACCACATGGCCTTGGCGTGCACGGCGCCGAACAGCGCGCCGAGGTTGGTGTGCACCACCAGCGTGATCGTCAGCACGAACCACCCGATCGCCTTGGGTACCCAGTGTGGCAGCTTGTTCTCCAGGATCACGATCACCAGCTCCACGGCCAGTGAGGCCATGAAGATCATGTACAGCCCGCCCATCCAGGACATCCGGGAGTCGAACTGGAAGAACACGTACAGGTTGTACATCTGCCATGGGATCCCCAGCTCCAGGCAGATGAAGAGCAGCGGAGGCAGGATCAGCAGCAGGGAGACCAGCACGCCGCGCTTGGCCAGCGGTCGGAACCGCTCCACGCCGAACACGGTGAACACCGAGTTGACCAGGGACGAGCCGGTGGCCGCGAGCGCGAAGAACACGTAGCTCGGCACGAGCATGCCCCACTCCACGGGCGGAGGCTCGTGCCGCAGCACCGTGTGCAGGGCGCCGTAGATGCCCAGCAGCATCAACACGCCGAGGAAACCGAACCAGGGCCACAGGAACTTGCGCGGCCCGTCGGGGATCGCGTTGGACAGGTTCATCCCTGCTCTCCTTCCTCGTCGTCCGCTGGCGCCGGCTTCTGGCCGGCGACCGCTGCCGCGTACAGACCCAGGCCCGCGGCACCCACGGCAACGGTGGCCAGCTGGGAGCGCGTGATGGCCGCGCTGTGGTCCCCGTAGCGGGCTGTGCCCAGCTCGGGGAAGCGGCGATCCTCGAACGACCGGTCCGAGACGTAGATCCAGGACACGCCCCCGATCTCGTCGTCGCCGTAGACGTGCCGGCCTGCCTGGCGCGCCTGCTCGGTCAGGGCCAGGATCTCCTCGCGCTCACCGAACGTGAACAGGCCCTCCGGGCAACTCTCCACGCACGCGGGCTGCACGCCCATCTCCAGGCGGTCGGCGCAGAACACGCACTTGGTGATACCCCGGTGCTCCCAGTCGAAGCGAGGTACGGAGAAGGGGCAGGCGATCACGCAGTAGCGGCACCCGATGCAGCGCTTCTTGTTCCACAGCACCGGACCGGGATCGGTCTTGCGCAGCGCGCCTGCGGGACAGACCGTCACGCAGGTCGGCGAGACGCAGTGCATGCACTGCCACTTGGTGTTCAGCTCGCCGTCGTCGGTCTCGCGGGAGGTGACCACCGTGTACGACGTCGGCGAGAGGTCCGTGGGCTCCTCGTCTTCCGACTCGAGGTGGTTCCAGCTGCGGCAGGCGCCCTCGCAGGTGCGGCAACCGACGCAGCGGTCCACGTCCACCATCACGCCATAGAGGGAGGCGGGCACGGTCCCCGCGAACGCCCGGGTCGAGCACAGCGAGGCGCCCGCACCCGCTGCCGCGCCCGATGCGGCGAGTCCGCAGAGGAATCGGCGTCGAGAGAGGCTCATGGTTGTCCCTCCTTGCCAGCCTCGGCGTGGCAGTCGGTGCACTCCAGCGGTTGCTCGGTCTCCTCGGCCACGACCCCCATGCGCTGGTGACAGCCCACGCACTGGCGATGGTAGGCCGCCATCGGATCCAGCGGCGCGGTCAGGTCCGCGACGCTGTCGCGCTGGGCGTGACACGAGGTGCACGCCTGGTTGTCCTCGTCGACCTCGGCGTCGTGGTGGCAGGCGATACAGGTGAACGCCGAGCCGGCGTGCCAGGGCCGGGACAGGTCCAGCTGCTCGCCGGCCTCGGTCAGGTTCTCGATGTGCGCGGCATGCTCGAACGACACCGCCTCGTAGCGATCGGCCAGGTGGTCGATCTGCACGACCTCCGCCAGGTCGTCGGGCGGCGGGGCGGGCGGCCCCCACTCCCGCGGTCCAGGTTCGGTGGCCTCGCCTTGCTGGAGCATGTCCTCGGGGGCCTCGCCGTCGGTCAGGGCTGCCAGCGCCGCGGCGTCGTCGCCGTGGCACACCTTGCACGCGCCCTCGGCCGGTCCCGCGGCCAGGTCACCGTCTCCATGACAGCCCGCGCAGTTGTCGTCTCGCCGCGCCAGCTCGACGTGGCAGCCCGTGCAGGAGCGGACCGAGTCCGGCTCGTGGAACGCATCGCCCAGCTGCACGAAATCCCCCTCGGCGCTGCCCTCGTAGGTGTGGCAGCTGCCGCAGCGGTCGAGCTTCTGGTGGTGGCAGGTGCGACACGAGGAGGCGAACCCCTCGTGACTGGCGTGATCGAACTCCACGTCCAGGAACGGGGCGTGTGCCACCGTGATCGTGACCTGGTCGGGCTGGTCACGCTCCAGCCGTGGGATGTCGGTCATGGGCGTGAGCGGGTCGATCTCACCTTCGAGGTGGCAGCCGGCGCAGTCCGTGGGGCCGGCCTCCTGAGTGCCCTTCAGCTGGTGGCAACCCACGCAGGACGTGTGCGCCGAGTCGCGCAGACTGGGCGCGTCGCCGACCGCGACCTCGCCGTGGCAGTCGCGACAGGACGACTCCTGGCCCTCCCCGTGCACGAGCTGCTCGCTGGCCTCGTCGTACACGTGGTGGCATTCCTCGCACCGGTCGTCGAAGGCGTCGATGTGCCGCTGATGAAGTGCCAGGTCCAGGCCAGCGGGCTTGCGCTGGGGTACCCATCGCACGGCCGGGATGTGACAGGTTCCGCAGGTGCGTGGGCCGGTCGCATCCTCTCCCGCCCGCTCGGCATGACAGCCGATGCACTCCTCGTGATAGGTGTCCATCAACTGGCGTCGGGACAGGTCGCCACGGGCGAACTGCGGGATCGGTCGCTCCTCGTCGTCGAGCTCGTGACACGCCTCGCACCCCTCCTCGGACAGGGCGTCGGTGTGCACCGTGTGGCGGAAGGCCACGGGAGCCCGCTGCAGGGAGCCGAACACGTCCGTGCGCTCGACCACGACCAGATCGGGACCCATCTCCTCGATCCGGTCGCCCTCGGGGTTCAGGTTGACGATCCATCCGATCAGCAACAGACCGGAGACCGACAGGATGATCAGGTAGCCGATGGTTCGGGCTGACATTCCCGCTCCTTCTCTCGCGGCCTCAGGCCTTGAGGTCCTCGGGGATCTCCATCGTCTCGACGAGGATCTCGCTGAAGAACTTGGCGTGCATCTTCAGGTCGTACCCCTTGATGATGTCCTCGATGCCGCTGCGGCAGTTGTGACACGGGGTGACCACGTAGTCGGCCTCGGTGTAGGCCAGCTGCTCGCCCTTGACCCGGTTGCCTTCGATGCGGGTCTTGGTCCAGGGCGGTCCGCAGTTGACGGCACCGCCGCCGGCCGCGCAGCAGAAGTTGTGCTCGTAGCGCGGCTTGACGTCGCGGAAGTCCGAGCACGTGGCCATCATGATCTCGCGCAGCTTGTCACCGAGGCCGGCGCCCCGCACGATGTTGCACGGCTCCTGCACCGTGACCGGCTTGTCGAACTTGCGCGCGATCTGGATGCGGCCGCTCTCCAGCAGGTCGTGGTAGAAGTCGATGGCGTGCACCATCGGCAGGGGTGAGTACTTCCACGCGTTGTAGCGCGGGCCATCGTAGACGGCGCCGCGATAGGCGTGGCCGCACTCGCCCATCACCACCTTCTTGACCTTGAGACGCAGGGCCGTGTCCCAGTGGGCGCGCTCCAGCCGGCCCGACGTGTCGTAGTCGCCGGAGAACATGCCCATGTTGCTGTTGTCCCAGCCGTCCGTGGACGGCATGGTCCAGCTGAGTCCGGCGACCTTCATGATCATCGAGATGTTGGCCAGCAGCTGCGCCAGGATCTTGGGCTCGGGGGCGATGACCGAGTACATGATGTCGGCCCCCTCCACATCCAGCGGGATGCGGGCGCCGACGATCTCGTCACGGGCATCGTCCTCCTGCCACATCAGGGTGTCGATCCACTCGTCCTGCTGCACCCACATCTGGTTGTTGGTCGCAGCGTGACTGTTGACCGTGTCCTGCAGGTACTGCGGCACCACGTCGAGCAGGTGCATGATCCGCCGCGTGACGCCGGTGATCAGGAATGCGATGTCGATCCCGAACGGGCAGTACATGCTGCATCGCCGGCAGCCATTGCACTCGGTGTACGCGATCCGGGCGGCCTGGCGGATGAACTCCGGGCTGACCTTGCCCTTGCGCCGCTGCATCTCCCAGATCGTGTTCTTGACCTTGGCCACAGGCGACCAGGTCGGGTCCAGGTCGTGGGAGAGGCAGTAGTGGCAGGCGTGGGCGCACATCCCGCAGTGCATGCAGGTCTTGGTGTAGACGTCGATCCGCCCCTTGAGCAGGCCCATCACCTTGTTGACGGTCTGCTCGATCTGTTCGTCCGTGAGCTTGGCGACGGCATCGTCGATACCTGGATCGGCGACTGCGGGCCTTTGGAGCATCTCCATGGCTATCCGTCCTCTTCTTTTCTTGCTACCAGTCCCTGGCGTTTCGTACGGCGCCGAACTCACACCCCATGAACGCCCTCGTGAACACGAAGTACAGCAGGTGTGTGAGCCGCGTGAACGGGATCGCCGCCAGCCACAGCCCGCCGCTGACGACGTGCATCATCAGCACCGTGTCGTAGGCGAACCAGCCGCGGGCGGCGATGAATCCGGTGACGAACGGTGCGATGGCGATCAGCAGCACCACGTAGTCGGTCCAGTCGGTCACGTAGGCCACCACCGGCAGGGCCACGCGGCGGAATACGAAGAACAGACCGGCGAACACCACGATCAGGGTCATCGCGTCCGCCACCACCCCGGGCAGGCTGGGCAACCGCACACCCCACGACTCGTGCCACAGCTCGTTGTGCGCCAGCAGCAGCAGCGGCGTGGCCAGCAGGCACAGGTGGAAGGCGAACGCGACCACCGTCATCACCGGCCGCACGCGCATGTTGTGACTGGCGAACGGCACGAGCCAGTGCAGGATCGAGCGCACGCTGAACTTCACGTCCATGTAGGCGTAGGTGACCTTGTCCTTCTTGGGCAGCTGGAGCACGCGCCACACGTTGACGACGGCGCCGGCGAAGAGTGCGATGAAGGCAATCCAGACCAGGGGACCTCGGAGTATCTCGTACATCACTTCTCCTCCGCGGCAGGCGAGGCATTGCTCGCCTGCTGCGTGCCGTTTCAGAGATCGTCGACCTTGACGACCGAGCGTACGTAGTTGCCATCCGCGATGCCGCGCAGCAGCACCCGGTCGCCATCCGGTCCGAACATCGGCGACCACAGCTGATCCCAGGTCCGGGCCCCGATGCGGCCGTCCACGGCCAGCGCATGTCGGCCCCCGCGATCGACCTTGGCCGCGACGTGGTTGCCGTCCGGGGAGAAGACCGGGTCCCAGACCATCTCGCAGCGGGGCTCCCAGGCCTGGCCGTCGACGGCGACGAACCAGTGACCGTCGTCCTTGACCGCGGCGGCCACGCGCTGGCCGTCCGGGCTGAACACCGGGGGCAGCACCGCGTCACTCCAGGTCGCCCCCCACGGCTGGTCGTCGACGGCCACGGACCAGCGCCCGAACCCGGTGGCGACCACCGCGGCGATCCGCGCCCCGTTCGGGCTGAACCGATGACGCCACAGCTGGTTGAAGCGACCGTTCCAGGCAGGTTTTCCGTCCCTGACCAGGGTCCACTTGCCACCCACGTTGGCCGGGACGAACACCGAACCGTCATGGAACGATGGTTCCCAGATGGCCGGGAATCGCTCGTCCCAGATGTGGCCGTCCCGGGCCACGCTGAACACGTGCTTGGCCAGGCGGACCTCGGCGGCCACGGTGCCGTCATCCGCCGCCACCGGGCCCCAGGCATTGACGAACCGTCCGTCCCAGGGCTCGCCATTCACGGCCACGCCCCAGGTCCCCTTCATGAACCCTGCGATGTCCGCCTCCTTGAGGCGTTCCAGCTGGGCCGTGACAGCCACGGTCCCACCGTCCGCGGAGATCGCCACCTCGCGGATCGAGGGGAAGCTCGTGGGCCACGGTTCGCCGTCCACGGCGACCGAGTAGTCCATGCCGGTCTTTGTCTGCAGGACGATGTGCTTGCCGTCAGCCGACCAGATGGGTGCCCAGGCGAAGTCGAACTTCTCCTCCCAGCTCGCGCCGTCCACGGCCAGCGTCCACTCGTCGTCGTTCATCACCAGCGCGATCAGGCGCCCGTCGGGCAGGAAGCGCAGGTACCACGCCTTCTCGAACACGCCCTCCCAGGGTTCCCCGTTGACCACCACCCGCAGTTCGTCCTCGTCCCGCACCGGGACAGCGATCTTCTCGCCATCGGTGCTGCTGACGAACTCGTGAACCTCTTCGTGGCCTTGCTGCAGCGCGGCAAGATCACCGATCGGTCTGTCCCCGACCTCCCAGTCCCAGTCCCTGAAATCGGTCACGCGTCTGACCCTCTCGGCAAGAAGGTTTGAATTCCAAGCTGGGTGCCTCTCACTGTCGCCACACCCTTCGGTACAAGACCAGCATCCCGATGAATTCGGGTATTTCTATGCTTTGGGGTGTGTATCTTGACCATCGAGTTGCGGCCTGTCAATACGGGCCTGCATACGTGGACGGCAAGGCATTCAAGTCCTTGAAATACCTCGGGAAAAAATGCAGCAACGGCGATGGAAGTGGTCGCATATAAAAAGAATGTGTGACAATGGTAACAATAATGGCAATGGCACTACTGGCCAATGTCTGGTCGTGCCCGGAGGTCCGATGCTGGAGCATCGGGCGGAGGAGGTGGGGGCGCTGGGAGACTTCGAGGAGGGCTACAGGCAGGACTCGGCGATCAGCTCGGAGACGTCCACGACGCGGAGCCTGTCCTCGACGCCCTGGGTCTTGATCGCGTCCTCGAACATCGAGATGCAGTAGGGGCAGGCGGTGGCGAGCACGTCCGCGCCGGTCTCCAGGGCCTCGGCCACGCGGATGTCGCTCGGTCGCTGGCCCTTCTCGACCTCGACCCACATCTTGCCGCCGCCGCCGCCGCAGCAGAAGCTCAGCTCGCGGTTGCGCGGCATCTCCACCAGCTCGGCGCCGGGCAGGGCCTGCAGGGCCATGCGCGGCTTCTCGTAGACGTTGTTGTGGCGGCCGAGGTAGCACGGATCGTGGTAGGTGACCTTGATGCCGCCGAGGTCCTTGGCGGGCTTGAGCGTGCCGTCGTCGATCTTGTCGTGGAGCAGGCCCACGATGTGGCGGGGCTCGAGGTCCGAGAGGTCGTACTCCTTGCCGAACGTGTCCAGGCAGTGGGGGGAGCTCACCAGCACCTTCTTCACCGAGTTCTCCACGAACAGGTGGCGGTTGGTATGGCGCATGGAGTCCGTGAGCTCGTCGTCGCCGATCTTGCCCAGGCTCTCGGCGCAGCAGACCATGTCCGTGCCGAACACGCCGAAGTCCACGCCCGCGGCCTTCAGCAGCCCCAGCTGGGCCTCGGCCACCTTGCGATTGCGGGGGTCGTACGACAGCGTGCAGCAGGTGAACCAGTTGTACTCCTGGCCGTCGTAGGCCGGGAGCTCGTCGCCGGCCCAGGCGTGACGCTCGTCGCGCTCGCCGGACCAGGGGTTGCCGTTGGCCTTCATGCTGCCGACGAAGGTGCGCAGCGGCGGGGGCAGCATGCCTCCCTCGCTGAACGCGCGGCGGATGGCCTTGACCACGTCGATGCTGGCCACGTCCCGGGGACAGCGCTCCACGCACAGGCGGCAGGTGGAGCATTCCCACAGCAGCTCGCCGAGGTCCTCGGCCCCGAGCTGGGTCAGCATCATCAGCTTGCGGTTGCTGTACCCGGTGAGCGAACCCCAGGGGCAGAGCGCCGCACAGGTGCCGCACTGGAAGCACTTGTGGTTCTGCTCGCCGCCGGAGGCGTCGATCCAATCGGTCACTTCGAAGCAGGGGTACTGGGTCATCGTGGCTCCCGCGGGCTCACCGGCCCGGTGCTGGACGGTCTACAAGGCGAGATACACTAGAAGGGGCCCCCGGGGGGTGTCAAGGCAGCTGCAACGGGCTGCCGTAGCGCCCTTCGTCGGGGTCCAGGTAGTCGCGCACGTCGCCGGATTCGGTGTAGACCAGGGCGGTCGCGGGCACGTCCTCGGCCACGTTGCGTCGGTACAGCTCGCCCGCGGTGCCCGGCAGGCGCGGACTGATGAGGTGCAGGACCACGGCACAGCCCGCGATCGCCGCTATCGCGACGGCCAGGCGGAGCCAGCCCCGGGAGCGTCTCTCTCTCATCCGGGCAGGTCGAACAGCACGCCGCCGAAGGCGATCCAGGCCATCAGCAGCGTGAGCAGGATGTTGAAGCTCTGGCCCACGATGTACAGGATGATCGGCTTGCCGCCCACCAGCTGACCGGCCAGCTCCCGGAAGTTCGACTCCAGCCCGATGGCCACGAACGCCAGGCAGAAGAACCAGCCCCGGAAGCGCTTGGACACGTTGAGGATGTCGCTGACCGGATCCCCGCCCAGCAGGGGCATCATCACGAAGCTGAAGATCAGCGAGGCCGCCACGAAGCCGACGATGAACTTGGGGAAGCGGTACCACACCTCCATCAGGCTGGGGCGGGGGGCGTCCGGGTCGCGCTCGACCCTCGTGACCCAGAAGATGGCCACCACGAACGCCACCAGGCCGATGAGCACGTTCTGGATCATCTTCACCACCGCGGCCACCCGCTCGGCGCTCTCACCGAGGAAGGCCCCCGCGGCCACGACCGCGCCCGTGGAGTCGATGGTGCCCCCCAGCCAGCCGCCGCCCACCTCGGGCTGCAGGCCCACGGCCTTGGACAGCGCGGGCATGCCGATCATCATCAGGACGGTGAAGATCATGGTCATGCCCACGGCCAGGGTCAGCTCGGCCTTCTTCGCCCGGCACGCGGCGCTCACGGCGATGGCCGCGGAGACGCCGCACACGGAGGTCGCGGCCGCGATGATGATGGTCAGCGGCTTGGACGCCATCTTCAGCCAGCGGGTACCGAAGAACCACATGAAGATGATCACCGTGGGGGTGACGACCCACGCCACCATCAGGCCGGGCAGGCCGAGCTGCAGGATCTTGGAGAACAGGATCTCCGCCCCGAGCAGGACCAGGCCGGTCTTGACGAACATCTCCGAGCGGGCGCCCTTGAGCAGCCACGCGGGCGTGCCCACCGTGTTGGAGATCAGCAGACCCAGGCCCAGCGCCCAGATGGCGTAGCCGGCGCCCCAGGCCTTCATCGTGGTCTGTGCGGCGAACAGGTAGGCCAGCGAGGCGATGGCCACGATCACGAAGAACGCGCCGAGGTACTGCTTCCAGGCCCCCTGCATGACGCGGATGCCGGCCGTCGTCATCACGGCCATCCCGACCGCCATGATCGCCAGGCCCATGCCAAAGTCCACGGACAGGGCATCGAGGGGGTTGCTGGTCCACTTGCCGACCCTGGGTACGCTGTCGACCAGGCCGGCCACGATCAGGATCATGAGGATGGCGGCGAACCAGATCGCCCACCAGTCCTCGGACGAGTACAGCTCCCGCCAGCCGGATCGCCTCTTCTGCGGGGCGCTGTGTACGCTGACTTCACCGGCGCGTTCGGACATCGCAGCTCCTGCGGTCGGGCCGCCCCCCGGCGGCCGTTGGACGACGGCAGGATACAACCGCGCCGCTCACCGTGTCTCGCGCCCTCTCGTCAGCAGCAGGTCGTGCTGCGCCCCGCTCAGGCGCCGTGGATCGTGCACCGGCCGGGGCCCCGGGGGTGCGTGGGGCCACAGGGCGTGCCAGAACCCGTAGGGGTTGTCGATCCGTTGCACGGTGAAGCCCGCGTCGAGGTAGGGCCGCAGGACCTGGCCCGGGTCGAGGTCCGCGGACCAGGCCGCGGGCGTCACCTCCACCAGCAGCGCGACCTCCGGCTGGAGGGCGTCGAGGTCCCCGGCGAGGTCGGCCAGGATCGCTGCCTCGGCTCCCTCCACATCGATTTTCAGAACGCGCGCGCGCGCAAAAAGGTCCTCGCCCACCAGGTCTCTCAGCCGCGAGCCGCCCACCGTCGTCTCCACGCCGTGCCCCAGGTCGCGGACCGTGGATGTCCGGCCACGGTTCCACGAACCTCCGCGAAACAGCCGTACCTCCCGCTCGCCGCCGGTGGCCGCCGCGCGGCACACCTCGATGGTCGTCGGGCTGCCGTTCAGGGACAGGTTGCGTTCCAGGTCTGTGACGATCGCCGGGGATGGCTCGATGGCCACCACACGACCCCGGTCGCCCACCCGACGCCAGGCCAGCAGGGAGTGGTGCCCCACGTTGGCGCCCACGTCGATGAACACGTCCCCGGGGCGCAGGGTGCGCTGCAACCAGGCCGAGGTGGCCGGCTCCCACACCCCGAAGAACGCGATGTAGCCATCGATGATGTCGTGCACGCGACACGAGAACCGCGCGCCGCTGATGGCCTCGACCTCCACCCGGGGCAGCCCCACGGTGCGGTGCAGCAGCCACAGCAGGGGCGCGGCCAGCGCGTACAGGTGTACGCCGACCACGAACAGCAACGCCCGGTGCCAGGCCGGGACACGCTCGCGGTGGGTCTGCAGGCTGCGGCAGGCTGCGCGCAGCGCCGAGATCAGCAGGCGCCCCATGCCGCTGTGCTATCACCGGGGGAGGGCCCGGGCAAGCGGCCGACGATTGCCACCCCGGCATGCCTCTGGTACCGGTTGCCCACGATGTGGAGTGGTCCATGGACCCCGACCGGATCGAGAAGGTGCTGCGCCGCCACCTGGTCGACGACCTGCTGTTCGGCGACACCTCCGTGACCCTGGACCGCGGCACCGACCTGTTCGAGCTGGGCCTGGACTCCCTGGGCATCAGCCGGCTGGTCGTCCTGCTGGAGCGGCGTGCCGGCGTGGCTGTACCGGACGCCGAGGTGGTGGCCGACAACTTCCGCGACATCGGCGCGATCTTGCAGCTGGTGACCCGCCTCCGATGAGCCGGCCCCACCGCCCCGGTGCGGGCGATCTGTACGACGTGTTCCTCGACCGGCGCATGCGCGCCCGGGGCGGCCCTGGCAACGGGTCGCAGGTCCTGCTGCAGCTGGACGGCGACGTGGATCCCGACGATCTGCGTGCGCGGCTCGACCGGCTGGCCGAGGCCTGCCCGCCGTTGACCGCGGGGCTGCGGGCGTGGCCAGCGTGGCGCTGGGTGCCGCGGCCGGGGCACCGCATCCCCCTGGACGTGATCGACTGGCACGACACGGCCGAGGCTCTGTACGCGCACCACTTCGGCCGGCCGTTTCTGCCCCTGTCCGAACCCAGCTTCCACGTGGTGCTGGCCCGCAGCCCCGGCCGTTCGTGGCTCGTGATCCGCTGGCTGCACGTGCTGATGGACGCACCTGGCGCCGACCTGTTGCTGCGGATCCTCGACGGGGACGATCCCGCTGGCTACCGGCTGGTGGACGAGCCCGCGACCCTCCCCCGTCGGGCCCGGGGAGGGGGGTGGCTGCGCTACGGCGTGGCCGTGCACAACTTCCTGCTGCGATACCTGTGGCGCTCCCTGCCCGCGCCGTTCCAGCACCGCAGCCGGGCGCACGACCCGGAGCTGCGGCTGCTGTCCCACTCCTTCGACGCGGAGCAGACCGCGGCCCTGCGCGCCCGCGCCGCCGAGCTCGGGGCCGCGCTGGAGGTCAACCACGCCTGGCTCGGCCTGACCTTCCTCGCCGCGGCGAGGGTCCTGCGGCCCGGGCGGCTGGCCCGGCTGCTCGTGCCCTGCCCGATCAACCTGCGCCCACCGGTGTGGCGGGGCCCGATCTTCACCAACTACTTCACCTCCGTGCTGTTGCACCTGCCCGCGCGCGCGTTGACCACCCCCGAGGCATCGGTGTCGGCCGTGCGCGCCGCCTTCCGCCGCGCGCTGCGGCGAGGCGAGGATGCGGCCGCGTTCTGGATCATGGGCCTGGCGCGCTACCTGCCGTACCCGCTGATGTTGCTGATGAGCGCGGGGCCCACCGGGCGCGATCCCGCGTCGCTGTACTACAGCAACGTGGAGTTCGACCTCGGCGGCGACGGCCGCCTGTTCGGCCTGGAGGTGAGCCGCTGCCTGGCCACCAGCACGGTGATGGACCCGCCGGGCGCGTCCGTGGTGTTCGTGCGCTGCGGCCCGCGCCTGACCGTGGAGGTCACGTCGCGCGGCTTCGACCGGGCCGAGCCGTTGCTGCAGACGCTGGTGGACCTGCTTCAGGGGGGAGACTGATGGACCTGCTGGCCCGGTTCGCGAACCAGCCCGGCCGCCGGATCGCGGTCGCGCGGGATGGCGAGGCGGTGCCCTACGGCCGGCTCCGGGAGCAGGCTGGCGGGATCGCGGCGTTCCTGGCCCGCGCCGGCGTACGACCGGGCGACCGCGTGGCGCTGGCCCTCGGCCCCGGCCTGGCCGGAGCGGCCGCCGTGCTGGGGACCTGGGCGGCGGGATGCTGCGCTGTCCCCCTCGACGGTCACCTGCCGCCCGCGAGGGTGCGCGCGATCCTGCGCCGGACCGGCGCGCGGGCGCTGCTCGGAGCCGGTGTGCGCGGGGCTGCCCTTGCTCGAGCCGTGCAGTGGGGGGCGGATGCCGCCCTGTTCGAGCCACCACCGACCTGGACCGGCGCCGTGCTCGGCGAGGGGGCCCCGTTCGAGCCGCTGCCCGTCGCTGCTGGAGAGCCCGCCAGCATCCTGTTCACCTCCGGCTCCACCGGCGACCCCAAGGGCGTGACCGTGTCCCGGGACGCGGTGCAGGCCTTCGTCGGGTTCTGGCGGTCCGAGGTGGGACTGAGCGGCGAGGACCGCGTCGCCCAGTGCGCGTCGCTGGCCTTCGACCTGTCCCTGTTCGAGATCGGCGCGACGTTCTCTTCTGGCGCCTCCCTGGTCCCGGTCCCGGGCCAGCAGCTGGCCTTCCCTGCCGACCTCGGGGCGTGGACGCGGGCGCAGGGCATCACGGTGATGTACGCCGTGCCCTCGCTGGTGCTGGCAGCCGCCAGCGGCGACCAGCCCACGCTGCGGGTGCTCATGTACGCGGGCGAGGCCATGGCCGCGCGCGACGCGGTGGCCCTCCGCCGGGATCACCCCGCGGTGCGGCTGTTCAACCTGTTCGGCCCCACCGAGACCAACGTCGCGTGCTACCAGGAACTCGGAGAGCTGTCCGCGGCCGAGGCGGTGCCCATCGGCGAGCCGTGCCCCTACATCGACCTGCGCGTCGTGGACGAGCAGGGGAGGGACGCGGACGAGGGTGAGCTGGTGGCCTGCGGCCGCACGGTGATGGCGGGGTACTGGGGCGAGCCGGAGCGGGCCCGCTGGCTGGACATGGCGGGGAACCGCTACCTGTGTACCGGTGACCGCGTGCGGCGGGACGGCCGCGGCGTGCTGCACCACCTCGGCCGGATCGATCGCATGCTCAAGATCCGCGGCTACCGGGTGGAGCCCGAGGAGGTGGAGCGCCGGTTACTGGCCGCGCCGGCGGTGCGGGAGGCCGCCGTGGTGGCGGTGGGGCAGCCAGCCCAACTGGTGGCGTTCGTGGCCGGCGATCGACCCGACGCCGACGGGCTGCGTGATCAGCTCGCGTCCGAGCTCCCCGCGCAGGCGGTGCCGTCACGCATCGAGGTCGTGGCCGCGCTGCCACGCAACGAGCGTGGGAAGGTGGACCGGGCGGCGCTCACAGACCCATGAAGCGGGCGATGATCGTGCGCTGGATCTCCGACGTCCCCGAGTAGAGCGTGCCCGCGGGTGCGTCGGTGAGGTCGATCAGCTCGTCGGCGCCGTCCAGGACGCCGAGGCCTCCCCGGACCTGCATCGCGTCGAGGCTGGAGCGCACGTAGGCCTCGGAGATGAACAGCTTCGCCTCCGATGCCTCGAGCGGGGCGCGGCGGCCACCCTCCCGGGCGCAGGCCGCGCGGTAGAGCAGCAGGCGGCCAGCGTCCAGGCGAACGCGCATGTCCACGATCCGGTTGGACACGGCCTGGAAGCGACCGATCGGCTGGTCGAACTGGCGACGCTGCCGCGCGTGACGCACGGTCCGGTCGAGCTGGCGCTGCATGGCGCCGATCACGGGCGCCACGATGCAGGTGCGCTCCCACTCCAGCGCGGTGGTGAACTGGGCCATGCCCGCGCCCTGCGCGCCGAGCATGTGGTGCTCGGACACGACACACGCCTCGAGGCGGACCTCGCCCAGCCGGGCGTGTGGCAGCGCGGGCTTGTGCTGCTCGCGCACCTCCAGGCCCGGTGTGTCCGCCTCCACCAGCACCGCGGTCAGCGGTCCATCGTCGCCACGGCGGGCGTAGATCACGAACAGGTCGGCCACGGGTGCGTTGGTCACCAGGTGCTTGTGTCCGGCCAGCAACACGCGCCCGCCCTCCAGCGACACGCGGGCGGACATGGCCTGCACGTCGCTGCCCGCCCCGGGTTCGGTGATGCCGTGCGCGCCCACGGTCTCCCCGGAGAGGAGGCCCGGCAGGTGACGCTCCACCTGGGATCGGGTGCCGTGCTGGACCAGCGGCATCACCACCCCCCACAGGTGCGCGTTCACCGCCACGAGGAAGCCCAGGTCCGCGCATCCGCGGCCCAGCCCCTCCAGGGCCAGCACCGTGTCCAGGGAGCCGAGTCCGGTACCGCCGGCCTCCGCGGCCACCGGCAACCCGAGCACGCCCCGGCTGCCGCACCAGCGCCACGCCTCGCGTACGGCCGCGGGCGTACCCTCGCCCAGGCGCTGGTGCAGTTCGACGCCGAGCGCCTCGAAGCGCTCGACCGTGGCCGCCTGGCCCGTGTCCAGTTCGAATCCCATGGTCACCTCGACGTGGATCGCCGCACGATGACCGGTGCACGGGGCCCGGGTCAACCATGGGGTGTGACGCGCGCCGTGACGCGCCGGGGCCGGCTTGCTACCATGGCGCCGTCGCCGGAGGACCCCTTGTCTCCGTGGTATCCGCTGGTGTTCCTGCACTGGATGGTCTGCATGACCGGCGCTGCGTCGGCGGTGCTGCTCGCCGTGGTGGGCTGGTGGAGCCGACCCCGTCCCGCGGCCGCCCCCGATCGCTGGCCGCCCGTGACGATCCTCAAGCCATTCGACGGCGTCGAGCCCGGACTGGCCGAGAACTTCGCCTCGACCCTGACGGTGCCGTACCCCGCCGCCCGCCAGGTCCTGTTCTGCACCGACCGCTGCAACCACGAGGGCATCGAGATCGTGCGTGGGCTGGATCCGGCCGCATGTGCGGACGCCGCGGTGAGCGTGCAGCTGCTGCTCCCCGAGGAGGACGAGCCCCCGCCGACCAACCGCAAGATCTGGCACCTGGAGCGGGGCGTGGCCGCGGCCGAGCACGAGGTGATCGTGTGGTCGGACAGCTCCACGACGCTGCAGGGCGACGTGCTGACCGCGCTGGTGGGCGCGCTGCTGGGGGGGGAACGCTGTGGACTCTCGTGGGCGATCAGCGTGTCCGCCGGCCGCGGAGGCCTGGGCGCGCGCCTCGGACGGATCGCGTTCGGCGCCAGCGCGCTCAACTTCGGCCTGATCGCGGCGGCCCACCGGCTGTTGCGGCGGCCGCCGTTCGTGACCGGCGCGCTGGTCGCCATGCGCCGCGCCGCCCTGGACAGCCTGGGAGGGCTGGGCCGCTACGCCGACGTGCTGGCCGAGGACATCGCGGTCGGCCGCGACCTCGCCGAGCGAGACTGGACCGCCCGTCGCTCGGCCTGCCCGGTCGTGCAACAGCCGGGGGATGGCTCGATCCGGGCGCTGTACGGGCGGCTGCTGCGCTGGAACGTGGCCATGTGGCGGGCCCGCGATCCCCTGCGCTGGCACTACCCGCTGGTGGTGTGCCCGCTGGCCTGGTTGCCCCTGAGCTGGCCCCTCGCGCTGCTCGTGTACCCCCAGTGGGCGCAGAGCCTGTGCGTGATCGCGGTCCTGCTGCTGTTGATCCGCGGGCTGTTCTCGCTGTTCGTGCTGGTCGTGGTGAGCGGCCAGCGGCCCACGCTGGACGTGGTGTGGGCGCCGTTCCTGGTGGAACCGATGATGCTCGCGGCATACGTGCACGGACGCTTCACGCGGCGCGTCCACTGGCGCGGCCAGGAGTTGCGGGTGGCGTCGGATGGACGCATCAGCCGGGGCAGCGATGGCGGCCAGGGATCCTGAACGGTGGTAGAATCCACGATCACGACTGGAGATCACGATGCGCGTGACGTTCTGGGGTGTGCGGGGGTCCTGTCCCGTACCGGGCGCCAGCACGGTGCGATACGGTGGCAACACGCCGTGCACGGAGATCCGCTGCGAGGACGGTACGCTGATCATCCTCGACGCGGGCACCGGGTTGCGCGCGCTGGGCAAGTCCCTGGCCCAGGAGGGATTCGGCTCCGGGCAGGGCGTGGCCCACATCTTCCTGTCCCACACCCATCACGACCACCTCTACGGATTGCCCTACTTCGACCCGATCTACATCGAGGGCAACCGCGTGGTGATCTACGGGCCGGAGATACCCGGGCAGTCGCTGCGTGAGGTCGTGGCCGGCTGGATGGCCAGCACCTACCACCCCGCGCCGCTCACCTCGCTGCGCGCGGCCGTGGAGTTCCGCGGCATCAACGACGGCGACACCGTGCAGATCGGCAAGGTGTCGGTGCGCGCGGCCATGGTCAATCACACCACGCTGACCAACGCCTACCGCATCGAGACCGAGGGGACCGCGGTGGGGTACGCGACCGACACCGGATCGTTCCGCGGTGGCGTGCTGCTGCCCGATGACGTGCGGGCCGCGGTGGGTGACGCGCCGGACGACGAGCTGCTCGCCTTGATGCGGGCCCGCGTGGTGGACCTGCTGCAGGGGTGTCGGCTTGCCATCTACGACTGCATGTTCGACGCTCGCGAGATGGCCCAGCGCCCCACCTGGGGTCACTCGTCGGCCGTGCAGGCCCTGGAGATGTGCAAGGCCGCGGGCGTCGGCCACCTGGCCATGTTCCATCACAACCCCGACTGCAGTGACGCGGAGATCGACGCCCGGCTGGCCGCAGCGCGAGCCATGGCCGACGGCCTGCAGGTCAGCGGTGCGCGCGAGGGCGAGACCCTCTACCTGCGCTGAACGCGCAGCGAGGCGCCTCGATCACCCACACAGGCCTGTCTATCCTCTTGCCTCTTGCTGTCAGGGGGGCGCGGTCGAGGGATCAGACGGAATAGTCGATGATCACCACACCCCGATCCTCGGTGTCGTCATCGGCTTCCCCTTCGCGGCCCTTCTCGATCTGGTCCTCGGACCGGTCGGGGTCCATGGGGACCTCGATGCGCAGCGGCACACCCGGCGAGTCGGCCTCTCGCTCTTCCTTGATCCTCTGGATGATGTAGGCATCCAGCATCGTCATTCTCCAGCGAGCGCCAATATCGGCTCGCTTCTCCATCCATTGTAGCATGCAGCCGGCGAATCGCTCACCTGCGGGCGCATTCCGGTCGGCCTCGCCTCGTCTCCACACCTAGTCACGATCCTCGTGCTGGCAATTCACGGCGTTTTCCAGCTGCGACCTCAGCGCGGCGGCGTCGGCCTCGGAGAGGCCCCGCTTTCGCGCCAGGTCGAGCAGCTGCAGGGAGAGACGCGCGTACACCGCACGATCTTCAGGCGCGTCGGCCAGCGCTTCGAGGTGGGCGCGCACCGTGGTCCGGTCGCCACGGACCACCGGCCCGGTCAGCGCAGCACCGCAGCCGTGGTCGAGGGCGCCGTCCAGCGTGGTCCGCATGAGCGGACCGAACAGGGCGCGGGCCTCCCCCGGGGGGAGCCCGGCCGCCACGGCCTGGCGCTCGACCACGGCCACGAGCGCCACGAGCAGGTTGGAGGCGATCGAGGCTGCGGCGTGATAGCGGGCCCGATCGCCGTCCGGCAGCCCGACGTGGGGGCAGCCCATGGCGTCGACGAGGCGTCGCGCGACCTGCACGGCGCGTTCGTCCCCCGCGAGCACCCAGGGGAAGGGCGTGCGCGGCGCCCCGTCGGCAGGGAAGGTCTGCAGCGGGTGCATCGATCCGCAGTCCCGGGGGTCGTCCGGGCTGCGCAGAACCCCCGGGGGCGTCGCGCCGCTGAGGTGGAGCAGGGCGGTGTGGGAGGCCAGCGTGGGCCGCACCCGGGCCGCGAGGTCGGCGATGGCCCGGTCGGGCACGGCCAGGATCACCGCGTCGACGTCGGCGTCCGGGATCGCGCCGTGGATCACCGCTCGCCCATCGAGCCGGTCCAGACCCCCAGAGCGGTTCCACAGCCACGGTACCGGGACGCCGGCGGCCGCCAGCAGCCGGACGACGCCGCGGCCGGCGCGGCCCATGCCGAGCAGGGCGACCGAGGGCAGCGCGGCCGGTTCGGGTGATTGCCTCGTCACGATCGTTCTCCTACGATCGCTGAACTCGCCCGCAGTGGCAACGTGAACACCGCCGACAGCGCCGGCATCGAGGAGGCAACGAGCCCGTCATGGAGGTCGAGCGCTACCTCACCCGCGCAACGCGCGATGCGATCGCCGCGGCCATCCGCGAGGCCGACGGCAACGAGGTGTTCTTCGTGGGCCGGATCGGCGGTGACGGTCGTGTCGACGAGGTCGAGGTGCACTGTCGCGGCAGTGCCCAGGCCGTGCCCGCGCTGCTGCGGGTGCCGCGGGCCGGCGAGGCCGTGCTGCACAATCACCCGAGCGGCCACCTGCATCCCAGCGACGCGGATCTGAACCTCGCCTCCCGGTACGGCCAGGACGGCGTGGGGTTCTACATCGTGGACAACGTGGCGGACGACATCTACGTGGTCGTTGAGCCCCACCGGCGATCCCAGGAGCCGCTGGACGGCGAGGCGATCGCCGCGCGCTTCGGCCCGGACGGCGACCTCGCGGGGCTGCTGCCCGGGTTCGAGCACCGGCCGTCCCAGGTGGGCATGGCCCGCCGGATCGTGGAGGTGGTCAACGACGCGGGCATCGCCCTGCTCGAGGCGGGCACCGGCACGGGGAAGTCCCTGGCCTACCTCGTCCCGCTGGTCGAGCACGCGCGCCTCAACCGTGTGCGGGTCGCGGTCAGCACCGCCTCGATCAACCTTCAGCAGCAGCTCGTGACCCAGGACATCCCGCTGGTGCAGCAGCTGTGCGGTCCGGTGGAGGTGGCGCTGGTCAAGGGCCGCGGCAACTACCTCTGCCGGCGCAAGCTCGAGGCGCTGCTCGGCCGCAGCGGCGAGCTCAGCGAGGAGGAGGCCGCGTTCACGCGGGACATGGCCGCCTGGGCCGGGCGCACGGCGGACGGCAGCCTGTCCGACCTGCCCTCCGTGCCGCCGGGAGATCTGTGGGAGCTGGTGCGCAGCGATCCCGACCAGACCTTGCGCTCCCGCTGCCCCCACTTCCAGGAGTGCTTCTACTACCGCTCCCGGCGTGCGGCCTCGGCCGCCGACCTGCTGGTGGTCAACCACCACCTGCTGCTGGTGGACCTCAACCTCAAGCATGCGCTGGGGGACGTTGGCGTGTTGCCGGCGTACGAGGCCGTCGTACTGGACGAGGGGCACCACCTCGAGGACGTGGCCACGGACCAGCTCGCCACGTCCGCGACCACCGTGGGCATCGAACGGCTGCTGGGGCGGCTGGTGCCGAAGTCGGCCCGCCGCACCGGCCTGCTGGGCCGGCTCAAACGCAGGCTGCCCCGGGACGAGGACGGTGCCGCGGTCCAGCAGCGGATCCTTGGGGGCGTGGAGCCCGCCATCGCGGCCATGCGCGATGCCATGCCCGCCATCACCGAGGGCGTGGTTCGCCTGATCGACCGCGCCGGAGGCGCGGACGAGGGGGAGCGGCACTGGCGCTTCCCGCCGCAGCTGGACGCCATCCCGCCGGACATGGCGCCGCTGGTGGACCTGGTCGAGGCGCTGGCCGGACTGCTCGCCTCGGTGTCCTCCGAGCTCGGGCGCGTGCGCCGGTTGCTGGAATGTCTGCCGCCCCGCTGGCTGGAGGACGAGGTGCAGCTGCAGTTCGACCTGCGCTCCAGCCACGGCCGCATCTCCTCCACCATCCGTGCCCTCGGGGCCGTGCTCGAGGACGACGAGGCGACGTGCCGCTGGATCGAGCTGTCCCGTGGGCGTGACCGCATCCCCAGGCCGCGCTACCTGGCGTGCCCGATCGACGTGGCGCCGCTCATCCGGGAGCGCATTCTCGACGCCATTCCGGCCGTGGCGCTGACGTCGGCCACCCTGACCGTGGGGCGGCGGTTCGACTACCTGAGCTCACGCATCGGCCTCTCCGATGGCACGCTCGCCCTGGAGCGCACCGTGGCCGAGCGTCTGGAGAGCCCCTTCGACTTCGACCGGCAGGTCCTGCTGGCCGTGCCACGGGGGTTTCCCGACCCTCGCGAGCGGGACTACCTGCGCGCTGCCGAGGACCTGGTTTGCCGGGTGGTCGAAGCGGCGCGTGGCCGCACGTTCGTCCTGTTCACCAGCTATCGCATGCTGCGCTCCGTGCACGCGGGCGCCGAGGCGCGTCTGGAGGGGTACCGGTTGCTGGCCCAGGGCACGATGGAGCGCAGCCGGCTGCTGGAGGAGTTCCGCGGCGGCAACAGGGCGGTGCTGTTCGGCACGGACAGCTTCTGGGAGGGGGTGGACGTGCCCGGGGACGCGCTGTCGTGCGTGGTGCTGGCGCGGCTGCCCTTCCGCGTGCCCAGCCACCCCGTGCAGCAGGCGCGGGCCGAGGCCATCGAGGCGCGGGGTGGAGACGCGTTCACCGAGTTCGCGCTGCCCCAGGCAGTGATCCGGTTCCGCCAGGGCTTCGGGCGGCTGATCCGCAGCCACGCGGACCGCGGCGCGGTGGTGGTGCTGGACTCGCGGGTGATCACCCGCCGCTACGGTCGCGTGTTCATCGAGTCCCTGCCCCCGGTCACACCGCGCGAGCTGCCTCCGGACGCGCTGGTCGAGCGGGTCCGCTCGCTGCTCTCCTGATCCCCGCCCCCCTGGATTGTTATAGGATGGCCCTCGACCCGGAGGGCTTTGCCCTCCGGGAGAGGGAGCCCGATGAACACCGAGATCACCGCACGCGTCCGCTGGACCGCCGTCACCTCCTGCCTGGCCCTGCTGGTGCTGATGATGCCCGCGGTGGCCTCGGCAGACACCCTGACCGTGTCCCAGTGGGGGGTCGGCTACTCCACGATCAACGCGGCCATCGACGACGCGGTCGACGGCGACATCGTGTCCGTGGAGATGGGCATCTACAACGAGGACGTGAACTTCGACGGCAAGAACGTCACCGTCATCTCCACGTCCGGACCGTCGGTGACCACCATCCTCGGCAGCTCCACCGCGGTGCACATCGCCAACGGCGAGACCGCCGACGCGTCCCTGGACGGCTTCACCGTCACGGGGGGCTCGTTCGGGCTGTACGTGTCCAGCGCCTCGCCGGTGATCCGCGACTGCGTGTTCGCGGACAACACCTCGTACGCCGCGTACATCTACTACTACGCGGCGCCCACCTTCGAGGACTGCACCTTCGAGGACAACAGCGGCTCCTACCCCGTGTACTCGTACCTGTACACCGAGCCCACGTTCACCGGCTGCACGTTCCAGAACAACACGGCCACCCACGGCGCGGGCGTGTTCCTCGACGCCTACAGCGACGCCGTGATCGACGAGTGCACGTTCACGGCCAACACCGCCTCGCCCTACGGCGGCGCGGTCTACGCGTACTACTCGGCGTTGCAGCTGACGAACTCCTACTTCGAGGCCAACTACGGCTACTACGGGGGCGCCATCTACCTGCAGGCGTCGCACTACGGGGCCGTGGCGGTGCGCGACAACGTCATCTTCGACAACGACGCCGAGTACGGCGGCGCGATCTACACCTACGACGTGGCCGCCTACATCGCCGACAACCAGGTCGTGGAGAACGCGGCCAGCACTGCGGGCGGCGCCTTCTATCTGGACACCCACACTCGGGCGACGATCCTGAACAACACGATCGTCGGCCACACCTGCTACGGCACGGGCAGCGGCGTGCACGCGGCGTCCTACAACAACACCCTGCTGGCCAACAACATCATCGCCCACTCGACCAACGGTGAGGGCATCTACGCCACGGACTCCACGGCCCGCCTGCAGATGGTGCACAACGACGTGTACGACCACAGTGACGGGGACTACGGCGGCTACTACGCCGACCAGACCGGGCGGCACGGCAACCTCTCGGTGGATCCGCTGTTCACGGCCTACTCGCAGAACGCCGACCTCAGCGACGACGATCTCACGTTGCAGGCCGGCTCACCACTGGTAGACGCGGGCGCGCCCGCGTTCCTCGACGGCGACGGGTCGGTGGGCGACCTGGGCTTCGGCGGCGGCGACGACGAGCAGACCGCGCCCGCGGGGTACGACATCGTGGTCAGCCCGCTGGGCATCGGCGACTACACCTCGATCGGCGACGCGATGAACGCAGCCAACCACGGCGACAGCATCCTGGTCTACCCGGGCCTGTACCGCGAGGACGTGGACGTGGCCGGCGTGGACGCGACCGTGGAGGCGCTCGGTGGGGCCGAGGTGACGGTGATCGCCGGCGAGTCCGCGGGCATCTGGATCGACGGCGGCGAGGCGGTCACCTTCGAGGGATTCACGATCTGGGCCACGAGCAGCTATGGGGTGTACATCTACGACTCGAGCCCCACGTTCGAGGACTGCTGGTTCCGCTTCAACTACAGCTACGCGGTGTACAACTACTACTACACGGACGCCTCGTTCACCGGCTGCCTGTTCGAGGAGAACTCCGGATCGTATCCTTTCTACAGCTACTACTACGCGGCGGCGAACGTGGACCGCTGCACGTTCCGCGACAACACCGCCACGCACGGCGCGGGCCTCTTCTTCGACTCCTACTCGACCGGGGACGTCAGCGACAGCGTGTTCGACGGCAACGTCGCGTCGAGCTACGGCGGCGCGATCTACGCCTACTACGGGACGCTCGACGTGCGCGGCTGCACGTTCTCGGACAACAGCGGCTACAACGGCACGATCTACCTGCAGTCGATGATGACGCCGGGGGTAATCGAGGACAGCACCTTCAGCGGCAACTACGCCTACTACGGCGGCGCCATCTACGCCTACGACACCATGGGGCACGTGGTCCACAACGTGTTCAACGGGAACGAGGCCGAGTACGGCGGCGCGCTGTTCCTCGACTACTACAGCCACCTGCTGATCGCGAACAACACCATGGTCGCCAACGACGCCAGCACCTACGGCGGTGGCGTGTTCGTGTCGTACTACAACGGGTCGGTGCTGGCGAACAACATCATCGCCCTCTCCGAGGACGGGGAGGGGATCTACAGCTACAACGACGCGCCGACCGCGCGCGTGTACATCACCAACAACGACGTGTACGGCAACTACGACGGTGAGTACGGCGGCGGGCTGTCCGACCACACCGGCCTGCAGGGCAACCTGTCGGTGGACCCGCAGTTCACCGCGTTCGTGGACGACCACGATCCCAACAACGACGACCTCACCCTGCTGGTCACCAGCCCCTGCATCGACTCGGGCTCCCTGGACGTGGACGACCCGGACGGCACCCGGTCGGACATGGGCGTGGACGGCGGCGACTACGACGGCGACGTGACCGGCGCGGACTGGGTGGTGTCGCAGCGCGGCGACGGCGACGTGCGCACCATCGGCGAGGCGCTGGCCGTGGCCGGCAACGGTGACCTGATCCTGGTGCAACCCGGTGTGTACCGCGAGAACCTGGACTACGGTGGTGTCGAGCTGACGATCCAGGCCACCACCGGGCCGGACGTGACCTACATCGGCGGCAACGACGGGTACGTGTACTTCCAGAGCGGCGAGACGTCGGACGCCACACTGGAGGATGTCTCCGTGTGGACCTCGAACTCGTACGGCATCTACGTGTACGACTCGGATCCGACCATCCGCGGCTGCCGGCTGCTGTACAACTCCAGCTACTCGGCGTACGTGCACTACTACGGCAGCCCGGTGTTCGAGGACTGCGAGTTCTACCGCAACAGCGGCTCGTACCCCCAGTACGTGTACTACTCGGAGGCCACCTACCGGCGGTGCCGCTTCACCGAGAACTCCGCCACCCACGGCGCCGGTCTGTTCGTCGACGCGTACAGCGACGTGTTCGTCGAGGAGTGCAACTTCGAGGGCAACGTGGCGTCCACCTACGGCGGTGCGCTGTACGCCTACTACTCGGATCTGACCGTGTCGGACTCGACGTTCACGGACAACTCGGGCTACTACGGCACGGTCTACCTGCAGGCGATGTACGGGGACGACTACTTCTACCGCAACAGCTTCTGCCACAACAGCGCCTACTACGGCGGCGCCATGTACCTGTACGACGTCACGTCCGCCTACCTGGGCAACAACATCCTGCAGGACAACGAGGCGCTCACGGTCGGCGGTGCCATCTACGCGTACAGCGCCGATCCGTCGATCATCAACAACACCTTCGTCGAGAACGTCAGCCCGTCCGACGGCGGCGGCCACATGTACGTGGACAGCTACTCCACGGTGGGCCTGACCAACAACATCATGGCCTGGGCCGAGGAGGGGGACGGCGTGTACCTCAGCGGCACGTCGGTCACGTACAACATCTACTACAACGACTTCTGGGAGAACACCTCCACGGACTTCGACGGCCTGATCACGTCGGTCCCGGCCAACAACTACACGGTCGATCCGGAGTTCGTCGCCTACACCGACGACGGCGACTGCGGCAACGACGACCTGAACCTGGCCGAGGGCAGCCCGCTGATCGACGCGGGCGCGCCCACCATCTACGACGACGACGGCACCCCCTCGGACGTGGGCGCGTACGGCGGCGGCGGCGCGCCCAATCCGGACTACGACCACGACGGCTTCGGCGTGCTCGACGGGGACTGCGACAACCTCGACGACGACGTCTACCCCGGCGCGCCGGAGATCGCCGACGGTCTGGACAACGACTGCGACGGCGACATCGACGAGGACACCTACCTCGCGGACGACGACGGCGACGGCTACACCGAGGCCGACGGCGACTGCGACGACGCGGATCCCAACGCCAACCCGGGCGCGGCCGAGGTCTGCGACTACGCGGACAACGACTGCGACGGCGACGTGGACGAGGGTGTGCTGCAGACCTTCTACTACGACGGCGACGGCGACGGCTTCGGCCTCACCGCCAGCATGGTCGAGGACTGCACGGCGCCGGCCGACTACGCGGCCCAGGGCGGCGACTGCGACGACGCGGACGCCTCGATCAACCCGGGCGCCGCCGAGATCTGCGACGGCATCGATCAGGACTGCGATGGCGTGGCCGACGACGGCCTGACCACCTACGACTACTACCCGGACGGCGACGGCGACGGGTACGGCGACGCGGGCGGCGCCGCGGTCAACGACTGCACCGCGCCGGCCGGTCACGTGCAGGGCAACGGTGACTGCGATGACGGCAACGCCGCCATCAACCCGGGTGCAGCCGAGGTGGCGTGCGACTACATCGACAACGACTGCGACGGTGTGCTGCACGCCGACGAGGTCGACGACGACGGTGACGGGTTCGACGAGTGCAGTGGCGACTGCGACGACGCCGCTGCCGCGGCCTTCCCGGGCGGCGCCGAGATCTGCGACGGGCTGGACAACGACTGCAACGGCACGGTCGACGACGGCATGACCTACACCGACTTCTACCCGGACGCGGACGGCGACGGGTACGGCGACGCGGGCGCCGTGGCCAGCCAGGCCTGCAACCAGCCGCCGGGCTACGTGGAGGACCACTCCGACTGCGACGATGGCGACGCGGCCGTCAACCCCGCCGCCGCGGAGGTCCCGTGTGACGGCGTGGACAACGACTGCGACGGTGCGCTGCACGACGAGGACCACGACGACGACTTCGACGGTGCGTCCGAGTGCGATGGCGACTGCGACGACACCAACCCGCTGATCAACACCACGGACGACGACGGCGACGGCTCGTCCGAGTGCGCGGGCGACTGCGACGACGCCGACCCGGATCGCCACGCCGCGGACGAGGACGGTGACGGCTACACCACCTGCGACGACGACTGCGCCGACGACGACGCGGCCGTCTACCCGGGCGCGGTGGAGCAGTGCGACGGCGAGGACAACGACTGCGACGGCCTGGTGGCGCCCAACGAGGTGGACCTGGACGGCGACGGCTTCTCCGAGTGCGAGGGCGACTGCGACGACGCCGAGGCCACCACCTACCCGGGCGCGCCCGAACAGTGCGACGGCATCGACAACGACTGCGACGGCGTGGTGGACGAGGAGACCTCCCTGGATCTCGACGGCGACGGCTTCACCGCGTGTGCCGGCGACTGCCACGACCTGAACCACACCATCTTCCCGGGCGCGGCCGAGATCTGCGACGGCCTCGACAACGACTGTGATGGCGCCATCCCCACGGACGAAGAGGACCTGGACGGCGACGGCTGGATGGTCTGCGAGGGCGACTGCGACGACGCGGACGCGGACATCAACCCGGGCGCCGAGGAGGTCTGCGACGGCCTGGACAACGACTGCGACGTGGCCACGCAGGAGAACGTGGACGACGACGGCGACGGTCAGTCCGAGTGCGCGGGTGACTGCGATGACACCGATCCGCTGGTCTTCGACGGCGCGCCCGAGCTGTGCGACGGCCTCGACAACGACTGCGACGGCGCCCTGCCCGCGGACGAGGTCGACGACGACGGCGACGGGATGGTCGACTGCCAGCTCGACTGCGACGACACCGACGCCA
>CAZXHG010000055.1:0-41333 GCA_964639985.1 uncultured Rickettsiales bacterium
GACACGCGATCCCCGCGCTCGCCACCAACAGCACGAGCACCAGCAGGTTGTCCGCCCACCACACACGGTAGAGGAACCAGAATGTCCGCTCGGTCCCTGGATCCGATCCGGTGACGTGGTACAGGTGGTGCCCGACCAGCGCCTGGAACACGTCTTCCCCGCCCAGGGCCACGCACGCCCCGTAGCTGACCACCACCACACCAGTCAGCGACGCCGCATACCCGACGAGACTCCGCCATCCCCGGCATCCGAACAGCACCCCCACGAGCGTGCACACGACCGCGGCGTGCTGCCCGCTCGCCAGCGCCAGCCCGGCCGCCAGGCCGCCCCATCCGGGCCTGTCGTGCAGCCACGCGACCACGCACGCCGTGCACCACAGCGTCACCCACTTCATGCCGGTGAACGCGAACAATCCCACGACCCCTGGACACATGAGGTAGCCCACACACACCAGCCACGCCACCGGCTCGGACCACAGCCGCCGTGCACCCGCCCACAGCACGGCCGCGGTCGCCAGGATCGCAGCCACCACCACCGCGCGAGAGGCCAGCAGCGGCGACACCCCGACCTTCAGCAGCACCACCAGCGGCGCCAGCGCCAGCGGTCCCCGCGTGGTGTGGATGTCTTGCCACGGCACCAACCCGTCCGCGATCCGGCTGGCCACGTACACGTGGATGTTCTCGTCCGTCCAGTTCCACACGAACACGGCCCGGTGGAACAGGAGGAGACACCCGACCGAAAGCCCCACCGCCGCGATCCCCGCCAGGCGGAAGCCTGGCATGGCGGGCACGTGGAACAGCGCCTCGACTCCCCGGGCCGATCTGCTCATCCCACGGTCGGCTCGACCGGATCGGGCCTCCGCTCTTGGCAAGGTGCGTACGGGTCGGGTCCGACCCTCACTGGCACGCCTGGCTCCCGATGCAGGTGAAGCTGGCGCTCGCGCCGAAAGCGTCGTAGGTGGCTCCTTCGTGCAACTGGACATCGTACGGGGTGTTGTCCGTGACGCCGCTGCCCCAGTCAGTGTCGGTGCTGGTCAGCCGGACGCCGATCTCGTCCCACAGGTAGGCACCGCCGCCCACGTTGCTGGTGACGGTGCAGCTGTCCAGGACGAACACCATGTCGGGGTTCATCGTGTACAGCGCGCCGCGATCGTCGGACGTGACGGTGTTGCCGTCGATCAGCACGCCGGTCAGTGAGACCTCGGTGGGGTGGTCGAACTGGGCCGACGCGAAGAACACCGAACCCGCCTCCGTGGCCTGGTTGCCAGTGAACGAGCCGCCGTCCATCCGCCAGTCGATGGTCGAACCGCCGAGGCCGGAAGGCGACAGGCTCACAGCTCCGCCAGTAACGTCAGCGAAGTTGTCGGTGAAGGTCACGCCGGTCACGGTGCTGCTGACGACCGCACTGCTGTCCATGCCGATTGCGCCACCCCTGTTCAGTGCCTCGTTGCCTGAGAACGACACGCCGTCCAGGCAGACCTCGATCTCGTCCGTGGCCTCGCTGCCATGGAAGGACAGCGCTCCGCCGTTGATTGTGGTGCTGTTGCCGTCGAACGTCGTGTCGACGATCGTCAAGTTCGCGTGACCCGTCGCCACGTCATAGAGGTAGGCTCCTCCCCCGTAGTTCCCGGAGCGGTTGGTCGAGAAGACGGTGTCCGTGATGTCGACCGAGGCCCAGCCATCGACCAGCAGCGCACCGCCGTCGCCGTTCCCGCCGTCGTTGCCGTCGAAGGTGCATCCATCGATGGACAGGTAGACCGGGTCGTCGGTTTCGCTGCCCTTTACCTCAACGGCGCCAGCGCTGTGGAAAGCGTTGTTCCCTATGAACGTGCAGTCCACGATCTCGACGGTCATGGCGTCGTCGTTGCTGTTACGAATCCAAATCGCTCCCCCCGTCCCCGCCATGATGCTGCCGGCCGCGTTGTCCTCGAAACGGCAACCGCTCACGCGGAGGGAGGATGGGCCAGTCACCGTGTGCCGGTAAAACGCCAGCCCGGCGCCAAAAGCCGAGGGCTCGGTAACCTTGTTGGTCTCGAAGGCGCAGTCCTCCACGGTCAGCGACGCGGTCTGCATGGCCATGATCCCACCTCCGGCATGGTCCCCGGCGATCCACGCCTCGCCCAGGCCGTTGCGGATGGTCAGGTGGGAGACCGTGACCGTGAAGTCCGCGCCGATGTAGACCACGGTCCGGGTCTCCTCGCCATCCAGGATGGTGTCATCGGGATCACCGCTGAACGACGTCAGGGTCATGTCGCGCTGGACGGTGACCTGCTCGGTGTGTGTCCCAGGGCAGACCAGGAGCGACCCGGAGTCCGGCACCAAGAGCATGGCCGACGCGATGGAGTCGAACTCCCAGCCGTCGACCACGGCGGCCACGCCCTCGCCGGACCCGTCACAGTCCGAGTCCACGCCGTCGCAGAGGATCTCGTCGGCTCCTGGGTGGATGGAGGCGTCTGCGTCGTCGCAGTCGCCTTCAGCCACGGTCCAGCCATCGCCGTCGAGGTCGTCGGCCGGGGCGGAGTCGTCGTCGGAGGTCACGTCGTCGTCCGTGGCCGAGTCGTCGTCGACCAGGTCGTCGTCGACCAGGTCGTCGTCCGTCGTGACGTCGTCGTCATCGCCGGGCTCGCCGGGTTCGACACACGCGGGACACAGGAGGCACACGCCGAGACAGAGAGCGGTCAGTCGCCAAGGGTTTCGAGCCGTGAGCAACGATCCACGCCCCACTGCACCCTCCTGGTGGTGTCTCCCCTGGCCAGATCATCCAGCGCAATCCGTGAGGAATAGCCTACCAGCCCGTGCACAGACAGGTGGAGGCTTCGTCGTCGCCAGCCTCGCAGTTGGTCGCCGTGTCGATGTAGCTGGCGTCGTTCACGTTGTAGTAGCAGTAGTCGTAGTCCTCGTTGCCGTCGATCGTGTCGATGGCGCTGTCCTGGTTCGAGCCCGCGTTGTCACCGCTGCAGATGCAGTCCCCGCCCGAGCCGCCGGACAGGTCGTCTGCGCCTTCACCCCCGACCACGTCGTCACCGTTACCGCCGCCGGCGATGGTGTCGGCATCACCCTCGCCGTCGAGGATGTCGGCACCCAAGTTCCCGTACAGGGTGTCCTGCCCCGTGGCCCCCCCGGTGATCGTGTCGCTGTGGGAGTCGCCGTGGATCGTGTCGTTGTCGTATCCCCCGTCCACGGTGTCGGCCCCGTCGCCCGCGTGGATCTCGTCGTCGTTGGCATAGCCGTACACCGTATCGTCCCCCGCGAACGTGTACACCGTGTCGTCACCGCTCCCCGCGACGACGTAGTCGTCGTGGTATCCATCGGTACACGTGACGATGATGTCGTCCTCGATACCCGAGTCGATGTCGGCCGCCTCACCCCAGTACTGGACACCCGTGTACTCGTTGGCGCAGTAGCCGTTGAAGGGCGCGTCGATCAGGCAGATGGTATCACCACCACCTCCCGAATCGACGTCCACGGGCACCGCGGAGGTGATGGACCAGTCGCTGTTCGTGGTGTTGTCGCAGCAGTACTCGGTCCCGTTGTAGGTGCCGTAGACCAACGGGTTGCTGCCGAACACCGCAAAGGAGTAGGTGTCCGCGGACGACGATCCCCCGCACACGACCTGCCCCCCGGTGTAGGAGCACACGGCGCTGCCGGGGTCGTCACAGGCCGCACCGTTGATGGTGGCGCAGTCCGACGCCTCCGCCACTCTTGCCATACCGAACCCGGCCACGATCCCCACCATGGCCAACCAACCGAACACGTTCCTCGACATGGATCTACCCCCGCGCCCCGGTGCCTACGGCACCGCCGCATCGCGAAGTCAACAGTGAGCGAACTCCCCAGCGAGCCCCTCTACCAGCTCCAGCCTACCGCCCCGGCTGGCACCGTCAACGACCGGAGAAAAGACAGCATTCGAATGCCATCAATCCCCCGGACACCCCCGATCCCCGCCAGGCGGAAGCCTGGCATGGCAGGCACGTGTAAAAGCGCATTGACTCCCCGGACCGACCTGCTCATTCCACGGACGGCTCGTCCCCGGACGCGTCCTCGTCGGCCGGGACGAAGGGATTGCTGGACGTGATCCCCTTGCCCGTGCGGAACGCACGGGCATGCCGCGCGAAATCCGAGGCCGCGTGCTCGGCCGCCACCAGCTCCGAGAGGGGCCGGGCCTTCCCCCAGGAGTATGTCTCCTTCACCCGCTCGCCCTGCACCACGTGCCTGACCACGGGCCTGTGCTTGCCGCGCCTCTTCACGAGCGTGCTGGCCACGCGCTCCGACAGCGCCGCATCGTCCTCGTGGTTCTCCTTGAGCCACGACAGCAGCTCGCTGACGGCCCTCGTGTTCAGCTTCTCGGCCGCGATCCGGTCCAGCACCTCCCCGAGCGTGAAGTGCGGTCCGGGGAACACGTTCTCGGGGCGGCTGAGGAGGCGGGCCATCTCCAGGCCGATGCTCCCGGTGTGCAGCTCGTCCTTGATCAGGGCGTCACAGTGCCCCACGGAACGGTAGTTGTAGACACTCTGGGACGACACCCCCAGCAGCTTCGCCATCTCCCGGACCGGCATGCCCCCGGCCTCCAGCCGCATCACCAGGTCGACCATCTCCAGGTCGGAGTAGTCCTCCCGCTGGACGTTCTCCGCGATCGACATCCGCATGGCCTGCTCATCGTCGACCTCCTCGAAGATGCGCGCGAGTACCGGTCCGTCACCCCCGCGGTACACCTTCTCCAGGGCACTCACCCGCCGGAACCCGGAGATCAGCTGGTACCGCCCGTCATCCCCGGGCCGCAGGAACACGGGTGAGAGTTGCCCTCGGGCGTGGATGTCCCGCACCAGGTTGGCCCCGGGATCGAGGGACCAGCGGTACATGAAGGTGTGGTCCTCCATATCGATCTGGCTCAGCTGGACCGTGACGTATTGCGGCTCGCCCATGACCCCCCTCTTCCTCCCGGATCCTACCAGAGCGTCAACGAAAAACCGCACGGATAAAAAGCCATCAATCCAGCTCCAACAGCAGCCGGAAACCGATCCCTGCGCTCAACCTGTCCGGGAAGAACCCGAACCGCCGCGACAGCCGCAACGACTGCCCAAGCGCGAACCAGGTCCCGCCAGCCACGTGCCGCCGGCCCTCGCCGTCGAAGTCGTCGGCCATCCAGTCCCCGATCCCGCCGGACAGGTCGCGCACGCCGCAAGGCGCCACGTCCGTCGCCTTCGCCCCGATGCGATTGGGCACGGGCTTGCCCGACTGCGCCTCCCCCGCCCAGCAGAACCCGGGTTCCAGGCGGTCGCCCCAGGGGTAGAGCCGGCCGTCCCCGGATCGCGCCGCGTACTCCCACTCGTCCCGGGTCGGCAACCGGTAGCTCCGTCCCCCGGTCTCCGACCTCCACCGCGCATACGCCTCGGCCGCCTGGGCGGTCACGGAGAGCACGGGCATGTCCGGGGTCATGGGATCGCCGTGGGGATCCTCGCGCGGCACGATCCACCGCCCGCGCGCCCACTTCAGCAGGGGCTGACCATCCCCCTGGTCGCGCGGGACCAGGTATTCGTCAGGTCCAAAACCACCGGCCTCGAGGAAGTCCCGGTACTCGCCCATGGTCACCGGGAACACGGCCAACGCATAGTCGGGCATGGCCCGTTCCCGCACCCTCCACGCGGTCTCGGTGCCGGGATCGCCCTCGAGCAGAGCGAACCCGGCCGGTACGTAGGCGAATCCGTCGGGGATGTCCGTGAGGTGAGGCAACCGCGGCGCGAGCCGCACGCGGCGCCCCGGGGACGACCGCAGCGCGTATCGGGCCGTGGCCCGGCCGGGGGCGCTCACCTCGACGGCGTGACGGCCTGAAGGCAGGTTCCCCCCCCCTGCAATCCACGGGCCAGGCACCAGCTGCCGGTCCCGCTCGACCAGGGGCGCGGTCCGGACCTGTACGCCACGCACAGGGACGTCCACCGAGACGTATGCCGGCCGACGCAGGCGAGCGAGCCTCGAGCCGTCATCCACGTTACGCAGGCGCTCCATGGCATAGGCGCGTCCCCGTCCGTCGTTGACCGACTCGGCTTCCTGCAGCCGGTCCTGGTACAGATTGGCCAGCCCATCCCGGGCTTCGACGAACTCAGGATCGTGCGAGAGAGCTAGCTCGAACAACCGCTCGGCCTCTGCGAAGCCGCGGGTCACGGCCAGCCCGAGGTCGTGCTCGCGATCCTCGAGCTGCCACAGCTGCCGCCGCGCCTCGGGCGGCGCGTGCTGTGGGATCTCGCACCGCGCGTCGAGACGCTGCCGCCGCGCCTCCCGGTGGGCGTGCCGGGTGCGCAGCATGTCCCGCTGGCTGGCCCGCGCACTGGCGAGCGCGTCCTCGGCCGCGATCCTGCGGCGCTCGGCCTCCTCCAGCTCCCACAGCGTGCTCTCCACCTGGTCGAACAGCTCGCCCGCGTGTGCGGGCCGATCCTGTGGTTCCACGGCCAGGCACCAGGCGCAGAGGTCGTCCCAGGCCGAATCGGCAAAACCCTCCCAGGACACCCGCGAGGCACTCGGCAGGTGCCCGATGTCATCCCGCACCCGCGCCAGGTAGTCCTCGGGTGACTCGTACTCTCGCCGGTCCCCGACCGGCGGCCGCAGGGCGAGCAGGTGGAACAGCAACGCGCCGAGCGAGTACACGTCCTGCGCTGGGTGGGCCGGCACGGCACGGCCGGTCAGGCGCTCGGGGGGCTGGTAGCGGGGGTCGCCGGCCGCGAGGGCACCGGCCCCGCCCTCGAACGTCGCCAGGCCCCAGTCGGTGAGCAGGACCTCGGAGTGGGGGCCGAGCAGCACCTGGTCGGGCTTGATGTCCCGGTGGACCACCCCGCGGTGATGGGCGTGGGCGACCGCGCCGCAAACCATCCGGAAGATCTGCAGTCGCCGTGGCATGCCATACGCGCGGCAGATGGCCGGGTCGTCCTCGAGCAGCTGCGCGAGCACGTACCCGAGGTGGTCCCCCCGGACCTCGGGCATCAGGTAGAAGGGCCCCTGTCCGTCCATGCCGAACTGCAACAGCGGCACGATCGCGGGGTGGTCCAGCTGCGCGGTGATCCGCGCCTCGGCGAGGAACCTGCGTAGCTCAGCTTCGCCAATGGACCGGGGCCGCTTGCGGACCACGGAGCGCCCCAGGAGGCGATCGAGCACACGGTTCAGCTCGGCCTGCCCGCCCTGGATGCGGTGCTCCTGGTCCGCGAACCGTTCCTGCTCGTCCTGGATCAGCCGGACGATCTCGTCGCGCGGCGGAATCGAGTCCATGCTCGCCTCCTGACAGGTGACCATTGGATACGGTCCGGCCATGCGGGGGCAAGTGACAGCGGAGCCTGGTGCGGCGATTGGGAGTCGATGGCCGCTGCCGGCTGAATCGTCAACCGCCGCGGTCGCGCATCGCGGCTGCGACTGTACCCCACCCCGCCATGACCCGGGGGCTCAGGGCAACACCCCCGCATAGATGCCCGCGACCTCGGTGCCGTCGAGCGGGTAGTCGAAGAACACCGTGTCGCTCATGTTCCCGTTCACGAAGTAGAACATGTACGGATCGGCCTCGTAGGCCAGCACCCAGTAGCCGATGTAGACCCCGGAGCCGGGATACTTCTGAGAGTAGGCTCCCACGGCCGACGTCGCCAGTACCCCGTCGACGTAGATGTACTTGCCCACGGCCGTGTCCCAGGTGACCACCACGTTGTGGGAGATGTTCGCGCTCCAGTTCAGCCCGGACAGCCGCAGGTCCTCCCAGGCCACTCCCTCGCCGTCCTCCGGGAAGGTGAAGAACGTCAGGGAGTCGGGATCCGCCCCGTACGCGGGATCGCCGCCGATGTAGATGCCGAAGTTGCCGTCGTCTCCGCCGGTGACCAGCTGCTCCCGTTCGTTCATGGCCGTCGAGCTCCGGGTCAGGCTGACCCAGAACGAGACGCTGCCCGAGTACGCGTCGAAGGTGCCGCTGTACGACCCCGTGGACGTGCACCCCTCGTCGGGCAGGCCGTTACAGTTGTTGTCCAGGGCGTCGCCACACACCTCGTCCGCGCCCGGATAGGTCGCGGCGTCGTGGTCGTCGCAGTCGCCCTGGGACGGCGAGAAGCCGTCGCCATCGCCGTCCACGTCGGGATCGGTGTCGTCGTCGCCGGCCGTGTCGTCGTCGCCGGCCGTGTCGTCGTCCCCGGTCGCGTCGTCGTCGTCCACATCGTCGTCACCGACCGTGGCGTCGTCGTCCGCGTCGTCGTCAGCGTCCGGACAGCCGGTCAGGCCAACCATCAGGCCCAGGATCACGATCAGGCAGCGGGTGGTCGTCATCGGTGGTCCTCCTCCTGGCAAGCATCGGCCAGCGCCATCATCCAGCGCAGGACCTGCAGGATCCGCTCGCGCCGGGCCCGGGTCACCTCGTAGCAGACGATGCGCTCGTCGTCGATCCGCTCCAGGTGTACGCCGGTCGGCCGATCCCGCAGCAGGACGGCGGCGCGCTCGACGAACCACATCGCGTCGAATTCGTCGTCGGCCACCACCCGGTACTCCCGGTCGAAATCCGAATCCCCGGATGCCTGCCCTCCCTCGCGGCGCTCCACGGCGTTCCAGCGCCGCACCTGCAGGCCCCTGCCCAGGCCGGGCATGGCGAGTACGTAGTCGGTCCCCGGCCCCTTGTTCATCACCCGCACGCCCACGTGCACGCCGTACCCGCGCACCTGCCCGCGTATCCGGCCGGTGGCCCACTTGCGGTCCGGCGCGTGACGCAGGCCCAGGTCCGTGGCCGCGCCGTCCCAGTGGGCGATCATCTCGCGATCGAACGCGCTGGCCACCCGCCTCATCCAGGCCCATAGCGAGACCACCACGACCAGCCCGACCACCACGGCACAGCCGATGCCGAGCCACTCCAGCAGGCCGTCCCCGGGGATCATGAGCCCTTTCGGCTCTTCAGCATCGACCACGCGATCCTGACCACCCACAGCAGGAAGATCCCGTCGATCACCACGCAGGCGAGCACCCAGTAGGACAGCGAGTAGGGCGTGCCGGCCGGGGCCGACACCCGGGGGCTGGACGGGAGGTAGTGCACGGTGATGACGCCGCCCTCGGTGGCGCGGTCGTACACGTCGGGTTCGACCAGCCGGGACACCTCGAAGGACTGCGACTCGCCGTCCTCGCCGGTCACCTCGTAGCTGTAGCGGACCGAATACGAGGGCGTGCCCCGGGTGCTGGTGGAGGCGTACCTGCCCTGGACCCGGCCCTCCACGGTGGGAGCGTTCCGGAGCGTCTCGATGCGGTGCCACTTCCACACGGTGACCCCGTTCAGGCCGGCGATCAGGGCGACGATGACACCGAAGAACAACGAGAGACTGACGTACGCATTGACCTTCCTGGAGACCATCGCCCCGCTCCCTCCCTGTCGGCTTCGCCGGCCACCCCGCAGCCACAGCCTACCAGGGATCGGTGGGAAGGACGGCCCCGCCCCGGTACCCTCGGTGTCCGGGGAGGTGACCGCCATCGGCCTGTTCATCGGCGAGCTCGCTGCAGCGATCGTGGTCGGCCTGTACGCGATCGGCGACGCCGATGGCTGGGGCAGGGACCGCCGGGCCATCGCACGCCGGGTCCTGGTCTGCGTGCACGCCCTGGGCGCGTTCTTCGGCATCGAGATCCTGCTTTCGCAGGCGCTCGTGGAGCCCGGGTGGCTGGTCACCGCGCTGCGGGCCGCCAACGTGCTGGTGTTCCCGGTGCTGGCCCTGGCACTGGTCAAGGGGTTCCCCGACCGGCTGCGGGCCATGCTCGAGGTGACGTTCGGCCCGCTGCTCTATGGCGGGCTGATCGCGCTGTCCGCCCGCCTGCTCTCCGGCCGCGACCTGGCCGGCCTGCTCCAGGGGCGCTGGCTACGCGAGGAGCTGCTGCTGTTCTCCATGCCCTACTTCGTGGCCGCGGCTGCGGCCCTGACCCTGCTGCTCGTCGACCGCCTGACCGAGGGCTCGGTCGGCGTGGCCGACGGCCTTCGCGAGGCATGGCTCACGGTGCGCGACGAGACCTTCTTCTCCCTGTTCTGGATCCTGCTGCTTGCGACCTGGTGGACCCAGGCCGGCCTCGCCGGATTCCAGCTGGTGGCGGGCCTGGCCGACGAGCCCTGGCACGAGGTGGCCGTGTGCTGCGCGGGATTGACGGTGGCGTGCTGGCGGCTGGTCACGGTGATGCGGCGCGCCATCCCCGAGGGCACGTGATTCACCGGGCCGGATCAGAACCACCCGGCGTTGCGGCCGTTGACGACGACCACCACCACCACCACCCAGACCAGGGCCAGCCCGCCGACGTACGGGCCGGCCATGCCCGGGTCGCGCACCACGCGGTCCGTGCGCACGAGCCGGTAGTTGATCGCCGAGGACAGCACGAGCGCGGAGACCAGCGGCAACACGGCGAGGATCGGCTCGTGCGCGAGGTCCCGCAGCACGGGCGGGGCCAGCAGGAACAACGCCGCGCCGATGGCGACCAGCATCAGCAGCACCGCACCGATGCGCTGCCACATGGACGGCAGGGGGGACCGCAGGGCCAGCAGGCCGATGGCCAGGTACAACGGCAACCCATCGACGAGGAAGGCCTCGACGAACACGTGCCAGGGCGTGGGCCGGTCCTGCAGGGCGACGGACAGCGCCAGCTGGGCCGGGCCGTCGAACAGCACCAGCAGCCCGGCCCACCACGTGCGGGGGAAGCCGACGTAGGCTGCCGTGGATGCGAGGTACACGGCCACGGCGATCACGCTGGCGAGCGCCAGGGCCAGCCCCGGCAGCAGCCCGGAGAGGGGTCGGTCGAACAGCACGATCGCGCCGGCGCTGGCGGCCAGGGGCAACAGGCCGAGGTAGACGAGGTAGATCCGTTCCAGCAGGAGGCGACCCCGAGGACCGGTCATGATTTCCTCCTCGGGGAGGGATGGTAGCAGGTGGGGATTGGGGGTTCCGCGCGGGAGCGCGGGACCACACGCGGGGGCTAGCCCGGGAACAGGTTGATCGGGATGGCCACCTCGTACTCCTCACCGGTGGCAGGGAAGTCCCACTTGTCGATGCAGCGGGCGATGGAGCTGCCCAGGGTGCCGCTCCCGGTGGTGTTCTCGGTCACCCGCGCGGACAGCACGGTACCGTCCGCGGCCACGGTCACGGTCACCTCGACCCGGCCGTGCAGCTCCGGGTCGGACTTGAGCTGCCGCTCGTACGCGGCCTTGATCCGCCGGGAGTTGCGCTTCAGCAGGGCGCTGATCGAGCCATCGTCCGCGCCCGTGTCCAGCACCGGCTCCTCCAACTCGAGGTCCGCGACCACCGCCTGTTGTTGGCGGCCGACCTGGCCCGCGTCGCCCACGGTGAAGCCACCGTGCTCGCCGATGGTCCCGGCCTGACCCGGCTGGGTCACGTGCCGCAGCCCGCCCGCCACCTGCCGGCCGGCCGCGTCGTGCTCGCGCACGCCGTTGAGGGAGCGGTCGATCTGCCCCTCGAGGTCGTCGTGGCCCAGCAGGGTCTCCACGCCGCCCACACCGGCCATCACGCCGGGCAGGCCCTGTCCCATGAGCCGCTCGCGCGCCGCGGCCACCTGCGCCTCGCGATCCAGGCCGCCGCCCACGCCCGCCTCGCCGTCGTCCGTCGCCGTCCCCTCCCCGCCCTCGTTGTCGGCCACCGCATCATCCTGCTGCGCGCCCGGCACCATGTGCGCCGGCACCTCCACCGGAGGCAGCGTCTCGTTCACGGGCTCGTCCGTGGGGATGTCCAGGGACTTCAGGTACGCGTCCAGCACCTCCTTGGGCATGTACCCGCCCTCCACCATCCGCTCGGGGATGGCCTCGATGCTGACCACGGGCGGCATCGCCGGCCGGGTCTGGATGTAGGCGTAGCCCGCGATGTTGACCACGAAGGAGAAGATCACGAACCCCCAGAAGGCCCAGTCGATCTGGCCCACGGGCGAGTAGTCCAGGTGGTCCGGGGTCGGCTTCGGCTGCGCGGACACGAACTGGAACAGCACGGTGGCGTCGCCCACCTGCACCTTGCCACGGTCGGAGGTGCCCAGGTGCACGGTCTGCACGCCGTCGCCGTCGGCCAGCTGGTCCAGGGTCAGCACGGCGCCGCCCATGTAGATGCGGCCGCTCATGCGGCGGTCGTGCACCAGGTGGTAGCCGTCCGAGCAGCACACGAACAGCTCGCGCGCCTCGGTGGGCAGCTGGAAGGTGGCGTCCGCGTCCGGGCCCACGGTCACGTCGTCGCCGAACGGGATCCGCCGGTCGGCGACCAGCCGGGATTCCTTCACGATCCCCACGCGGAGGTGATGGTCGGCCTGGGAGAAGATCGCCTTGGTCTCGATGGTGTCGGTATGCATCGTCCGTCCCCTTTTCCTATCGCCTCGATTGCGCGTTCGAATGTTGCTGGGGAGGACTGCAGGAGGCGTGCCAGATCGGGAATGCGCGCACGGCGACGCACCCCCCGGATCCCGGGTGTCCGGAGGAGCGGACAGGGGCGGTACTCCCGGTGTCTCCGTGAGCGGACGGAGGACACCGGCGCCGGTTTCAGCGTGTGAAGTGTTCGGCCACGACCTGCTCCATGCGCCCGACCTCGTCATCGGTGAGCATGGAGAAGTGCCGCTGGCGCTTGCGACGGGAGAGGCGCCCCCCGTGTTGCCGGCAGAGCTTGATGAACAGCACGACGAGCCGGTCGGGCATGTCAACGATGTCCAGGATCGCCTCCCTGGCCCGGGACAGCGCGACCAGGAAGTCCAGCTCGGCCGGCAGCTCCTCGTCGATGGCCGTGGCGAGCCAGTCGTACAACGCGACGACCATCGGCGTGAGGTCGGGGTGGCGGTACAGCGCCGCGGTCTCCCCCTCCACGCTCATCCGGCCCTGATCGTCGAGCTCGTACTCGATGCGCTCCATCAGCGGTCGGGAGAAGGTCTCGAGCACCTCGTCGTACTCCCGTCGACGCGCGAGCATGACCGCCGAGACCGGGACCACGACATCGGGAGGCGTGACGCGCCGGCGGGCCAGCACCCAGTGGATCAGCCACCTGTGCAGACGCCCGTTGCCATCGTCGAACGGGTGGATGAGCACGAACGCGAACGAGAGCACGGCCGCGGCCACGACCGGATCGACACCGTCCTCGTCGATCAGGATCGCGGCCAGCGCCAGGAGACGTGCCATCAGCTCGTCCAGATCGTCGGGCTTCGGCGCCACGTAGTGGATGCGTTCGTGGACGAAATCGAGCGATTCCCCCACGTAGACCTGGTCTTCGCGCCACCCGTCCTGGGCGAAGCGAGGATCGACCGTGTCGTTCTGAAGCCGCACGAGCGTCGGTTCGTCCAGCCGCCGAACGTCGGCTGCCAGCCGCAACAGGGCGACGAAACGCTCGGCCCGAGAACGAGCCGGGCGCTCGTGCTCGATCTCGAAGCTCGCCATGGTCTCACGCGTGTAGAGGTAGGAGATGGCCCGCATCACGGTCGCATCATCGTGTCCGGACACGATCGTCTGGATCCGCTCCGTCAGCTCGGATGCGTCCATGGCATCCACCACCCCGACACGGCGGACGACCGGGCTGAAGTCGAGGTCGCCGAGGAGGTTGACGTCGATACGCTGTCTACGGTGCTTCCGGATCGGTCCGGTGACGAACGCCGCCGGATCGATCAGCGGGATGTAGTTGCCTCGCTTCGTGTCTGGCAGCTCGAGTCGACGCCCGGTCAACGTCTCGAACAGGAACCACGCCCGGCGCGCGTAGGCCCCGGTCGGGGATTCGGAGATCGCGGCAGCGACCTGGAGTCCCGCCTCGTCAGTGCCGATCCCTGCGATCCACGCCCGCCAGATGGGTAGGCTCAGTCCTTCGTGGCGAAGGGCGAACAGCAGGTGATCGATGTCCCGCTCGCCGGGAGCACGCGGTGGAGGCAGCACGACGTGCTCGATTCCATCCGACTCGACCGCATGGTAGCGGTGGCGGCGGTGGACGAACGACCAGCGCCAGTGGGGAAGGACACGAAGAGCGTGCCTGGTGACGATGCATGCATACCCGACCGGAGAACAGTCGGGTATCGGGGGTCGGATCGCAGTCACGTCAGGAGGGAGATCCGCCATGCCACATTTCGCTTACGATTCGCTCGGTTTGTTTATTTTCACGTGATTCGCCGAGAATCCTATTACAAACCGCCGTCACAGCCCAGCCAGGACCTCGAATCGAGGTGGATGGGACCGCTCAGCTCGGCCCGATGTACAGCGACTCCTCGACCCTCTCCAGCGGCCCGTCCAGCACCCGCTTGACCGCGGACTGGCCGCCGTCCAGCAGCAGGCGGCGAGCGTACAGCTCGCGGGGCACGGCCACGCCGAGGTCGCGGCCGGCGCGGCGGCCGTCGAAAGACAGGGCCCAGCTCACGCCGCGGGTGTTGAGGTCGTCGAGCACGCCGAAGAAGCGGTCGAGGTCGAGGTCGGCGGCGTAGCGCTGGCGGCTGGCCGCGTAGGGCGGGTCGAGGTAGGCCAGGTCGCCGGCCTCGGCCCGGGCCAGGGTGTCGGCGTAGTCCCCGCACACCAGCTCCACCCCCTCCAGCCGCTCGTGCCAGGCCTGCACGGCCCGTGCATAACGATCGGGGTGCATGCCGCGGCGCGACAGGTGGAAGGAGTTGTTGAATCCGCCCGCGCGGTTGAAGCGGACGATCCCGTTGACGCAGGTGCGCATCAGGAAAGCCAGGTCGAGGGGGTCGTGGTCCTCGTTGAACCGCGCGCGTACGCGATAGAACATGCGCGGAAGACCACTGCGCGGCGGCGCGGCCGCCGGGTCGATCCGGTCCAGCTCCTGCTGCAGCGCTTCCCACTGGCTGAGGTAGTCGGCCACCACCCGCCCCGGCTCGGCCTGTACGAGCCGCCACAACCCCACCAACGGCCCGTACGCGTCCCCGGCCACGGCCCCGGGCCGGGCGGCCAGGTACAGCACCGCGCCCCCCCCGAGGAACGGCTCGAAGTAGCGACGGTGCCCGGGGAAGTGCTGCACGATGGCCGCGGCCTGGCCACGCTTGGAGCCGGTCCACTTGACCAGCGAGGGGATCACGCGGTCTGCCCCAGCCGGCGCCGGCACAGCGCGTGGTACGCCTCGTCGGTCTCGAAGCCCAGGTAGTGCATGCCCAGCTCCCGGGCGGCCACACACTCGGTGCCCGACCCGGCAAAGGGCACCAGCACGGCGGCCCCCTCCCGCGCGCTGATGCGCAGCATGCGCCGCGTCAGCCGCAAGGGCTTCTGGGTCGGGTGCTTCCCGTGGACCAGCTCGCCCTTGCCCTTGTTGTTGGGGATGTCCCACACGGTGCGCAGCTGCTTGCCGGCCTTCTTCAGCCCGTCGCCCGCGCACTCCATGGCCTTGGCCGCCTCGTAGTCGAAGAAGTACTGCCGGCTCCTGGCCCCGCCGGTGTGGGCCCACAGCACGGTCTCGTGGCTGGCGGTCAGGCGCCTGCCCGACAGGTTGGGGAAGGCGTTGCGCTTGAACCACACCACCTCGTTGATCATCTCCACGCCGGCCAGCTGCAGGGCCACGTTGATGATGCCGATGTTGTGGTAGGTGCCGTGCACCCACAGCGAGCCCGTGGGCCGTACCACCCGCTTCACCTCGGCCACCCAGGCCGCGGTGAACGCCAGGTGGTCGCCCAGGCTCATGTCGTCCCAGCCGGCCGCCACCTTGGCCCAGTCACCGCCGAACCCGGGCAGCTTCGCTGCGCTGTCCCACGACCACGCGCCGCCCTTGGAGGCGTTGTAGGGTGGGTCGCACACGGCCAGGTCCACGCAGTCGTCGGGCAGCTGGCGCATGCCGTCGACACAGTCCAGCCGCTGGACCGAGTCAATGGGGAACGGGCCGGGCATCAGGGCAGGTCGCCGCCCCAGAACAGGTAGACCCGGCCCTGATCCTCCGCATCCTCGGTGTCGTGATAGGCGCTGCCCATGAGCAGGTCGTCGGTGCCGTCGTTGTCGAAGTCGGCCGCGGCCAGGCCGAAGCCCATGTAGTCCCGCACGCCCGCGCCCGCATAGTCCGCCTCGGCCTGGGACGCGGACGTGACGTCCGCCCAGGACGCCTCGTCCCGGTGGGCGAACCCGTACACCCGGCCCGCCTTGCCCGCGAACCCCTCGTGGGCGTAGATGGCCGACGCGACCAGGTCCCGCAGGCCATCACCGTCGATGTCCGCGCCGATCATGCGCATGCCGAAGTCGTGCTCGTCCCACTCACCGACGATGGTGGCCATGGGCTCTGGCACGATGCCCAGGGCGAGGTCGGGTGTACCGGCGTAGAGGATGGCCGCGCCCGAGTTGTCGCCGGGCGTGTCGTGGCCGGGCACGCCCACGGCGATGTCGCCGAGGCCGTCGCCGGTGATGTCGCCCACCGAGCCCACGGACCAGCCGAACGCGTCGTAGGAGGCCGAGTCGGCCAGCATCACCCCCACGTCGGCCAGCTCGAAGCTGCCGCCCGCGGCCACGGCCGCGCCCGAGACCACGTACACGCGGCCGGCATAGGCGCCGTTGTACGGCGCGCCGATCACCAGGTCGGGCACGCCGTCGCCGTCGAGGTCGTGCCCAGCGGCCAGGGACGCGCCGGCCATCTCGCCGGGCGTGCTGCCGTCCAGCTCCTGGTCGCCGTCCAGCACCACGTCGGCCTCGGACACGCTGACCGCCTCGGCGAAGCCGTCCGCGCGGCCGAAGAACAGGTAGGCCCTCCCCTGGCGGTACTGCTCCCCCTCCTCGGCGTCGTACCACTGCAGCTCGCCGCTGAGCAGCAGGTCGCCCAGGCCGTCGCCGTTGACGTCGCCCGCGCCGGCCATGGTCCAGCCCACGCGCGCGTAGTAGTTCTCGCCGTAGAACACGGTGGCCGGCTCCAGCACCACCTCGCCCGTGGTCGGATCCGGGTCGGGCAGCTCGCCGCCGTAGATCAGCCATGCCGAGCCCACGTTGGAGGACAGGTCGTCCACGCCCGGGATGTCCTCCACGCCGGTGGCGCCCACCACCAGCTCGTCGTACCCGTCGCCGTTCATGTCCCCCACCAGGGCCGTGGAGAAGCCGGCGAAGGCCAGGGGCTGGTTGCCCACGAACACGCCGGGCTGCGGGGGCTCGTCCTCCGTGGTCGAGGTGCCGGCGTACAGCAGGACCGCCCCCTCCTCCTCGAAGTCGGTGTAGCCCTTGGACCCGACCGCGAAGTCGGGCACGCCGTCGCCGTCGAAGTCGCCGCCCGCGCTGATGGCGAAGCCGAAGTAGGCGCCGTCACCCACGCCGTCCCAGCGGCACGGGGCCTCCTCGGCGCAGATGTCCGGGCCGGGCTCGGGGCCGGGGTCGGCCAGGCAGCCCGGGGGCTGCTCGGTGAAGTCGTCGTCGTCATCGTCGTCGTCGTCGTCGGTGACGTCGTCGTCCGTGGCCGTGGAGTCGTCGTCGGCGGGCTCCTCCGAAGGGCAGCCCAGGCCCAGCGCCAGCAGCAGGGTCAGCAGGGGGGACCATCGATTCATCGCTCACCTCCGGGGGGAACGTGGCAGAAGTCGCACAGGGCATTCATCTGGTCGGCGGACGCGTAGCCATTGCAGCCGTCGGTGTGACATTCGTTGCAGGTCAGGATCGGGGGATCGACCTCGCAGTCGAGATCGCCGCACAGGCAGCCCTCGGCGTCGATCACGCCCCCGCTCTCGTCGTGGCAGTGCTTGCACACGAAGTGGGTGTTGTCGATCGGCAGGGCTTCGCCGTTGGCGCACAGGTGGCAGTCGAAGCACAGCTCGCCGTCCACGGAAGGGTCGTGCTCGCGCCAGACGCCGTCGGGGTTGTACACCTCGTCGTAGACCTCGGTCATGGGGTCGGTGAACGGTTCGGGGCAGTCGTCGGTGTCGTCGTCCGGCGGGGTCAGGGAGGGGTCCTTGCGGATGCAGGCCAGGCCCGCCGCCAGCAGGCCGACCAGGCCCAGCACCAGCAGGGACCGTGGGTTCACCGGGTCCGCCCCAGGGCCGTGTCGATGTCGCCGAGCAGCCGCTGCTCGTCGGTGGGCAGGTACAGCGAGTAGTACATGGCCTGCAGCGTGCCGTCGGTCTTCAGCACGTAGTTCCAGTACAGCGAGCCGCCCACGTGATCGGCCGCGGCCACGGCCGCGGTGTCCTGCAGTGTGGGCAGGTCGTGCAGGGCGCAGAACTCCTCGATGTCCGCCTCGTACCCGACCATGTTGATCAACAGCAGGACCACGTCGTCCCCCCAGGTGGCCTGGTTCTCGGACGGGTACGTGTTCAGGTACGTGGACAGGGACTGGCAGTGGCCGCAGCTGCTGCGCACGAAGATCAGGAACACCACCTTGCCCTGCAGATCCGACAGGGTGATCTCCTGGCCGTAGGTCGGCGAGGTGGGGTTGACGTCGGCCAGGGTGAAGTCCGGGCACGGGTCGTCGTTCAGCCCGCAGTCGGGCCGGTTGGTCACGTCCGGGTCGGCGCTGGCCGAGGTCACCCACAGCAGCGCCACGGCAGCCACCAGCAGCCGGGCCCATCCAGTTCGCGTCGCGCGCATGTTCTTCACCTGCCTCATGGCCGCACCTTAGCACGCGGATCCGGCGATCGATCGGCTCGGGGTGCATCGCTGCACCCCCGAGAAAACGGTTGATCCGGGGGGCAAGAGGATCTACTCTACACAAGCTAGTAACTCTGATTTGAGTCACTACAACTCGACCCGGGAGGACGAACCCATGACCACCATCACCACCTGGATGCTCCGCAGTCTGCTGCTGACCGCCCCCCTGATGATGCTGGCCGTGACCACGGGCTGCATGGACTACGACCTCAACAACTGGGGCGACGAACCGGAATACGAGGAGGAGGAGCCGCCCGAGGAGCCGGAGCCGCCCGAGGAGCCGATCGACGAGCCCGACGTGTACGCCGAGGGGGGTCCCGAGGCGAACCTGTGGGAGCTGCCGCCCGAGGAGGATCCAGAGGAGCTCCCCCCGTGCGAAGAAACCATCTGGGCCGACTGGCAGTGGTGGGGATCGATGCCGTTCGGCCACGAGGACGATCCGGCCGACGGCAACGGCCGCGCGTTCTACGACCCCGACTACGTGATGGTGGACTACTCCACGGTGTCCATGCCGGATCAGGGGCACATCACGTCCGGCTACGACAAGGTCTATCGCGCCACGTTCGAACTGGACGTGCTGCCGCCCGCTCTCTTCCTGTCCATGCAGTCCGACGATGGCATGGCGTTCTACCTCAACGGCGAACTCGTGGGAGAATGGGGTGGCGAGTGGCAGGAGGAGGGTTGCGTCAACGACAACGCCGGTTGCAGCGCGTCGATCTCCGTCGCCCCCGTGGACGTGACCGACTACCTGCAGTACGGGACCAACGTCGCCGCAGCCCGGGTCTCCAACCCGATCGACAACTCCTACTTCGAGGTGTTCACCGAGTGCGTGGACTGAGCCTCGGACGGAGACGAACGACGTGCATGAAGACAGCATCGCCCGGCTCGTGGAGCTGGGATTCGCGCGCAACGAGGCGCTGGCCTACGTCACCCTGCTGGAAGGCAACGGCGACGGCCTGACCGGGTACGAGGTCGCCTCCATCTCCGGTATCCCGCGCAGCGCCGTGTACACCGTGCTGCGCAAGCTGGAGAACGCGGGCGCCGCGTTCGCCGTGGGCGACCGGCCGGCGCGCTACATGCCCACCACGCCGGCCAAGCTGGTGGAGCACCTGCGTCGCAGCACCGGCTCCCGCCTCGACGCGCTCGCCGAGCACCTCAAGTCGATCCCCAGCCGGGCCCAGCCCGAGCCGGTGTGGATCGTGGGCCGCTACGACGAGGTGCTGGCCCGCATCGACGCCATGATCCGCACGGCCGAGCAGTCGGTGTACTGCTCCCTGTGGGACCGGGAGTTGCGGCGCCTGTTGCCCGCGTTCGAGCACGTGGCCGACCGCGATCTGCACCGGGTGCTGCACAGCCCCGACAAGGTGGGCGCAGACCTGCCCGGATTCGCCACCTGGATCGACGACGTCGGCGACGACACGGAGAAGGCCAACTGGTCCCACAAGGCCCTGGTGGTGGTGGACCGCCGCGAGGCGCTGATCGGCGGCACCGAGCCCGATGCGGACAACCAGGCCGTGGTCACCTCCAACCCCTCCCTGGTGGACGTGGCCACCAACCACATCATCCTCGACATCACCTTGCTGGCCCGCCGCTCCGGCGTGGACCCCGTGGGCGACGTCGGCCCGATGATGCGCCCGCACCTGCCGACCTCTTCATAGTCGGGTCAGCGAACGCAGCGAGCGGAGAGACCGACCCGACTCCCGGGTCTCACTCCCCGTCGTTGGCGCGGTGCACGACGATCTGGGGGTACGGGATCTCGATGCCGGCGTCGACCAGGCCCTCGTAGACCCGCTGGTTGAGGTCGTCGAGGGCGCGGCCGCGCAGCACCGGTTCTTCGATCCAGCCCATCAGCTGGAAGTTCAGCGCGGCGTCGCCGAAGGTACGGAAACGCACCCGTGGCTCGATGTCCTTGCGGTCGTTGATGACCCAGGTGGCCTCGCGCGCGGCCTTCATGAGCACCTCGCGTACCTGATCCACGTCGCTACCGTAGGCGACGCCGATGTTGACCCGGATCCGTTCCAGATCGTGCGGCCCGCCGGTCTCGTTGACGATCTTGGAGTTGGCGATGGCCGCGTTGGGCACGATGATCTGGATGTCGTCGCGGGTCAGCAGCCGTGTGGAACGGATACCGATGTCCACCACCTGGCCCCGCTCGCCGCTGTCGAGGTTGATGAAATCGCCGAGCTTGTACGGCGCGTCGGCCAGGATGAAGATCCCCGAGAACAGGTTGGCCAGCGTGTCCTTGGCCGCGAAACCGATGGCGATACCCAGCACCCCGGCCGAGGCCAGCCAGGCGGTCACGTCCACGTCCCAGGCGAGCAGCACGCCGTAGGAGGCGCCCGCCACCACCACCGTCTTGATCGCGATGTCGAACAGCGGGATGGTGCGTGTGTTGACCAGCGGGAAGCGCTCGTGGTTGCCCGCCAGCGCGGCGAGCACCGCCTTGCCGCTCTTGAAGAACGCACCGGACCACATCAGCACCGCCACGGAGATCAGCAGCGCCTGGGTCACGTAGAGCACCGACTCGCTGGGGGCGAGGTGCGTGACCGCCATGCCCAGGCCGCCGAACAGGACGGTCACGAACAGCGGACGGCGCACCGAGTCGATCACCACGTCGTCGAGGGTGGTCTTGGTGCGCGCCACCAGCCGGCGGATCACCCGGGTGACGATCAGATCCACGGCCGCACCGATCAGCAAGGCAGCGACCAGGATCACCACCGCATAGAGGTTGGGGTTCTCCTCCAGCATCGTCATGTACCTGTCCATCGTTCCTCCGGTCCCGCGGCGATCCCGCCCCGAGGGCTGGCCGCTGCGGCCCTCAAGGAATACCATGAGGCAGCGGCCTTTTCCGCCCTGGAGAGCGACGACGTGGCAGAGGACAAGGGCAGGTTCGCCAGCGAGAGGACCACCACGTTCGTGACCGTGTCCGTGGACGCGGTCCCGGAACTGGCCACGTCCACGGTGGGGGCCTCGATCACGGTGCTGACCGGCGGAGAGGCTGGACGGCTGATCTTCGTGGGCCCGGGCGGCGGCACCCTGGGCCGAGGGAGCACGGCCGACTTCTCGTTCGCCGAGGAGTCGATCTCCCGGCACCACGCCCGGCTGGTGCTGGCCGACGGCCACTACCAGGTCACCGACCTGGGCAGCCTCAACGGCACCTTCGTCGACGGCCACCGCATCATGCAGACCGTGTACCTGCCCGGGAAGTGCCGCATCCAGATCGCCACCAACACGATCCTGGAGTTCACCGCGCTGGATGCACTGGGGCTGGCCGCCGTGCAGAAGCTGTCCGAGACGATCACCACCGACCCGCTCACCGGCACGGGCAACCGCTACCAGTTCCAGCAGCGGCTCCAGCAGGAGATGCACTACGCCCGGCGCCACGGCGTGCAGCTGGGCATGCTGCTGCTGGATCTGGACCACTTCAAACTGATCAACGACCAGTGCGGCCACCCGGCCGGCGACCAGGTGCTGGCCGAGGTGGGGGAGACCCTGCTGATGCTCGTGCGCTCCGAGGACGCGGTCTTCCGCTACGGCGGCGAGGAGTTCTGCATCCTCGTGCGCGGGACCGACACCGAGGGCCTGGTCGCGCTGGCCGAGCGCATCCGCGTGGCCGTGGAGAAGCACCGGGTCAACCACCGCGACTTCGAGATCCAGGCCACCCTCAGCGTTGGCGTGGCCAAGCTGGGCCACGAGCACTCCATGGACGAGCAGACCCTGCTGTTCCAGGCGGACAAGGCGCTGTACGCGGCCAAGGAGACGGGTCGCAACAGGGTGGTGCTCTATTCGGATGATCTCTGAGGGAGGGAGGGCGCGGATGTCGGCTCCGCTTCGCTTGAGCCGACCTACCTGTTCACAGCTGCACTGGCCACTTGGAGCGCGGGCGATCGCGGTAGAAGTCACGCCACAGGTCCAGGTAGATGCGCTGCAGCGTGTCGGCGCTCATGTGCGCCGGTTCGAAGGTGACGTGCGCGTCGTTGAACTCCCGCCACGGGCGGCCGAGCATGCGGTCCTCGGCCGACAGGCGCTTCCACGCCGGCGTGCCCGGGTAGGGGGTGGTGACGGCGAACTCCGCCACGCGGATGTCGGCTTGCTCGCAGATCGCCATCACCCGGTCGTACACGCTGTCGTCCTCGTCCTCCTGGCCGATGGCGAACGAGGCGTACATCTCCAGGCCGTGGTCCTGCACGCGGCGGACCGCGTCGACCACCACCTGCACCTCGGCGGCCGTGGCGTCCCGGGCGGTGGCCCGCCGCGACGTGGGGCCGAAGCCGAACATGGTGTACACCTGCAACACGCCCAGCGACTCCAGCGCAGCGAAGAACGGGTCCGAGGCGTACCGCAGGAACTGGGGGCTCGATCCGATGTACGCGACCCGCGTGTCCAGGTCGGCGCAAGCCTCGGCCACGGCCTGCAGGTGCTGCTGCACCCGCGCCGATGGCAGGGCCTGTACGTCCTCGATCAGGGTGGCGCCCCGCCAGTTCCCGGACGACATCAGCTCCTCGAAGCACGCGCGGATGTGCTCGGGGGGCGCGTAGCGGATGGTGGGCCCCAGGTAGTACGGCACGACGCAGTGATCGCAGGGCACCGGGCAACCGCGGCTCATCTGCACGGGGAAGTCGAGGTCGGGGTAGTCGGCCTGCTGTGTACGGCGCAGCTCGTCCACCCACCGCAGGTACAGCTCGTAGCGCGGCACGCCGAGGGTGCCGAGGTCGAGGTCGTTGCCCGCGCGGTAGCGCGGCTTCAGCTCGCCGGCGGCCAGGTCGGCCAGCATCTGCGGCCACACGCCCTCGCCCTCGCCGATGCACAGGGAGTCCACATGGGGCTGCACCACGTCGGGCATCAGCGAGGTGAAGATGCCGCCCGCGACCACCGGGACACCGAGCGCCCGATAGTGGTCGGCGAGCTCCAAGCCCCGCTCCGCCGACGGCGTGAACATCGGGATGGCCACCAGGTCGGCGTCGGGTCGAGGCTCCACCGTGGTCACGCGGTCGTCGTGGAAGGAGACGGTGTGTTCGTCCGGGGTGACCGCGGCGAGCGAGGCCACGGCGAGCGAGGGCGTGCCGATGTAGGGGCTCGCGTCGACCGCGGCGAGCTCCGGGTGGCACTGGCTGGGACGGTCCCACGAGGGGTAGACGAACTTGATCCGCATTCACCGACGTCCTTGGCGAAGAGCGGGCATGCTAGCACGGGCGCACACGCGCGGTCATGCGACCATGAACCGGTAATCCCGAGGTAGTGGAGCGGCAACCCCTCGCCGGCTAGGGTGGAACCCTGGAGGTTGTGCCATGGCCCGCACGATGACGATCCTGACCGCCGCCGCCCTGCTGACCTGCACCACGCTGATCGCTGCACCGGCCGCTGCCCGGGGCGGCGGCGGATTCTGCATCCGGCCCGGCTACGTGCCAGCCTATTCGGGCATCGAGCTGCCGCATGCCCCCGCGGTCACGGTCGGCTTCGGAGGACGCGGGGTGAGCTACATCGGGCCGTTCCTGCGCATCGGCGGCGAGGGGTTCTACGACCCGCGAGTCGGCATCGGGACCGGCGGCTTCCTACTCGACGGCGTGATCCCGTTGCCGGGGATCCTCGAGCTCCACCTCGGCGGCGTGGTCGGGGGCGGCGGGTACGGCCTGTACGTGGAGCCCGGCATGGGGCTGCACCTGGGCAAGGGGGTGTTCGGCTTCGAGGTGAGGCTGTCGTACCAGTGGCACCCCGTGCCCCTGGACAACGACACGACCCGCTTCCACCGCGGGCTGACCTACCTGACGTTCGGCTTCATGTTCGGACAGTTCTGAGGACCCGCTCCCGTAGCCGCATCATCGGCCACTCCCACCCCAGGAACATCACCACGGCCGCGACGTAGGCCACGGCCGTGTTCAGGGCGACCAGCAGCAGCGCAGCCAGCAGCGGGTGCCCCACCCCGGCCAGCCACGGGTGCAGCGCGGTGACCCCCAGGGCCGCGATCAGGATGGGGTGCAGCAGGTACATGCCGTACGACACGCGGGCCACGGGGTAGAACCCGCGGAACGACAGCACGCGGCGCAGCCAGGAGCGCTCCCGATACAGGCAGTGCTGCAGCAGGCCTCCGAACGCCAGCGCGGCCGGGCCGAACAGCATGGTCGACGCCACCGGTCCGATGGGCTGCCCCCCCTTGCCAGCGAGGTAGACCCACAGCACCAGCAGGGCCAGGCCGGTCAGGGCCAGACCGCCCGCGCCGCTCCAGCGCCGGCGCGCACGCTCGGAGCTGACCTGCGCGTTGGCGCACAGCACCCCCACCACCAGCCCATCGAAGCGAGTGTGAGAGGGCACGGCCACCCGGTCCATCCAGGCCACGGCGTCGGCTGCGCGGTCCACGTTCTCGCCCGGCACGACGCCCGTGGGGATCGGATCGATGCCGAGGGACTGCCACGCGAGGTAGCGTGCCACCCACGGCACCACGAACAACGCCCACAACAGCGCGGTGCGGGCGGCCGCCGGGATACGCACCAGCACCAGGCCGACGAGCAGGGGCACCACCAGGTAGAAGTGCTCCTCCACGGCCAGGGACCAGCTCCAGGGCATCACCCGGCTGCCGGCGTAGTTGTTGAGGTACAGCACGTTGGACCAGGCCAGGCCGATGGCCGCGCCCGGGTCGGTGCCCCGCAGGATCGCGTCGTAGAACGGCTGCCACAGCACCCACGCGCAGACCGCGGCCAGCACCAGGTAGTAGGCCGGGAAGATGCGGAAGAACCGCTTGACGTAGAACCGACCCAGCCCCACCCGGCCCGACTCGAGCCCCTCCCGTAGCAGCTGCCCGCCGATCAGGTACCCGCTGAGCACGAAGAACAGGTCCACGCCCATGCCGCCGCGCAGCATCACCCGACCGATCGCCGAGTCGCGCACGGCGAACGCCAGCTCCGGCGCCTGGATCAGGGAGTGGAACGCGATCACCGCCAGGATCGCCAGCGCGCGCAGGCCATCCAGGAACGGCACGTTCTGCTGCGGCGCTCGGAACAGGTGGGCCATGCGCGGGGAGCCTCGTGCAGGCAGTGTGGACGAAAGTCCGCTTGCGCGCGAGGGACGGGCCGATCATAGTTCAGACCCTGGCGATGGGAGCCACGATGCGACGACTCGTCCTGCTGTCCCCCCTGTGTCTGCTGGCCTGTACCGCCGGCCCGTCCGTCGAGGGCGACCTGCTGTCCGCCCCGACCGCGCTGTACGTCGCCCCGGACGATCTCGTGGAGGACGTGCAGGAGATCGCGGACTGGCGAAATCGCACCGGCATCCCCTCGCAGGTGGTGGCCTTGTCGGACGCCCTCGCCGAGGGCAACGGGTCGGACGACGCGGCCGCGCTCAAGGACTACCTGCGGGCGCGGTGGGAGGGTGACGGGATCGAGTACGTGATCCTCGCCGGGGACGCCGGGGCCATGCCCCACCGCGACGTGTGGGCCACGGTGATGGTCGACGCCGAGGCCGTGTACGAGGAGGACTGGGTCACCTCGGACATGTACTTCGCCGACCTGGACGGCGACTGGGATCCGGACGGCGACGGCGAGTACGGGGAGACCGAGGACTCCGCCGACCTGCTGCCCGACATCGCCCTGGGGCGACTGCCCGTGGAGACCGCCGAAGAGGTACAGGCCTACGCCTACAAGCTGCAGGCCTACGAGCGCTACCCCCGCGCCGACTACCAGGACAAGGTGCTGCTGTCGGCCTCCTACGCGGGCATGGGCGTGTACGCCAGCGCCGGCATCGAGCTGATCGTGGTGCCGCAGCTGCCCGAGCACCTGCGCCTGACCCGCCTGTACGAGGACTGGGAGGACCACGAGCACGCCGAGGAGCTGACCATGGACGGGTGGGTCGACGCCCTGACCGAGGGTCACGCCATCACCTACCACATGGGCCACGGCAACGAGCTGACCATGGGGCCGGTGGTGGGCGCCGAGAACGTGGCCGAGATCCCCAACGGAGAGCGCCCCAACGTGCTGATCACCTGCGAGTGCCTCGGCGGCCGCTTCACCTACGATGGCCAGGACAGCTCGGGCGAGGAGTACGTCAAGGGGGGGACCGGCGGGGTGGTGTACATGGGCAGCACCCACCTGGGCATCGGCTTCCCGTCGTTCTCGCTGATCATGCAGGAGCTGGCCACGGACATGTTCGCCGAGCACGCCGAGCCCCTGCGCATGGGCAGCTGCGTGCGCGACGTGATGCGGCGCTACTCCGACGACGAGGCCCTGCACACCGAGGCCAACGTGGACCGCTGGCAGCAGCTGGTCACCGTGGTCCTGGGTGATCCATCCGTGCAGCTGTGGTCGGACATCCCCGAGCTGGTCTACCTGAACGTCGAGGTCAGCGAGGACGAGGTGGACGTGGCGGTCACCGATCGCGCGGGGGAGGCCGTGGAGGGCGCCCAGGTGACCGCGTACCTGCCCGGCGAGTTCCTGCTGTCGCAGACCACGGGCAACGGGGGCCACGCCTTCTTCGAGGGCGACGAGGACGACTTCGGCGAGGCGGTGTTCACCGTGACCGGCCGCGACCTGATCCCGGCGGAGTGGTCCTGGGACGACCAGTAGCCACCCGTGCCCCTGCCCGACGTCACCGACCGCTGTGAACGCCTGACGAACGCCCTGCTGGCGTGGTTCGACGCCGGCCACCGCGACCTGCCGTGGCGGCGCGATCGCGACCCCTACCGCGTGTGGATCTCCGAGGTGATGCTGCAGCAGACCCGCGTGGAGACCGTGGTGCCGTACTTCGAGCGGTTCGTCGAGCGATTCCCCTCGGTGGCCGCGCTGGCCGAGGCGGATCTCGACGACGTGCTCAAGGCCTGGGAAGGGCTCGGGTACTACCGCCGGGCGCGCAACCTCAAGGCCGGCGCCGAGCACCTGGTGCGTGACGGTGGGGCGCGGGTGCCGCGGAACCTCGACGCGCTGCGAGCCGTGCCCGGCGTGGGCCGCTACACCGCGGGCGCCATCCGCTCGGTGGCCTTCGACCGGCCCGCACCCATCGTGGACGGCAACGTGCGACGGGTCCTGTGTCGGCTGTGGGCCGTGGGTGAGGATCCGCGTACCGCGACCGTGGAGCGATGGCTGTGGTCCACGGCCGAGGCCCTGGTGCCCGACGCGCGCCCCGGCGCGTTCAACGAGTCCCTGATGGAGCTGGGCGCCACGGTCTGTACGCCCCGCGATCCCGACTGCGCAGCCTGCCCGGTCGCGGACCTGTGCGACGCCCGGGCCCAGGGCTCACCCGCGGACTTCCCCCTGCGGCCACCGAAGAAGACCATCCCCCACAAGGACGTGACCGCGGCGGTCATCCGCCGCGGCCACCGCATCCTGATCACGCAGCGCCGGGCCGAGGCCATGCTCGGCGGGCTGTGGGAGTTCCCCGGCGGCAAGGTCGAGCCCGGGGAGACCCTGGAGCAGTGCCTGCTGCGCGAGATCGACGAGGAGCTGGGCATCACCATCCGCATCGAGAGGCCGCTCATCGCCGTGGACCACGCCTACTCCCACTTCCGCATCACCCTGCACACCTTCCTGTGCCGCCACAGCCGCGGCCGCCCCCGGGCCATCGGCTGTGACGACTGGCGCTGGGTCGAGCCCGGGAGACTGCGGGACTTCGCCTTCCCCAAAGCCGACCGCGTGGTGCTCGAGGCTCTGCTGGCGCTGGTGGATTGAGATCCCAGCGTCCCTGGATCTGATATCCTCGTCTCCGGAGGGTTCCCCGATGCCAGGCCGTTGCCTCGCCATGCTCGCGCTCGTGCCCCTGGTGCTGACCAGTTGCGTACGCATGGAGGGCGATCTGGCCAACGAGTGCATCGACCACGCGGACAACGACCGCGATGGCCTGTACGACTGCGATGACCCGGACTGCTTCGGTTCGCCCGACTGCGCGGGGGACGACGACACCGCGACGGACGACGACGACGCTCCGACGGACGACGACACGACCGAAGCGGACGATGACGACACCAAGCCCGGGGATGACGACACCACGGGCGACGACGACACGGCCGTGGATGTCTCCCTGTCCGGCGACATCGACCTGCTGCTCACCAGCGAGGTGTGGATGTTGGAGACCCCCTGCGAGGGCGGGATCACCGGGGTTCTCGACGCGAGCCGGACCAGCCTGGTGGGCTCTGGCGCCTGCGTGATCGATGACGGGTGGGGATGGGGCGAGTACTCGGTACCGCTGGAATTCACCTGTGATGTGGGCGACGGCAGCATCGATGGCGGCGGCACCCTGTACCTGACCGACATCTCCGATGAGTTCTTCGACGACACCACCTTCGCCGTCGCCGGCAGCATCGACGATGACTCCCTCGGCGTCGCAGCCACGGTCAGCAACGTGGGCGGCGCCGGTACGGACGACGTGCTCATCACCGGCACGCTGATCCTCACGGCCAACTAGTTCCCCTCTCCCACACGGTTTCCCGCCACTCGAAATATCCTTGTGCAAATATTTCGTATGCGTAAAATACGATCACAAAGGAGAACAGCATGGCAGACCAGGCGATCGTCGACTGCCCCTACTACCTGCTGACCCGCGCCAGCCTGGCCACCACCGCGGTCATGCGCCGGGCGTTGGCCGAGGTCGGCTTCGACCGGGTCCGTCCCGCCTACCTCGGCGCGCTGATGTGCCTGTGGTCCGAGGATGGCCGCAAGGTCGGTGAACTGGGTCGCTGTGCCGGCCTCGAGCCCTCGACCATGACCGGACTGGTGGACCGCATGGAGCGGGACGGCCTGCTACAGCGCCAGCCCGACCCCACGGACCGCAGGGCCTGGCGGGTGTTCCTCACCGACGAGGGGCGCCACGCCGAACAGCCGGTCACCGAGGTGGTCACCACCACCCTCGAACGCATGACTGACGGCCTGGACGATGACGACACCGAGACGTTCAAGCGCATCCTCGGCCAGGTCCTGGCCAACGCCACGAGGTGACCGATGAAGCTGGGATACACCTGCTCGTACACGCCGCTGCCGCTGCTGCACGCCGCGGGCTTCATGCCGTACCGGATCCTCCCGCGCACCACGGTCGAGGACCAGGCGGGCGCGCTGCTGCACGACAACCTGTGCCCGGAGGTCAAGCGGGTACTCGACAGGCAGCTGGCCGACGACCTGCCGCCCCTGACCGGTACCGTGTTCGTCAACAGCTGCGACGCCATGCGACGGCTGGCCAATGCGTGGGCCAGCGAGGTGGGCGACGACCGCGTGTTCCTGCTGGACCTGCCGATCCATCGCTCGGAGAGCAGCGTGGTCTACCTGGCAGGCCAGCTCGACCGCCTCGCCGAGCAGCTGCTGGCGTGGGGTGGTCAGCGGGTGGATGACGAGGCCCTGATCGCCTCCATCCGTCTCTACGAACGCCTGCAGGACAGGCTGGCTCAGCTGGGTGCACGCGCGGCCACCGGCACGCTGCAGGGTGGCCGGGCGCGCTGGCAGTCCTGGGTCGAGCGGGCCGGTGAGGAGCCGCCCGACATGATCCTCGACGCCCTCGAGCGCGAGCTGACCTCCTCGCCCGTGCCCGGAACGCCGGACAGCGTGCCCCTGACCCTGTTCGGCAACGTGATGCCCGGCGCGGACGGGGCAGCGCTGCTGGAGGAATGCGGCGCGCGCATCGTGGGCGACGACCTGTGCTCCGGCTCCCGTCAGTTCACCCGCGTGGATCTGGACGCCGATCGTCCGGTGCTCGGTCAGCTGGCCGCAGCCACGCTCGACCGGCCCCTGTGCGCGCGAACCCTGTCCCCGGACCGCCCCGACGCCCTGGCCGAACAGGCGCTCTCCCTGGTCCACGAGCACGGCGCGCGCGGGGCCGTGGCCCACGTGGTCAAGTTCTGCGACCCCTACCTGCTTCGCCTGCCCGCGCTGAGGGACGCGTTCCAGCAGGCCGGTGTGCCGCTGCTGGTGCTGGAGGGCGACTGCACGCTCGGTGCGCTCGGCCAGCAACGAACCCGTATCGAAGCGTTCGTCGAGATGCTGAGGGAGGCGCCATGATCCTGGACTACTACCGCGACGTGGCCGAGGGGGTGGAGGACAGGCTCGCCAACGACCCGGGTGACACCGTGGCCCGCAAGCTGCTGACCCTGGAGCTCGCGCGCCTGGGCGTGCGCCTCTTCGACGGCGAGCACCGCGTCGCATGGTGCGGCATCGCCACGCCGTACGATCTGCTGGCGGCCATGGACGTCACCCCGTGCTTCGTGGAGTTCGTGGGCGCGACCCTGGCGTCCACGGGCATGGCTGGGGGCATGATCGGAGCGGCCGAGCAGGCCGGATACTCCACGGACAGCTGCGCCTACCACCGGGCCGTGCTGGCCGCGGACATGGCCGGGCTGATGCCGGATCCGGACTTCGTGGTCGGCACCTCCTGTCCCTGCTCCGGCGGGCTGGCCGTGGTCGAGCAGATCGCCACGCGACACGACCGGCCGCTGTTCGCCATCCACGTACCCCCACACGACGACGACGACGCGGTGGCATTCCTCGCCGAGCAGTACCGCGCCCTCGCGCGCTTCGTCGAGCAACGCCTCGACCAGCCCCTGGATGGAGACCGCCTGCGCGCGGCCATGGACCTGTCCAACCGGACCCGGGAGGTCATGGTGGAGCTGTTCGACGTGGCCGGTCGCAGCCCGACGCCGGCGCGGCGCCGAGACATGGTCAACGTGGGCATCACGCTGCCGCTGATGTTCGGCACCCCCGCGGGCCTGACCGTGGCCGAGGCCTACCGCGACGAGCTGTCCGCCAAGGAGGACCTGGGCGGACGTGAGTCGGTCCGGCTGCTGTGGCTGCAGAACCGCATCCAGTTCCGCAACCCGCTCGCCGACCTGCTGGCCGACGAGTACGGCGCCCACGTGGTCGCCGACGAGCTCAACGACGTGTGGTGGGACGCCATCGACCCCGACGATCCGTTCACCGGCATGGCCCGACGCACCCTGTCCTCGCCGCTCATGCTGTCCGCGCGCAGGCGCGTGGACAACGTGTGGCGTATGGTGCAGCAGCACGACATCGACGGGGTGGTCAATCCCTGCCACTGGGGCTGCCGTCAGGGCACGGGCACCCGTGGCCTGGTGCAGCAGGGCCTGCGCGAGCACGGCGTCCCCGTACTCAACCTGGAGGTGGACTGCGTGGACGAGCGCAACTTCTCGGCGGGTCAGCTCCAGACCCGCCTGGAGGCATTCGTGGAGATGCTGCTGACGCGGCGGGAGGCGGGAGCATGAGTCACTACCTGGGCATCGACATCGGCAGCCTGTCCTGCGACGCGGTGGTCCTGGCCGAGGACGGTTCGGTGGTCTCGTGGTCCGTGGTGCCCACCGGAGCCCGCAACATGGCCGCCATCGATCGCGCCCGCGACGAGGCCCTGCGCGACGCCGGCCTGTCCGGAACGGACGTCGCCGGCACCGTGGCCACCGGCTACGGTCGCAGCCGGGTCGAAGGTCGGCTGGCCGCGGTCACGGAGATCACCTGCCACGCCCGTGGCGTGAAGCACCTGCTGCCGGACACGCGGGTTCTCGTCGACATCGGCGGCCAGGACAGCAAGTCCGTGCTCCTGGCCCCGGACGGCTCCGTGGTCGACTTCGCCATGAACGACAAGTGCGCGGCCGGCACGGGCCGCTTCCTCGAGGCCATGGCCCGCGCCCTGGAGGTGGACGTCGATCAGTTCGGCGACCTCGACCGGACCGCCACCCGTGACCTGACCCTCAGCAGCATGTGTACCGTGTTCGCCGAGAGCGAGGTCGTCTCCCTGATCGCCGAGGGCGCGGAGGTCTCGGACATCGTACGAGGGCTGCACCGCTCGGTTGCCTCCCGCACCCGCGGCCTGGTCAAGCGCGTGGCTTCCCGCCTGGACGGCATGCCGGTCGCCATGTCCGGCGGCGTGGCCCGCAACCCCGGCGTGATCCGCGCCCTCACCGAGATCCTGCGCTGCGACATCCAGGTCCCCCCCGAGCCCGACACGGTCGGCGCCCTCGGCGCCGCCCTGATCGCCAGGGACCGGGTCGCACGCGCCCGCTGACCTGGGTCAGCCTATTCCTTCGGCAGGAACCACACCCTCTGGATCAGCCCATCGCGGACCTCGTAGATGGCCACGGCACGAACCGGGCCACCCCCACGCATTCCGGTGACGAGCTCGTGATCCACGACCATGTCGCCCGAGCGGGTGCGCTGCATGATGGTGCAGTCGAGGTCCGGTGAGGCCTCGAACATGGCCGTGTAGGTCTCTCGCATCTGGTCGTGGCCGGTGGCGAAGACCTCGCCGGTGGTCAGGCGCATCAGCTGGACGTCGGGGGCGTAGAAGGACAGGAACGCGTCGATGTCGCGCGCGTTGTAGGCCTCGACCTGGCGCTGCACGATGGTCTCGGCGGTGGCGGGGACCAGATCCTCGGGGCACATCATGGCGCCGCCCTTGACCACGAATCGGGGACGCTGCAGCCAGGCAAGATCCTCGAGTGGGTCGCCCTCGAGGATCAGCAGGTCGGCGAAATGACCGGGTTCGAGCGTACCGATCTCCGGTTCGGCGGCGAATACCAGCGCGGCGTTCCGGGTGACCGCGGTCAGGACCTGCTCGGGCGTGAGGCCGGCAGCGCTCATCAGCTGCAGCTCGCGGTGGATGGAGGGGCCGTGCAGGGTGCCGATGTTGCCAGCGTCCGTGCCCGCGCTGACGGGCACGCCCGCCTCCCACAGGGTGGCGAGGTTGGCCAGGGCCACGGGCATGCGTCGGGCCAGGCGCTCGTTTCGTGCGCGTATCTTCTCGGGCGACGCCATGTCCGGGGATACGGTCGCCATCTCGGCCCAGGAGGAGACCACGGCCCGGTCGCCCAGCTCCCTCTCGATGGGCAACAGGTCGACCTGCCGGCCCAGCACCTCGGCGTAGCCCTCGAAGACCACGAGCGTGGTGGTGAGCAGGGTCTCCTCGTCGAGGAGCAGCCGCACGAACGCGTCGTCCACCTCCTCGTCGACCACGCTGTGCACCAGGACGTCGGCCCCGGACTGCACCGCGGTACGCGCGGTCTCGAGCTCGGTGGCGTGCACGAACACGCGCACGCCGCCGGCGTGGGACTCGTCTATGGTGGCCTGGATCAGGTCGAGGTTCTCGCCGGGGTCGCCGCTGGCGGGCAGGATGAACCAGATCTTGATGAAGTCGGTGCCTCGCGCGAGCTGGGCGCGCACCAGCTCACGGGCGTGCTCGGGGGACTCGGCGCGGATGATGGGGGGATCGCCGAGGTCGAGCTGCGGACGGTCCACCGTGGAGATCAGCGGGCCGGACAGGGCCACGCGGGGCGCGACCACGGCCTGGTCGGCGCGCTCGCGCACGTCGAAGTTCCAGAAGGGACCGCCCACGTCCACCACGGCGGTCACCCCCGACGCGAGATAGCGCCGGAAGGTGTCGTCCATCGCGGCCTGGATCGCGGCCTGCTCTGACTCGTAACTGCGCGTGGCGCGCAGGTCGATGATGTCGGGCCGGGTGTAGAGGCCAGCCGACTGGAAGAAGTGGATGTGAGGGTCGACCAGGCCGGGCACGATCCAGGCGCCAGCCACGTCGTGCACCACGGCGTCACCCGGGATGGTGACCGCGCCGCGCGGGCCGACCTGCTCGATGCGATCGCCGCGCAGGAGCACGACGGCGTCCTCGATCGGCGGAGCACCGGTGCCGTCCCAGACGACCGCGCCCACGAACGCGGTCGGCCCGGTCGGCGCCGCGATCTCGGCGGCCGCCGGATGCAACGAGAGGAGCAACAGGCCCAGCAGGACTGTTCGAAGGGGCATCAGGTGACCTCCGTGGTGGCGGGGCTAGCCGCCTTCGATGGAGCGACGTTCACCGAGCAGATGCCAGTCCACCAGGAACTGCTCCATTCGGTCTGCGGGTAGGGGGCGGCAGTAGTGGAAGCCCTGGATCTCGTCACACTCACGATCCTTGAGGAAATCCACCTGGGCCTCGGTCTCCACGCCCTCGGCGATGACGGTCATGCGCAGGGAGCGGGCCAGCGACAGGATCGAATCCACGATCGCTTCGTCCTCGGCCTCGCCCGGCACCTCGTTGATGAACGAGCGGTCGATCTTGAGGCGGTCGATGGGGAATCGCCGCAGATAACTCAACGAGGAATAGCCGGTGCCGAAGTCGTCGATGGAGATCTGCACCCCGAGTTCCTTGAGCTTCTTCATGGTCTGCTGGGCCCGGTCCGGGTCCTGCATGACCGTCCCCTCGGTGATCTCGATCTCCAGCAGACCGGGGGACAGGCCCGTCTCCGCGAGGATCTCCTGGATACGCAGGTCGAGATCCGGCTGCTGGAACTGCCGTGGCGAGCAGTTGACCGCGATCATGACGGGCATCTGGTCGGCGCGCTGCCGCTGCAGGTGGCGGAGGTGCTGGGTACAGGCCTCCTTCACCACCCAGTCGCCCATGGGGATGATCAGGCCGGTCTCCTCGGCCAGGGGGATGAACTCGGCGGGCGAGATCAGCTGGTCGCCGTACTGCCAGCGGATCAGGGCTTCCAGCCCGGTCATCTCGCCGGTGTCGAGGGAGACGCGCGGCTGGTAGTGCAGCAGGAAGTCCCGCGCCTCCACGGCCTTGCGCAGCTTGCCCTCGAGTTCGAACATACGCTGGGCCTTGTCGTCGAGGTTGTCCATGTAGAACTGGAACGAGGCCTTGCCCTTGCTCTTGGCGTAGTACATGGCCGCGTCGGCGTTCTTGAGCAGCTCGTCCGATGTCTGGCCATTGACCGGGAACAGGGCGATGCCGATGGAGCTGGAGATGTACAGCTCGTGCTCCTCGTACTCGTACATGTGGCCGATGGCGTTGAGCAGCTTGGAGGCGACCGACTTGACGTTGCCCGCGTTCTTGACGTCGGGCAGCACCACGATGAACTCGTCGCCGCCCTGACGGGCCACGGTGTCGCTGCTGCGCAGCACGTCGCGAATTCGGTCGGACACCTGGCACAGCAGCCAATCCCCCACCGAGTGGCCCAGGGAGTCGTTGATCACCTTGAAGCGGTCCAGGTCGAGGAACATCACCGCCAGGGTCGTGCCCTGCCGCCGCGCGTGGGCCAGCTCCAGCTCCAGCCGCTCGGTCAGCAGCACGCGGTTGGCCAGACCGGTGAGCCCATCCTGGAACGCCAGCCGCTTGACCTCGTCCTCGGCCTGCTTGCGCGACGTGATGTCGAACACCGTGCCGATCAGCCGGTCGGGCTTGTTGGTGGAATCCCAGTGGATCAGCCCCTGGCCCATCAGGTAGCGCACGCTCTTGTCCGGCAGCACCAGCCGGTGCTCCACGCGGTAGGGCTCCTGGGCCTCGAACGCGGTGGCGATCCGCTTCTTGACCTCGGCCTGATCCTCGGGATGGACCCGTTCGAACAGCGCACCGAACAGGGTGTTGACGTGGTTGGGTTTCACGTCCAGGCCGAGGATGCGGTAGAGCTCCTCCGAGCAGTAGATCTCCTGGTTCTTGAAGTCCCACTCCCACGAGCCCACGTGGGCCACGGACTGCGCCTCGGCCAGCCGATCTTCGCTGCGCTTGAGGTTCTCCTCGAACCGGCGGAGGATCGGGATCTCCTTGCGCAGGAGGCGAGTCTTGGCTGCGAGGTCGAGGGTCTGTCGGACGAAGCCGTCGCGGATGTACACCAGGATCACGCCCAGCGTGACGACCGCGATCAGTTCGGGGACCGCCACCAGCATCGGCACGTCGTTGAGCACGACCACGGGCAGGACCAGGGCAGTCCCGATCCCGAGGTGGATCAGCCCGCTCGACGGCCGCAGCTGGGCCATGAACGAGGTGGCCAGCACGGTCACGAGCACGAGCTGCAGCAGCGGCCGGCCCGAGATCAACAGGCCGACCACCTGACCAGCGATCAGGATGGGCCCGACCAGCGCCATCAGCAGGGTGGCCCGCTTGCGGAAGAAGGGTCGCATCCAGCGCGACGACAGGAACACGAACAGGGCGGCCAGCCACACCAGCACGTGCGCGATCCCGTAGGTCAGGGGGCTGCCGGCATCGGCCTCCCGGCTCATCACCACCACGTCGACGGCGCCGAGCAGCGGCTGCACCACGACCAGCAGCGGCGCGATGATGCGCAGCACACGTTCGTTCTGCTGGCGCTTCAGCAGATGGTACTCGCGGTCGGTGCGATCCATCCCTGTCCTGTCTCGCGTTCACCCCACCGAACGGCCCAGTCCGGACAGTTCGCGAACGACCATTGTCCCACACGACGGTGGGATTCGGCCACCTGGGGCGCGCACACGGGTGCGTCGGGTACACTCCGGGCCGGAGGATCCCATGCCAACGGCCATTCACCCACTCCGCGCACGCCCCCTGGCCGCTGCCCTCTCGGCCGCGATCGCGCTGCCCACCGCTGCCGCGGCGCAGCAGATCGTGGTGCAGCCCTACCTTCAGTCCGCCACCCCCGACAGCGTGTGGATCCTGTGGGAGACCGACGCGCCGGATGACGCCGAGCTCGACTGGGGAACCACCTCGGGACTGGGGGAGATCGCCATGGGCACGACCCTGGAGGGCCACGACGGCTCGGTCATCCACGAGGTCCAGCTGACCAGCCTCAGCCCGGACACCCGCTACTACTACCAGGCGATCACCGGGGATGCGCAGAGCGAGGTCCATCACTTCATCACCCCCCCCGACCCCACCGCGGAGAGCAGCTTCCGCCTGGTGGCGGTGAGCGACGTTCAGCGCGACGGCGCCAACCCCGACAAGTGGGGCGAGGTGGTGCACGAGGGCGTGTTCGACTTCTTTGCCGCCGATTTCGGCGACGACATCGCCGAGGAGCTGGCCATGGTGCTGCTGCCCGGCGACCTGGTGGACAACGGCTGGAGCTACGACCAGTGGGCCGAGGAGTTCTTCGAGCCCTGCGCCGACCTGCTGGCCAGCGTGCCGCTGTACCCGGCCATCGGCAACCACGAGGCCAACTCGCCGTACTACTTCCGCTACTTCCACCTGCCCGACAACGGCGAAGGGGAGGTGTACACCGAGCACTGGTGGAGCCTCGACCACTCCAACGTGAGGGTGATCGGCCTGGACTCCAACGGCGCATTCCACATCGACGAGCAGCTGACCTGGCTGGAGGGTCAGCTCGACGACGCCTGCCTCGACCCGACCCTGGACTTCGTGTTCGCCCAGTTGCACCACCCGCACCAGTCCGAGCTGTGGCCCGCGGGCGACACCGACTACACCGGCGAGGTGATCGCGCTGCTGGAGACGTTCACCACCGACTGCTCGAAACCCTCGATCCACTTCTTCGGCCACACCCACGGCTACTCCCGCGGCCAGTCCCGTGACCACCGCCACCTGATGGTCAACGTGGCCTCGGCCGGGGGCAACATCGACTACTGGGGCGAGTACGCGCAGACCGACCACGAACAGTACACGGTCAGCCAGGACGAGTGGGGCTTCGTCGTGGTCGAGGTCGAGGCCGGCCCCGATCCACAGCTGCGGCTGCGGCGCGTCAGTCGGGGCAACGAGTACGTGCCGCGGGACAACGAGGTGCGCGACGAGGTGATCGTCCGACTGCACGCCGATCCGCCGACCACTCCGGTGGCGCTGTGGCCCCAGGACGAGGCCGTGAGCCCGGACTGCGCCACCCTGTGGGCCTGCCCGTTCCACGATCCCGACGACGAGCTGCACGGGGCGAGCTGGTGGCAGGTGAGCGCGGACTGCAGCGACTTCTCCGCGCCCGCCTTCGACGCATGGGTGCAGCACGAGAACCAGTACAACGGCGAGGACACGCAGGCCGGCGACGATCTGACGGACGTGAAGATCGGCGACCTGGCCGCCCAGAGCACGTGGTGCTGGCGCGTGCGCCATCGTGACAGGGGGCTGCGCTGGAGCGAGTGGTCCGAGCCCGTGACCTTCACCACCGGTGCCACGACGTTGCTCGAGATCGACCTGGTCAATCCCGGCGCAGAGGACGGCACCGACGGCTGGACCGTGACCGCGGGGTACCTGGAGTCACTCACCGCCGGCGAGTGCGACGGCACCGAACCCCACGACGGAGATCGCTACTTCGGGGTTGGTGGCCTGTGCGAGAGCGCGGAGTACGGCGAGGCGTTCCAGCGGGCGGACGTGTCCGAACACGCCGACGCCATCGACGCGGGCACCACGCTGGCCCTGTTCGAGGGGTGGCTGTCGGACTGGGGCGGGGACGATCGGCCCGAGATCGAGCTGGTCTTCCGGGACGGGGACGAGGCCGAAATCGGCCGCAGCGAGCGGATCGGTTCCACGGCCACCACCTGGGAGCTGGTCCAGGGGGACGCCTCCGTCCCGGTCGGTACGCGCGCCATCGACTTCGTGCTGGCAGGCACCCGCAACGCGGGCGTGGACAACGACAGCTACGTGGACGACCTGCGCCTGCGGCTGGCGGTGGACGACTCGGCCGGATGCGACGAGCCCCCTCCCGATCTCGATCCCGAGCAGGTCTGTCCCGAGCCCCCGGCCACGGATGATGACGACGACACCGCGGCGGACGACGACGATGATGACGACACGGCCGCTTCCGGCGACGACGATGGCTGTGGTGCCTGCTCCCAGGCCAGCGGAGGCGCCGGTCTCGCGGCCTGGCTGCTCCTGCTGTTCGTGACGGCGATGCGCTCACGACACACCTGATCCGACTTTTCTCGAAACCTATCCGCCACTGGCGTGTCCATAGGTTTGAAGGGTCGAGACCTTCGGATCAGGGAGCACGCCATGACCGAACGGATCACCGGACACCGCGAACACGACGAATCGCAGGCAGAGACCTGCCCGCTCTGCGGCTCACAGACCGTGGGCGACGCGCTGGAGTCGGGCGCCGGCATCCAATGGTGCATCCGCTGCACATGGTTCCGGGTGCAGGACGCGGACGGCGGACTGGCCAAGGAGGCCGCACATCAGCCCACCGCCTGATCTCGACCGAGCCGCGCCCTCCCCGCCAGCACCGCAGTCGTCATCACCCGAAAAGAGGAATCAGCCGCCAGGGCAGGGGCCGTCGAGGTCGAAGTTCCAGCACCGGCTGATGGGGGCGCCGTCCCCGCGGACGGTGACCTCGAGTACGTGCACGGTGCTGCCGCCCTGCTTGGCGAGGCGGATGCGGTACCGCCCCGGCGCGAGTTCCGCCGACCAGGCCCCCGAGGGCTGGGAGGCGGCGTACCCGCCGTCGAGGCCCTCGACCGTGGTGGACGCCCAGGGCCAGCTGTTGATCATGACCTGCGATGGGATCCCGGCCGCGGGCGTGGGCGGCTCCTCGGTCGGCGGTTCGGCCGTGGGCGGCTCCTCGGTCGGAGGCTCGGGAGTCGGAGACTGCTCGGTCGGAGGCTCCTCGGTCGGAGGTTCTTCGGTCGGAAGTTCCTCGGTCGGAGCCTCGGGGGTCACCGCATCCGCTTGTGCGTCCCCGTCCGCCGGGACCGCTCCATCGGGCGGCGCCCACGGCTGCCACAGCGCCACGGCGACCGTCCCGAGCAGGACCACCGCCAGCAGCAGGAACGCGACCAGCCGGGAGCGCACCCCACCGGACGCGGGGTGCCGGGCCGCGGCCACGTCGTCGGCCTGCCACATCACCGTGGCCTGGTGGGTCTTCTCCGGCCGGAACGATGTCTCGAACGCCCTGTCCAGGGACTGCTCCGTGATGGGCGCGTGCAATCCGGTGAAGAACGGGTCCGAGGGGTCGTCCACCGGCCCGGAGACCGCCTCCACGAAGTCCCGCCAGCCCGTGCTGCGGCTCAGCCGGCGCTCCCGCTCCAGGACGCTGCCGGACTCGGTGTCGATGCTCCGGCGGCCACCGCCCAGCGTGGACAGCAGGCGCATGAGGTCCCGGCAGTCCAGCGGTTCGCCGAGGTCCTCGCGCAGCCCGCGCAGGTCGGACCGCAGCTGCTCGGCGCTGTCGTAGCGGTCCGCACGCTCGATCTCCACGCACCGCCGCAGGATGATGGCCGCGCCCGGCAGGATCTCGTCGACCCGGGCCAGCCGCTCGAGGTAGGTGCCCGACACGATCTGGAACATCACCGACTGCATGGTCGGGCCGTCCATCAACGGTTCGCCCACGAGGCACTCGAACAGCACGCTGCCCATGGCGAAGATGTCCGAGCGACGATCGATGTTGCGCGGGTCCTCCAGCTGCTCGGGCGACATGAAGTTGAGCGTGCCCTTGGCCACGTCCGCGGCCGTGGTCTGGTACATGGCGGCCGCGCTGCGGGCGATGCCGAAGTCCATGATCTTGGCCTGGCCAGCCATGGTCACGATGATGTTGGCCGGCTTGAGATCCCGGTGCACCAGGGTCAGCGGGGCACCGGCCGGATCGGTCATGTTGTGGGCGTAGTCCAGGCCGTCGCACACCTGCAGGCCCACGTCGAGGACCGCGGCCGGAGGCAGCCGCACACCCCGGTTGGTCGCCCCCCGGATCAGCGCCCGCAGCGTGAGCCCGTTGACGAACTCCATGGCGATGTAGTGCTGGTCCTCGACCTCGCCGAACTCGTAGATGTCGACCACGTTGGCGTGGCGGAGCTGGCCGCCGAGGCGTGCCTCGTTGATCAGCGACTTGACCAGCGCGTCGTCGTCCCGCGTGAGGTCCGTGCGGATGCGCTTGATCGCGAGCTCCTTGCGGAACCCCATCGGGCCCTCGCGCACGGCACGGTAGACCCGTGCCATGCCCCCCTCGCCCAGCAAGGAGACCAGCAGGTAGGGGCCGAACCGGGTCGGCAGCTCCTCGGCCGCACCCATCGTCTAACGATCTCCCCCGAGGTCGATCAGGAACCTTCCTCGGCCATGGCCTGGCGGGACTCCTCGGCCAGCTTCTCGTAGTACTCGTCCTCCTCCTGGCACTGCTCCTCGCTCTTGAGGTTGCGGTACCAGAAGAAGTACAGGCC
>CAZXHG010000056.1:0-41078 GCA_964639985.1 uncultured Rickettsiales bacterium
GACGGCAACGAGACCGAGATCTACACGGTGTGGGACTGGATCTACTACGACCCGGATTTCGAGCACGACGCGGGCACGGGCTGGACCCACGCCAACACCGTGGAGTACGTGGAGGAGGCCGACGAGTACTACGTCGGCCTGCGCAACTTCAACGGCTTCCGCCGCATCGAGCGCGCCACTGGCGAGCAGCTGGAGGTGATCGGCGGCGACGAGAGCGACTACGCCCTGAGCGACGGCAGCACGGTGATGTTCGACCGCCAACACCAGATCCAGGTGCTCGAGGACTCGATCCTGGTGTTCGACAACCGACTGCCGGACGTGGGTTCCCACGTGGTGGAGTACCAGCTGGACAGCGGCAGTGGCGAGGCCGAGCTGGTGTGGGAGTACATCGCCGACCCGCCGCTGTTCTCCATCGGCTTCGGCGACGTGCACCGGCTGGACAACGGCAACACCCTGATCGTGTGGAGCGGCGCAGGCGAGATCAACGAGGTCACGCCCGAGGGTGAGGTGCTCTGGCGGCTCAACATGGATCTGGGATCCGGGCTGAGCTACATGCAGTACCTGCCGTCCCTGTACTGACTCAGCCTTCCAGCAGCCATACGGTGGTGGCCACGCGCTGGCTGCCGTCCGGATCGTTGTCTGCGCGGGCGCCGTAGGTGGCCACGGGAGTGACACCGTCGAGGTCCAGGAAGCCGCGGCCCGGGTCGCCGATCAGGACACGGGTGCCGTGGGTTGCGATGTCGCGCAGCCAGCCGCCGGTACGGGTGCCCTCGGCCAGGTCGTAGAACATGTCGCCGGCAAGCACGAGATCCCAGCACGAGGGGGTGCCGGTGAGGTCACGGGTGAGGGTGTGGACGGTGACCTCGTTCAGGTCGGCGTTGAGTCCGATTGCAGCCGTGGCGACGGGATCGATCTCCGCTGCGGTGACCGAGGCTGCGCCGGCCATCGCCGCGGCGATGGCGCCGATGCCGCAGCCGGCACCGAAGTCGAGCACGTGGCGGGCGGTGGCCTCGTGGGGGGTATCGAGCAGGTAGCGGGCCAGGGCCTGGCCGCCCGGCCAGGCAAAGCCCCAGAAGGGGTGGGGGACGCCGGCGGATGCGGCAGCGGATTCGTCGGCCCGCCACAGGGGCTGGTCGGACGTGATCAGGTGCAGGCGTTGCTCCGGGCAGAGGCCCGGGTGGGTGGGGCGGGTGTGATGGCGGACGAGTTCTTCAGGGGTCACACCTCCTCGATCTCCTCCATCACCACCTGCACGAGCTGATCCTGGATCCCGCGGGTCGAGATACGCAGCCGCAGGCGCTGATCCGTTCGGTCCAGGTAGGCGAGCACACCCTCACAGGCCTCGCCGGTACGCTGGGTGTGCATCACCGTGCGGCGGACCGTGCAGGTCTTGCAGTGCTCCTGCTGGCCGCAGCCCCCGGGTTGGCGGGCGTACACGCACTCCATCACCTCACCGCCCCGACGGCCGATCAGGTCGCGCCGGTCCCAGCCCAGCATCTCCCGCAGGGCCCTGTTGGTAGCCACCGCGCGGCGGTCGGAGTCGACCACGAGCACCGGAACGTCGAAGCGGTCGAGATAGCTGTCGAGGCTGAGGCCCGCCCACTGGGCGTCGAAGTGCTCGAAACAGGGTTCGCACATGGTGTGGGTGATGGCGTCGGAGTCCAGGGGGGCCTTGTGGCCCAGATCCTCGCCGCAGTACGAGCAGATCACGCGCATCGGTTCGCTTGCCTCGCGATCGATTGTACCCCTCCCGGGCCATGGGGCGACCGAACTACCTCCGAACTACCTCCGCTTAACATCCTCCGTCCCCCGGGGTTCGATCCACGGGAGGCCCGGACCTGCGGGGCAAGGTCGGTCCGCGCTTCAGGGTGGCACCATGGGTAGGGCACCGCTCCTGGCCGCAGCGCTGTGCTGCGCGCTGACCTGGCTCCCCGCAGCAGCCGACACCGCCTACGAGACCCGCTTCGCCGAGGCCCTCGCCCTCGAACGACAGGGCGACCACAGGGCCGCGCTCGACACCCTCGACGACCTCGAGGGCGTCTTTCCCCAGGACTACCCGCTGATGTTGCAGCTGGGCTGGCTGGCCTACAGCGCCGGTGACCTCGACCGCGCCGAGCAGTACTACACCCAGGCGGCCTCGCTCTCGGGCGGCTCGGACGAGACCCGCCGCGGCCTCGAGGCCGTGGCCTCGCGCCGGCGCGTGCACGGTCACGCCCACGCCTCCCTGCTCGGCTCCGGATATCCCGCCATCGGCGAACGCACCTGGGGTCTGGGCCTCGTGGTCGGCGGTAGCCTGCAGTGGAGGCAGCTGGTGGGCGAGCTCACCTACCGCCTGGGCAGGTTCTCGTCCGCCACGCCATCGCAGATGAGCCCCGGCACCCCGCCGGGCGTTCCGACCGGGGGCCTGCAGGTCGACTCCTTCACCCAGCACGAGCTGTACCTGGCCGGGGGCACCTCCACGCCCTCGTTCGGGGTCACCGGCCACTACGCCCTGCTGCACGAGACCAGCGGAACGCTGGGCACCGCCCACGTGATCGGTGCGGCCGCCCGCTTCTCCCCCCTGGGCCACGTCACGGCCGAGGCCAGTCTCTCCATGTACACCGACGCGACCATCTTCCGCGCGTCTGCCGGCTGGCAGCTCCCCCTGGGTCGCGGCCTGTGGCTCCGCCCGGGCGGCTCGGTGCAGGTGGTGGACGACACCGTGCTCGGCGCCGGCCACCTCGACGTGGGCTACGCCGACCACCGCGGCGAGATCTGGCTGGGCGGCAAGGGGGGGGCGGAGTACCGGCCCGTCTACCTCACCGACACCGCCACCTACAACATCCTCGAGACCATCCCCTGGGGCGCTCACCTGGGTGGCTCCGTGTACCTGACCGATCGGTGGTCCCTCACCGCCACCTTCGAGGCCTACGGCGCCCAGGCCACGGAGGACGAGGGCGCCGACCACGTCGGCCTGGTCGGTTCACTCGGCGCATCCATCGATTTCTAGGAGGACGACATGGACGTTCGCGACAAGCTCTCCGATCTGGCGATCAGCGACAAGGGGTTCGTCTTCGATCCCTACACGGGCTCCACCTTCAGCCTCAATCCCAGCGGTCGGGTGATGCTCGAGGGCATCAAGCGCGGCGCGAGCCGCGCCGAGATCCGCGACGACCTGGCCGAGGCCTTCACCGTGGGCGCCGACGAGGATCTCGACCGGGACCTCGGGGAGTTCCTGCAGCTGCTGCGACGCGAGGGCCTGCTCCCCGCCGAGTTCACCCTGTGAGGGCCGCCATGAACACGCAGAGCATGACCGTGGGCGTGACCGCCCTCAACGCCACCGACAACCCGGCCCCGGGCATCGGCGTGATCCGTTCGTTGCGCGCCGAGCCGGGCTTCCACGGCCGGGTGATCGGGCTGGCCTACGACAGCCTCGACCCCGGCATCTACGCCCGGGATGTGGTCGACGACGTGTTCCTGGTCCCCTACCCCTCCCAGGGAACCGAGGCGCTACTGCAGCGGCTGGTCTACATCCGCGATCGGGTCGGCCTCGACGTGGTCGTGCCCACCGTGGACTCGGAGCTCGACGCGTACATCGCGATCCAGGACCGCCTGGCCGAGATCGGCATCGGCGTACTGTTGCCGTCGCGGGAGCAGCTCGCCCTGCGCGCCAAGTCCAACCTGGCCCGGCTGGGCGAGGACAGCGGCATCTCCGTACCCGACACCCGCGTCGTCTCGGACGTGTCCGAGCTGTACGGGATCCACGAGGCCATCCCCTATCCCTTCTACGTCAAGGGGGTCTACTACGGCGCGAAGCTGGCCCGCTCCATCGACGAGGCCGTGGCCGCATTCCACGCCACGGTCGCCCAGTGGGGCCTGCCCGTGATCGTGCAGCGGGGCGTGTCCGGCGAGGAGTACGACGTGGTCGCCGTGGGCGACGGCCGCGGCCACACCGTGGGCGCGGTGCCCATGAAGAAGACCTTCCTCACCGACAAGGGCAAGGGCTGGGCCGGGGTGGCGGTCAAGGACCCGGGCCTGCTGGAGATGACCGACCGCTTCATGGCCGCCACCCACTGGAACGGCCCCTGCGAGGTGGAGGTGTGCCGCAACGGCGACGGCCGCTACCACCTGCTGGAGGTCAACCCCCGCTTCCCGGCGTGGGTGTTCCTCAGCGCGGGCGCGGGCATGAACCTGCCGTGGGCCGTCGTGCGCATGGCCACCGGTGAGACCGTGCAACCGATGACCGACTTCCAGGTGGGCACGATGTTCGTGCGCATCTCCATCGACCAGATCGCCGACATCTCCGAGCTGCAGCAGATCGCCGCCACGGGCGAGATCCTGCGCAGCACCCATCATTCCGATGTCTCCGTGGAGGACCGACCATGAATACGCTCCAGACTTCCAGGCCGATGTACGAGCGCCCGGTGCTGCTGCGCCACGAGATGGGCTTGATGAACAAGTTCGGCCGCACCCAGGCCATGCAGCCGCTGACGCACATCGACGGCGTGGCCGTGGACGCGCTGGTCGAGCAGTACGGCTCCCCCCTGTTCGTGTTCTCCGAACGGGTGCTCGTCGACCGGATCCGCGAGATGAAGGAGGCATTCACCCGGCGCTGGCCCCACGTGCGGCTGGCCTGGTCGTACAAGACCAACTACCTCGACGCGATCTGCCGCATCTTCCATGCGGAGGGCGCCTGGGCCGAGGTGGTGTCCGAGTTCGAGTACGACAAGGCGCTGCGCAACGGCGTGCCTCCGGACCAGGTGCACTTCAACGGACCGCACAAGGGCCCCGAGGTGCTGGACCGGGCGCTGACCGGCGACACCCTGGTGCACATCGACCACTTCGACGAGCTGGCCGCGGCCGAGGCCGTGGCCGCCAACCGGGGGATCCGGCCGAAGGTGGCCCTGCGGCTGAACATGACCGCCGAGGGCGCACCCACCTGGGGCAGGTTCGGCTTCAACCTGGACAACGGCCAGGCCCTGGACGCGGCGCGGCGCCTGGTGGCGGGCAACCGCCTGGAGCTGGCCGGGCTGCACTGCCACCTGGGCACGTTCATCCTGCAGACCGGGGCCTACGGCGAGGCGGCGGGCAAGATCGCCCGGTTCGCCAACGAGCTGCGCGAGCGCCTCGGTGTGGTGCTGGATTTCATCGATCTCGGCGGCGGGCTGGCGTCCCACAACACGCTCAAGGCCCAGTACCAGCCCGGCGAGCTGGCCACCCCGTCGTTCGACCGCTACGCCGAGGCGATCAGCGAGGGGCTGGCCGAGCTGGACTACCCGCCGCGGCAGCAGCCCACCCTGGTCATGGAGAGCGGCCGCGCGCTGGTGGACGACGCCGGCACCCTGATCTCGACCGTGCTGGCCAACAAGCGCCTGCCCGACGGCCGCCGCGGGCTGGTGATCGACGCGGGCGTGAACTCCCTGTTCACGGCCTTCTGGTACAAGCACGACCTGGTGCCCGCGCAGCCGTTCAGCGGCACGCCCGAGCCCACCGTGGTCTACGGGCCGCTGTGCATGAACATCGACGTGGTGCGCGACACCCTGCTGTTCCCGCCGATGAAGGTGGGCGACCGGCTCGCCGTGCGCACGGTGGGCGCCTACAACGTCACCCAGTGGATGCAGTTCATCACGTATCGGCCGGCCGTGGTGCTGATCGGCCGCAACGGTGAGCACTGCCTGATCCGGCGCCGCGAGGATCTCGACAGCGTGGTGGGCCACGAGCAGGTGCCGCCATGGTCGTGATGTCACGCACGCAGACCCGCCCCGCAATCGCGGTGGCGCACCCGGCGCTGGGCGCGGCCGTGACCGCCGTGGACGCGCTGCTGTTCAGCTACTCGCAGCTGATGTTCTCCCAGTCGCGGGTGATCGGCGCGCTGCTGCTGGCTGCGACCTTCACCGTGCCGCACCTGGGCCTGGCCGGGGTGCTGTCGGTGTGTACCGCGCTGGTGGTGGCCCACGGGATCCGGCTGAGCCCGGACCTGAACCGCGCGGGCCTGTTCGGCTACAACGCCCTGCTGGTGGGGCTGGTGGGCGCGGGCCTGCTGCAGCCCGGGCCAGCCGCGTTCGCCCTGACCGCGCTGGCCGTGGTGACCACCGTGCTGGTGACCGCGTCCGCGCACTCGCTGATGGCCAGCCAGTTCGCGCTGCCGTCGCTGACCGTGCCGTTCCTGGTGGTGGCCTTGCTGGTGCTGGCCGCCGCCCCCGGACTCGGCGTGGCGATCCTGCCCTTCCCGGGCGATTCCACACCCCTGGTCGAGCTGGGCGCGCTGGAGTCGGGCGGGATCGGCCTGTGGCTGCAGAGCCTGGGCACGATCTTCCTCACCCCGCACGCGCTGACCGGGCTGCTGGTGGCAGCGGCGCTGGTGCTGTACAGCCGCATCGCGGCCGCGCTGTCCCTGGGTGCATTCGCGGCCGTGTGGGCCTCGTCCGCGTGGCTGTTCCCGGACATCCAGCCGGTGCTGCTGTGGGTGCTGGTGCTCAACGCCACGTTCACGGCCGTGGCCCTGGGCGGCGTGTGGTTCGTACCGGGCCGCTGGTCCGTGCTGCTGGCCGGGCTGGGCGTTGCCCTGTGCGTGCTGGTGGCCCTGGGCTGCCAGCCCGTGCTGTCCAAGCTGGGGCTGCCGGTGATGATCCTCCCGTTCAACGTGACCGTCCTGTTGCTGCTGGTGGCCATGCGCCAGCGGGTGCGGGACGGCCGGCCCAAGGCCGTGGACTTCATCCCCGGCACACCCGAGGAGAACCTGGGCCACTTCCTGACCCGGGTGGCGCGCTTCGGCGCCCACTACGGGGTACGACTGCACGCGCCGTTCCGCGGCCGCTGGATCTGCACCCAGGGGGTGGACGGCGAGCACACCCACCGCGGGCCGTGGCGGCACGCGGCCGACTTCGAGGTGCTGGGCCCGGACGGCCGCGCCCACCGCGGCCGGGGCCAGCGCCGCGAGGACTACCACTGCTACCGGCTGCCCGTGCTGGCCGCGGCCGACGGCACGGTGGTGCGGGTGGTCGACGGGCTCCCGGACAACGAGATCGGTGAGCAGGACCTGGCCGAGCGCTGGGGCAACCTGGTGCTGCTGTGCCACGGACCGGGCCTGTACTCGCTGGTGGCCCACCTCGCGCCGGGCAGCGCGCGCGTGCAGGAGGGCCAGGTGGTGCGCCGGGGCGACCCGCTGGGTCAGTGCGGCAGCTCGGGCCGCTCGCCGGTGCCCCACCTGCACTTCCACCTGCAGGGCACGCCCCTGGTGGGTGCGCCCACCCTGCACCTGGAGCTGCACGAGGTCGTGGCCGGGCCCACGGACCGCGAGGAGCTGCGCAACACGCTGGTCCCGGGCAAGGGCCTGCAGCTGCGCAACGTGGAGCCGCAGCGCGACCTGGATCACACCCTGCGCTTCGAGGTGGGCCGGCCGCTGCACCTGGTGTGCGACGGCCGCGCAGAGGCGATCACGCCCGAGATCGGGCTGTACGGCGAGCAGATGCTGCGTTCGGACCGGGCCGTGCTGCTGTACGACCACGGCGACCGGCTGCAGACCGTATTCGACGTGCTGGGCTCGCGGCGGTCCGCCCTGCACCTGGTGCGGGCCTGCCTGGCGCGGGTGCCGTACGAGGTCGGCGAGAGCATGGCGTGGCGGGACCACCTGCCCGCGCGCCACGTGCTGGGGTGGTCCCGACGGCTGACCCTGGCACGCAACCGGGACGGACGGGACGGGATCCCGATGCGGTACGCGGCCCGGGTCGAAGGGCAACGCATCGTGATCACGGGCACGTCGTTGCCCCGGACCGCCAGCGGGGCGCCGCTGGTGCGGACCGAGGCCGTGCTGGTGCGGAACAGGGGAATCGAACGACTGAGACTGGTGGCCGGCGGCAGGGTCCGCGAGGCCTCGCGAGACGAACGAGGGAGCGAACGATGACGACACGCGTGTTGATCCTGGTGATGGTGCTGGCGTCCCCCTGCGCGGCGCAGGCCGACGCGGCCGCGGACGCGTACCTGGCGTCCAACGAGGCGGAGCTGGAGGGCCGCTACCGCGACGCCCTGCAGGCCATGGACGGGGTACCCGCGGACGACCGCGCCGACTACGCTTTCCACCTGCGGCGGGGGTGGCTGAGCTACCTGTCCGGCGAACACCACGAGTCGGTGGACGCCTACCGCCAGGCCGTGGCCCTGGAGCCGCGGGCCGCAGAGCCGCGGCTGGGGTTGATGCTGCCGCTGATGGCCCTGCACCTGTGGCTGGACGTGGAGCAGACCACGGCCGACTGCCTGGCGCTCGACCCGCGGAACTACCTGGCGGGCAGCCGCCGGGCCTGGGCCCTGTACAACCTCGGCCGCTACGACGAGGCCGAGGTGGCCTACCGCCGGGTGCTCGAGCTGTACCCCGCGGACACGGACATGCGCTGCGGGCTGGCGTGGTGCCTGCTCAAGCAGGACCGGCCGCGGGACGCGCTCGGGCAGTTCGAGGCCGTTCTGCGAGTGGATCCCGCGGACGCCAGCGCGCTGCAGGGGCTGGCCGCGAGCGGGGGGTAGCGATACCCTTCCGCGAATGGACCCCGGCCACCGTCCGGCATTCGAACGCCGCGTACACCACCTCTCCGACCTCGGCCACCGGGGTTCGGCCTCGGAGCGCGAGGCCGTGGCCGCCAGCTACATCCGCCAGCAGTGGGCCGACGCCGGCCTCGAGCCGGGCGTGCAGCCGTTCCGCGGCGCACGATCCCTGGGCCTGCGCATCGGCATCCACGTGGTGCTGGCGCTGGTGGGGGCGTGCCTGCTGTGGACCTGTCCGTGGGCCACGGCGGTGCTCGGCGTGGTCGCCCTGTTCAGCGTGGGCCTGGAGCACACCTGGGGCGTCGCGCTGCTCAGCCGGTTCATGATCCGCTTCCCGTCACAGAACGTGATCGCCACGATCCCGGCCCGCTCGGGTCACGCCCGCCGCCGGGTGGTCCTGGTCGGCCACTACGACTCCCAGCGCACGGGCTGGATGTGGAACGAGGGGATCCTGTCCCCCATCGCCCGCATGCTGACGAAGGCCCCCGGCCCGCTCAAGTCCCCCCTGTTCCCGGTGATGGCGGCCATGACCGCCATGCCCATGATCGCCTACTGGGGTGCCCTGTTCCCGGCCTCGGACTGGCCCAGCCGCGCGTGCATCGCCGTGATCGTGGTGCTCGGCATCGCCACGGTCCTGCTGCTGCAGTGGGGCTACGGCCCGTACGTGCCGGGCGCGGCCGACAACGCCACCGGCGCGGCCGCGGTCATGGCCCTGGCCGAGGCGTGGCACGCGGATCCAATGAACGACGTGGAGGTCGTTGCCGTGTGCGTGGGCTGCGAAGAGGTGGGCCTGCTGGGCACGCAGGCCTGGCTGCGCGCCAACCGCGGCGCGCTGAACACCACACCGACGTGGTTCATCAACTTCGACACCATCGCCTACGGCCGCGCCCGCTTCCTGGACGGCGAGTACTCCCTGGTGGGCACGCCCGGCCGCTACGACCCGTCGGTCGTGGCCCTGGCCACCGAGGCAGCCAGCGAACTCGGCCTGGGGCAGGCCGGCCCACACACCCTGCCCGTGGCCACGGACGGCCTGGCCTTCGTGCTGCGCGGGATCCCGGGCGTGACCCTCACCTCGTTCGGCGACGACGGCCACATGCCCAACTATCACCAGCTGGGCGACACGGCCGCCAACGTGGACTTCGACGTGTCCTGGGACGGAGTGCGGCTGGGGTGGTGTGTGCTACGAAGGCTGTCAGACCGCGGGTAGCTCGGGGTACCGGCCTATCCAGACGACTCCTCGTCGTCGTCCAAGGCATGTTCCAGCACGCGCCGTCCATGCACGACCGCGACGATCCGGATCTCTTCGGACGTGGTTCGATAGACGATGCGGAACGGGGGCACGACGATCTCCCGCCGCGCCGGGTCGCCGAGTTCAGGCACCACCCGCCCCTTGCCCGGGAAGTCCTTCAGGCCGTTCAAACGCTCGATGATGCGCTCCCACAGCCGAAGAGCAGCGGCCGGGTCGTGCTCCGCGATGTACGCCAGGGCCTGCTCGAACTGGCTCAGTGCGTGACGTGAGAAGCGCAGTCGGCGCTTCGCACTCATGGCTTCTGCGGCCCCGCTGCTGCGCGCAGGCGGGCGAACGCCTGGTCCTCGTCGACCACGTCGCCGGCGTCGAAGTCCCGTTCCCCCTGCAGGATGGCCATCAACAGCTCCTGTCGTTGCTGCTGGCGGTCCCACTCCTCGACCGAGACGAGCACAGCGGCGGCCCGACCACGCTGGGTGATCGCGATGGGCCGCGAGGTACGGTTGACCTGGCCGACCAGCTCGTGGGCCTTGCGCCGCAGGTCGCTGACCGGGTGGATGTCCTCGGAGAAGATCGTCATCTTGCACCACCAATCGTCCCCATCAATGTACCCCATTGATGACACGAGACCCAGCGTCGTCTGTACGGAATCGGGTCTCTGACCAGCCTCAGGGCGCGAACCGGAACGTCGCCTTCACGATCACGATGCCGCCGCCCGGCACCTCGCCGAAGTGCATGCGCGCGATGCGGCTGGCACAGCACTCGGCCACGATCGGTGTGGCCAGGGTGGTGGACGCGACCTCGGCCTCGGACACGGTTCCGTCCGCAGCGATGGTGAACTTGACCACGGCCTCGCCAGCCAGCTCGGGGTCCTTTCTCAACTCCTTCTCGTAGCAGTACCGGACCTGGGACTCGTGCCGCAGGATCACGGCCAGGATCTCCTCGAGGTCCAGCGCGCCGAGCACGATCAGGCCGTCGCGGCCGAGCATGGGGGCGCCGTCGGAGCTGGCCTGGCCCCGGCTGCCCAGGCCGCCGTAGTCGCTCGGGTCCCGGGTTCCCAGGCCGCTGCCGCGCGTACCCAGGCCGCCTGTGGCTCCAAACGGGCCACCCCGCGATCCCAGCCCGCCGAGCGGGGGGGCCAGCAGGTCCTGGGGGTATCCCTCCGGGACCACGACCTCCGGTCCTCCGCCGAGCACCAGGATCGGCTCGGGGAACAGGGTGCCCACCACCTCGCCGGTCTGGGAGTCGACCACGTCCCGGGTGGCGTCCAGGGTGGCCATGATCTCCGCGAACGTGGTGTCGTCCCCCGGCACCACGATCACCTGCTCATCGCCCGGGCGCTCGACCTTGACCCGCCCCAGCAGCTCGGCCAGGGCCGCGAAGTCCAGGGCGCCGTCCTGCAGCGGGACCACAGGGCGGTCGTACGGCAGGTCGTACAGGGCGTCCGTGCTACCGCTGACACGGAAGCCGTCGTCGACCAGGCTCACGGACAGGCACAAGGGGGGGCGCTCGTCGGGATCACCGAAGCCCGATCCCATGTCCATGGTCGCCGGCATGAACACCTCGACCGCGGACTGCCGCGCCAGCCGCGGGTGGTAGCCGGCCAGCCGGACCTCGCCATAGCGCGCCAGGGCCGCGGTCACGATCACCTCGCGAAGCTGGCGGTAGGGCACGGCCTGATCGACCTGGAGCAGCAGGGTGCCGCGGAACTCGCGGTGGCGATCCGCGTCCATCGCGTGCAGCGCCTCCTGGCTGTCCCGCCGCTCCACCAGCACGTCGTGCAGCGGCACGATCAACGCGCCGTCGCGCTGCGCGTCCGCCACGGCGCACAGGACCCGGCCATCCACGGCGATGGAGTCGGCCGTGATCCACACCGTGGGGTAGGCACCGGCCTCGGGCAAGCGCTGTGACGTGGTGTCCGGCAGCTCCAGCCCATCCACGACCGGGGCGCGGTGACGCACCAGATCCCGGGCCAGGATCGGCACCAGCGCCTCGAACCGCGCCTTTGCCTGCGTGGCCCGGTCGCCACCGATCTCGTCCAGCCGCTCGAATGCCGTGACGAATGCCGCTCGATACGCCAGGTACTCCAGCAGGTCCATCTGGGCGCGCTGGTCGGCCAGCTCGCCGGTGAACACCGGCTCGGGTCCGGCGGCGTCACAGGCCTGCACGAGCGCGGCCGCGCGCCGCGTGGGATCCGCCTCGCCCCAGACCCTCTCAAGGCGCTTCGGCCGGACCCCGCACTGCATGGCCGGGCAGCCCTCCATGGCCGCGGCCACGAGCGTGGAGCGCAACTCCTCGGGTGCCCTGGACAGGGCCTCCCAGGCATCGCCGCAGGTCCCGCTGTCGGGCAGCTCGTGCTTGGCCATGTAGGCCATGCCCGCGGCCAGCATGACCAGCTTGATGTCCGGAGAGCACGCCTCGACCGCTTCGAGCATGGACTCGTAGCCCTGCAGCTCCTGGTCCGAGGCGTGGGCCGAGCCCACCAGCAGGATCAGCGTGAGCGCGGTTGCGCATGTCGTTCGATGCATGTGAGGACGTCTCCTATGGTGTGAACGTCAACGGGACGCTGGCGATCACGATCCCCCCGGCCGGCACCTCCGGGAACTGGAACCGCATGAAGCGGCCGGCGAGGCACATCTGCACGACCTCGTTGTCCAGCGTGGCCGAGTTGACCTTGGCCGAGCTGACGCTGCCGTCGGCCGCGATCACGATCTTGATCACCACCGTGCCGGCCAGGTCCGGCTGGTCCGGGAGCTCCTTCTCGTAGCAGTAGCGCAGCTGGGCCATGCGCCGCTTCACCACCGCCTCGATCAGCTCCTTGTCCATCGCGCCGAGCACGATCAGGTCGCCGATCCCGCTCGCGCCCGCGTCCGAGGACGCGCCGAAGTGGCCACCGCCGCTGCCATAGCCCGAGGAACCTGCCGACCCCAGTCCTCCGGAACCATGCTGGGTGCCGTAGGTGCCGGGCACGCTCAGCTGGGGCTGGTCCGCGGGATTGCCCCCCAGCAGCCCGGCGAGGACGCCTGCCGGGATCAGGCCGGCCCGGGCCGGGCCGGGCCGGTTGAGGGCGGTATCGAGGTCGGGTGCGATGATCGCGTAGGGAAACAGCTCGTCGGGCCGACCGTCGTCGCCGGGCCGGTCGCGGAGGGCGTCCAGGGCGGCGATCAGCGCGCCGTAGGACACGTCGTCCCCGGGTACCAGGGCCACGGTGTGCTCGTCCGGGTATTCGTCGTGGATCTGCAGGGCCAGTTCGTGCAGCCCGGTCGTGTCCTGGTCCCCGTCCGCCAGGGGCAGGTCGAACGGGTCGGCCAGGGACGCGCCCAGCACCTGGTAGCGATCCGGCTCCACCACCACGGTCAGGTTCAGGGGCGGCACGTCGTCGATCTCGACGGCGCCCCCCGGCGGCGGCAGTGCGGGCAGACAGGTGCGGCTCACGGCCTGGCGGTTGCGCTCGACGTTTAAACCCGCGAACTCGTAGTCGTGGTACTGGGCCTGCCCCGCGGTGTGCAGCACCGCGCGCAGCAGCGAGTACGGCACGCGCTGGTCTGCCTGCACCAGCAGCCGGCCGCGGAAGGACAGCGTGGTCTCGGGGCTGGCCTCGTGCGCGGCCTTTGCCTCGTCGGCGAGCTCCTGCAGGTGGTCGTACAGGGGCGCGATCAGCTCGCCGCGAACGTGAGGCGACGGCAGGCTCCAGCCGTCCAGCGCGCACACCTCCTCACCGTCGACGGAGATCGCTCCCCGCGCCAGCAGCGCGGCCGGCACGTGGGCCCCGGACGGGGATCGCTCCGCGGTGGTGGACGGCGCCTGGAATCCCTGGAGCGGGGGCGGCAGGTCCCGCGCCAGCTCGTGGGCCAGCCATGGCACCAGGTCGTCGGTGATCCGCTGGCGCAGGTCCGCGGCCCTTGTTCCGCCGATGGTGTCCAGCCGCTGCAGGCCGAGATCGATCATCGAGCGATAGGCCCAGTAGTGCTCGTAGGCCATCTGGCCACGCAGGTCCGCCAGATCGCCGGTGAACACCGGGTCCGGGCCCTCGACATCGCACGCGGCCACCAGCAGCAGGGTTCGGTTCATGGGCGGGGACAGGGCCATGTCGATCACGACGTCGGCGATCTTGGTGCCGGGGCACATGGCCGCACATCGCGGGTAGGCCGTGGCCACCATGCCGGCCCGACTGCCCAGGGGCGCGTGGGACAGCGCCCTCCACGCGTCCGGGCAGGAGCCCGCGTCCCACCCGTGCTCCGTGGCGATGAAGTGGAATCCCGCAGCCAGCAGGCTCGTCTTCATCTCCACGCTGGCGTACTCGACCGCCTCGAGCATGGACTCGAAGTCGTCGAGCTCGTCGGCGGCCGCGGCCGCCGAGGGTGGCCACAGGGCCAGGGCGAGCACCAGGGGCAGGACCCGCCGCATCACAGCCGCCAGTCCGGATGCAAGCGCAGCTGCCACAGCATCTGCTCCACGGCCGCGGCGTCTCCGCCGCCGCCCCGCGCCTCGTCGACCGCGCGCTCCCCCACGAAGTAGCGGGTGCGGAAGTACTCCACCCGGCCCGTGTCGCTGCGGATGAAGGTCACGAGCATGCCCGTGCCCTCGATGTACAGCACGAAGTTGTCCGGGCTGTAGGGGTAGAGCTCGGCGTCGTAGCTGTAGCCGATGTCGTCCAGCAGGGGGAACTGCACCTGCAGCGTGGCGTCGTCGGAGCGCACCACGATGTCGCCCACGTTGTACTCGTCGCGGTACTCGCCAGCGAGCTCGGAGTAGCTGTCGGGATCCACGGACAGGTCCGGCGGCGTGACCGGCGCGGGCAGCTCGACCAGGGTCTCCAGGGCCGCGCCCAGGGTGTCGTAGGGGTAGGCCCCGTCCGTGGACGCCAGGCACACGATGCCCGCCTGCTGATCGGGCAGGAAGTACATGTCCGCGGCAAACCCCGGGATGGCGCCGCCATGACTGTTCATGCGCACGTCGTGGAAGTCGGAGCCCATGAAGAACCCCTCGTAGACGAACGTGCCGTAGCCGTAGTGGGTCAGCTCCCCCAGCTCCTCGGTGCAGTGCTGGGGCTCGGTCATGGCCTCGCGCCATGGGTCGGCCAGTACGTCGGTGTCCCCCTCCATCAAGAAGATCGCGAACCGCGCCATGTCCAGCACCGATGACCAGGTGAAGCCCGCCGGGCGGGCCCACACGTTGTCGTACGAGTCGGGGCCGGACAGCACCTGGTCGCCGGTCGCGCCGGTCCAGTCGTAGGCCAGGCCGGTGGCGAAGTCGCCGTCGGCCAGGGCGTCGCCCGGATCGATGTAGGTGCGGTCCATGCCCAGCGGGCCGAGCACGTGCTCCTCCATGTAGTCGAGGTAGTACTGGCCAGTGGCCTCCTCGATGAGCAACCCCGCGAGCATGAAGTTGGGGTTGGAGTAGTTGTAGAAACGGCCGGGAGGGGCCATCACGTACGCGCGCTGGGTGTAGTACGTGTCGAAGAACCACTCCAGGTCGTCCGGATCGTCGTAGCCGTCGATCTCGGTGTAGTCGTACATGCCCGAGGTCTGCTCCAGCGTGTGCTCCACGAGCATCTCCTCGGTCCACTCCGGGTGGCCGAGGAAGTTGAAGTACGGCACGTACTCGGTGACCGAGGCGTCGAGGTCGACCGCGCCGTCCTCCACCTGCTGCAGCAGCCCGGCCGCGGTCAGCATCTTGCTCTGCGAGCCGATGCGGAACAGGGTGGTGGGCTTCACCGGGTCGTCCTCGTCCGGTGTGCGCGTGCCCCAGCCGTGGGCGCAGGTCACCTCGCCCCCCTCGATCACGGCGATGGCCGCGCCGGGCGCGCCGTAGGCCTCCATCTCGGCCTCGAAGGCCTCGAGCACGTCGTCGTGGCGCTCGGAGCACTCGGGCCAGGAGTCGTCGTCGCTGACGTCGTCGTCGTCGTCGCCTGTGTCGTCGTCCGAGGCGAAGCTGTCGTCGTCGACCGCCATGCCCCCCTCGGGGCAGCCGAACAGCAACAGGGCGAAGAGGAACAACGGTGCGATCCGGAGCATGGGTCCTCCCTGGGCGGTGATCCTACTGCGCCCCTACGAGCGGAGGGGAGGGTTGTTCCGATACCTCATTGAACGTCCGCCGCGGAAGGTCTAGATCAGGACCCACAGGAGACTCGCCCATGCCCCCACTCAAGCTGCACTCGTGGAACGTCAACGGGATCCGCGCGGCCCTCAAGAAGGGCTTCGCCGACTACCTGGACGAGCACCGGCCCGACATCCTGTGCATCCAGGAGAGCCGCGCCCTGCCCGAGCAGGTGGATCTGGATCTACCCGGGTACACGCCCCACTGGCACCCGGCCGAGAAGAAGGGCTACTCCGGCACGATGATCCTGTCGCGGACCGAGCCGTTGCAGGTGTCCCGCGGTCTGGGCGACATCCGCGAGGATCCCGAGGGCCGGGTGATCGCCGCGGAGTACGACGACTGCACCGTGGTCAGCGTGTACACGCCCAACGCCAAGCGCGACCTTTCGCGGCTGGAGTACCGCCAGCGGTGGGACACGGACTTCGGGGCCTACATGCAACGGCTACGCGAGCACAAGCCCGTGATCTTCTGCGGCGACCTCAACGTGGCGCGCGGTCCCCTGGACCTGACCAACCCCAAGCGCAACGAGCGCAGCCACGGCTACACCATCGAGGAGCGCGACGGATTCCAGCGGTTCGTGGACGCGGGCTTCGTGGATACGTTCCGGGAGTTCACCCTCGACGGCGGCCACTACAGCTGGTGGAGCAACTGGGGGGGAGCCCGGGAACGCAACGTGGGGTGGCGCCTCGACTACGTGATGATCAGCCCCGAGCTGCGGCCCCGACTGAAGACCGCCACCATCCACGCGGACGTGATGGGCTCGGACCACTGCCCGGTCGGGATCGAGCTGGACTGACTACCGCCGCGCCTTCACCGAGTCCTTCACCCGGAAGTACTTGGCCGGGATCAGCGCATACGCGATCGCCAGCACGGCCAGCACGGCGGTCAGCAGCGCGGCCTGGCCCAGCAGGCTGCGCTCCATGGGCAGCGCGGTCGCCATCCAGCCCACGATCCCCGCGGTCAGCGCGAAGAACAGCCGGCCGGCCATGCTGGTCAGCGACAGCACCGTGGCCCGCTTGTCCGCGAACGTGTACTGCAGGATCCGGTCGGCCAGGATCGGCCGGCCGACCCCCCGCACCGCCTGGTGGCCCAGGATGAACAGGAAGCTCGCCGGCGTGACCACGAAGGCCATCAGCACCATGGGCGCGATCTGCAGCGCAGCCAGGCCGACCAGCGCGCCGCCGCGGCCCAGCAGCGCGTCGAAGCGGTGGGCGTAGCGCGACGACAGCGCCGCGAAGATGTTGAACGCGGCGAACGCCATGCCGAACGTGAACACGGGCAGGCCGGTCCACTCCATGTACGGCTGGTACAGCCACAGCAGCCACGTGGCGCTGCCGGTCAGCACCGCGAAGAACAGCACGTACCAGCGCACCAGCCGGTGGCGGCGCAGGAAGCGCAGCGAGCCGGCCACCAGGGTCCAGGTGGACGGCCGCTCCTGCTCGGCGGAGCGGACCTCGGTGAACAGCAGCGCGATCGCGAACGCCACGGCCGGCCCGACCGCCGACAGCCACAGGGTCGCGCGCAGGGACACGTCGCCCACGAATCCGCCGATCACCGAGCACGCCGCGATCGCGATCATCTGCCACGCCCGGGCCGCGCCCTCCCGGCGCTGGAACTCGTCCTCCCGGCCCAGGCCCCGCAGGGAGTCGTACAGCAGGGCCGAGTCCGCGCCCGACAGCAAGCTGATACCCACGGCGCCCACGATCTCCGCGGCCAGGAACGCCCAGAACGTCGAGCTGATCGCGTACAGCAGGAAACACGCCGCGATCAGCGCGCTGCCCCACAGCAAGCTGGTGCGTTTGCCGAGCCGGTCGGCCACCGTGCCGGTGGGCACCTCCAGGAGCACCACGGCCAGGGCGAACAGGCCCTGCAGGATGTAGATGTCCAGCGCGTCGAGACCACACTCGCGCCAGAACAACACGATCACGGGCACGAAGAAGGGGGTCACGCCCAGGGACAGGAACAGCGGGTAGAGCCGCAGGTTGCGGGCTGAACGATCGGCGATGGCAGTCAAGCAGACCCCTCAGCAGCCGGCGCCCTGGCCGACCGTCATCAACGGCTCTCCGCCCTCGGTCCACTCAATACAACGACGGGACCCACTGCGTGTACCAGAATGCCTCGGTCATGGGCATGGTGAGGCGCGATATCAGGGAGCCGTCCGGGGCGACCAGGTCGAGCTGTCCGGCGCAGCTGAACGTGGCCAGCGTGTTGCCGTCGGGCAACCGCTGGGCATCGCCGAGGAAGGCACAATACAGCGGCGGATCCGGCTCGTAGTCCCACACCAGCGTCGCAGTCCCGGCGTCCACGTCCAGCACGTACTCCTCGATCCTCGATGAGTAGCGCTCCACCGAGCCGTTGTCGAACAGCAGCACGTTGTCGCCCAGGACGTCGAAGCCGTGCTGCTGCTCGAAGCCAGCGTGCTCCCCACCGGACAGCGTGAAGTCGCCGCCGTCTCCCCCGAAGGCCCAGCGGATGTCGCCGCCGGACCTGTCGACCGCGACGATGGTGTCGAGAGCGTACAGCGAGAGGTACCACTCGTCCGCAGTCTCGTCGCAAGCCAGCGCGTTGGCGTGGGTCCAGTCACCCTCGATCTCGTCGACACCCGGCGGGTTCAGATGATCCCAGGCAGTCCAGACGAGTCCCATGTCACCGTCTGGACCGATCTCCATGATCTTGTCGCCCGTGACCGGCGTACCCTCGACCATTCGCTGGTCGAGCGCCAGCAGGTCCAGGGCGCCATCCGACAGGTCGAGGGCATCGTGGTGCCAGTTGTCGATCAGCGCCACCTCCTCGACAGCCGAGCCATCGATGCGGACCCGGTACATCGGAGCCGTAGGATCGTCGCCCCCGGACTCGACGCCCTCCATCAGATAGACCCACGCCCGGTCGTGGCTGATCCAGCTGTGGTTCAGCTTGTGTTCGGGCCCGACCGAGTACGCCCACACGTACTCACCGTCCTGGTCGAAGATCACCGCAGCGCTGGGATCGGGAAGCAACGTGGTGACCATGAAGCCCGGACTCAGCACGTCGGGCTGGGTCAGCTCCACGGTAGGCGCCGGCAGGTCCAGGTGGATGAAACCTGTCCGGATCTCGCCGGGACCGCTGGTCCGGGTCTCGCCGCCGGATTCGACCTCCACCTGAAACCCGACCTGCCGATCCTGGGGGATGCCGAGCAGGGTGGCCTCCCAGGTCCCGTCCTCGGTCCGCGTGGCTGACGCCTCGCGGTCGAGCAGGTCCCCCGTCCCGAACTTCACCAGGCCGATGTCGGCGTCCTCGGCCTCGAAACGGACGTGGACGACGGTCGGCATCGCCTCTGCGAGCTGGGCATCCACCGGGATCGGCTCCCACGCCGTCTCCGGACCCGATGTAGTGCTTGGATCGACGCACCCCGCCGAGGTGTACACCGCAAGCAGGACCGGAATCAGCCGCACGCCGGTTCCATCCAGCCCGTGAGCGTGTCCGCGACGGCGACCCTGGTCTCCCATGGACCTCCCTGGTGGTCGACGCAACGACCCGATGAAGTGGAACGCGATCGGGGAACCCCACGTGCATTGTCTGCCTCGGCTACTTCGAATTCAACCACGTCGGAGGTGAACCCGGATCCATCCCGTCGCGTTCTCGGGGTATGGGAGGACTCGCGCCGAGGCTGATGCTGTTCCTGGCCGCGATGGGCTGTTCTGCGGAACCGTCGCCCGGCCCTTGCGTCGTGGATCCGGACCTCGCCACAGCTCCCCTGCCCTACGACCAGGGGTACCGGCTGCGCTTCTCCGGGGTGATCGGCGTGGACGACCTCGACGCGGTGTCCGGGTCGGCGTGGGCGCGGCTGGACGGCCAGGACATGGAGCTGTTCGGCATGGCCGACGGCGAGGTGTTCCGCGACGTGTTCAAGCTGATGTCCATGGGCGCCACGCGGGAGGTGGTGGAGGGGGACGAGGTGCTGATGGTCGGCACCCTGGGCAGCGCGTTCATCGTGGGTGCCGAGCCCGTCCTGCGGTTCCGGCGCGCCGAGACCGACGTGCCGCAGCACGTGCTGGCGCAGCTGGCCGAACGAAGGGGCGAGCCCATGATGTTCGCCGGCACCACCCTGTACGAGGTGGACCTGGATCTGCGGCTGGGCGACGTGACCCGGGTCTGCGCCGTGGCCGCGCCCACGGGCCGCGGCAGGATCAGCGCCTGTCCGCGCTGGGAGGGCACCTGGGAGGACGGCGATCCGGTGGACCTCGCCGTGGAAGTGGAGCTGACCACCGACCCGGACGTGCTCGCCGACCTGGGCGGAGGCAGGGCCTGCCACTGCTACGACCGCGCGGGCGCGGTCATCGATTGCGAGCCCCACGCCATCGCCTCGCAGGTGGACTGCGACGCCATCCCGCCGCGCGACTGCGTGGGCAACGCGGAGTACTGCGCCGAGCTGGTGCACTTCGACCCGCCCCTGGGGCCGGGCTACGTGGACCTGCCCGTGCACGACGAGACCTGGGAGAACCAGTACCGCTCGTGGGTACGGCGCGACCTGGGCATGCTGATCCGCCACGCAGCCGCCACCGTTCACTGCGCGTCACGGGACTGGCCCGGGGGCAACGGCGCGCCCCTGGTGCTGGCCGAGGCCAGCGAGGACGACGGCAACACGCCCGGCACGCGGGTCGGGGAGCTGGCTCACCCGCCCGGCTCCCACAGCTGGGGCAACGACATCGACGTGGGCTACTACCAGACCGCCCTGTACCCGGACAACGGGATCCGGGCCATCTGCTACCACTACGAGCACGGCCGCGAGGCCCTGCGGTGTACACGCGCGCCTCACGCCCTGGACGCGCGGCGCACGGCCCTGTTCACGGCCATCGTGGCTGCTCACCCGCGTACCCGCTGCATCGGCGTGGACGGGATGGTGGGGCCGCTGCTGCGCGAGGCACAGGCCGGGCTGCTGGCCGAGGGGGTGATCACCGCCGAGCAGTACGAGGCCCACAAGCTGTGCTTCGAGACCGAGGACATGAAGCTGGGGTGGTACAGGTCGCACCACCACCATGTGCACGTGAGCACGTACTGAAGAAAATGTCGGGTCCGTCGGCCTGCGGCCTCCTTGACCCGACCTACGGTTCCTCGACGTACACCGGCGTGTCGGTGATCGACAGGGTCACCTGGCCGTCGACCACCGCGGGGGTGGACTCGTCGCCGAACACGTCCTGGGCGCGGGCGGTCGGCCACGGCACCGCGAAGGTCACGTCCACGGGGGGCTCGTCCTCGCCGTCGAACAGGTCGCGCTGGTGCCAGGCCACGAAGAACACGTCCCCGGCCGGGCGCAGCAGCTCGTACACCCACAGCTCGTCATCACCCACGTCCACGCGGGTGGCCGTGACCGTGTCGGTCAGCCAGGCGGCCATGTCGGCGTAGGTGTCGTAGCTGGGCTGGGGCGTGAACTCCATGCCGCCCGGGTCCGGGTCGGGCACGGTCAGGCACAGCTTGTCGTAGGTGAACTGGCGGAAGTACACGCCCAGGTTCACGCTCTCGTCGACCTGCTCGGAGGTGAAGTTCCACCAGTGCTGGGCCACGATGCCGCCGGCGATGCCGATCACGGCCCGCTGCACCTGCTGGCGGGCCTGGATGCGATCCCGCTTCTCGTCGAGCTCGGGCTCGACCCCGTAGGCGAACATGCGGAAGCGGTCCGGGTAGCCGTCCGGCTGCAGCGGCGTGCTCGCCAGGTCCGAGGCCAGCAGGGTGGCGTCTTCGCGGATCTCCGAGATCATCTGGTCGTACAGATCCTCGTCGTACTCCCGCACCTCGGGTGCGGTCGGGCCGCCGAACTCGGTGGCGATCAGGGGTGTGTTCGCGCACAGGGTGCTGCCATCGATGGTGGCGCGCATCTCCGCGATCTGGCCGGGCAGGCGGTGGGGGTGGGCGTACAGGTGGATGTCGAACAGGTCGAACGGGCATTCGCCGCCGTCGTCGTCGATGTGCTGCAGCACCTCGCCGAAGAACAGCTGGTCCTCGATGTCGTCGTCCGCGTACGCGCCGCCGCACACCACCAGCGCGTCCGAGCCCGCGTCGCGCACGGCGGTGTGGAAGGTGCGCATCATGCGGGCGTACTCCTCGGCCGTGCCCTCCCAGTTGACGATCTCGTCCACCTCCCAGTCGTTCTCCATCAGCGGGATCCGGCCCTGGGAGGCGAGCGCCACCTGGTACACGAAGTCGTAGTACGTGCCGCCCACGTCCAGCTCGATGGGCACGGTGTTGCCGCTCTCGTCGGTCATGCCCCAGTTCGTGCCGCGGGCCGTGATCCGGATCAACGGCACCACGTCGTCGGGCAGCTGCTCGGCGAACGCGTCGAGGAGGGTGGTGTGGTACTCGTCGTCCATGGGCTCGAACTGGCCCCACCAGATGTTGATCTGCACCCGCCGCAGGTTCAGCGCCTCGAGGTGGTCCACGAACTGCTGGCCGCGGAACTCGTCGTCGCCGAAGGCCACGCCGATGCGGCCGCCCCACGGCCCCTCCACCGGCTCGGCGCTGTCGTCGTCGTCGGTCACGGCGCTGTCGTCGTCGTCCGAGGCCGTGCTGTCATCGTCGTCGGAGGCCGTGCTGTCGTCGTCATCGGGCGGCGCGGTGTCGTCGTCCGCGCCGCAGCGGCGGTTGTCACAACCCACGGTCAGCAGCGCGGCCAGCAGGCCCAGCCGGATCAGGTAGTCGGTCATTCGTCGGACCCCCGTTTCGTTGCTAACGTATCAGGTCATGGGCACCCCGTTGAACCTCCGTGATCGCCTGACGCCGGCCGAGGTGCTCACGCGCCTGCACGCCATCGGCTGGCTGCTGCGGTTGAAACCCTCCCTGCGCCACCACCTGCACGACGTGATGCCGGACGGCGCGTCGCAGCCGTTCGAGGCCTGCTACCAGTTCACGACGTGGGACGACCGCGTCACCACCCACATGGCGTTCCGCGACGGCAGGGTCCGGGTGGGCACGGGGCCTGCCGCCGCACCGGACGTGGTGTTGCGGTTCCGCCAGCCGCGGTCCATGCGCGCATTCTTCCAGCCCGGAGCGGACGCGCTGCACATGCTGCTGAACAACGAGATGAAGGTGGAGGGCAACCTCGCCTATCTCTACCGCTTCGGTGCCCTGGCCGCGGAAGTAGTGCTCGGCGGCAGACCGATGCCGGCGAACCGCGAGCTGTGGTGCGATGACGCGCGTTCGTGGGAACAGCTCGAGGTTCCGCGGGTCGGTGAACCCGGACGGGACGTGCCCGCCGAGGAGTGCCGCTACCTCGACGATCCGTTCCTGGCCGACTACACGCTGGAGCACTTCCCCGCGATCAAGCGGTTGCTGTGGACCCACCGCCACGTGCAACCCGAGATCTGCCCGGAGCGCGCGAAGCTGCTCACCGAGCACGTGCTGCAGCGGCGCGACGAGCCCGGCGCGGCCGACGAGGCGCCCGCACTGCGGCGCGCCAGGGCGATCCATCACATCCTGGCGCACAGGACCCCGATCATCCGCGAGGACGACCTGCTGGCAGGCACCACCACGAGCAAGACCGTGGGCGTGATGATCTACCCGGAGACCTACGGCCTGGCCATCTGGCCCGAGCTGCTGACCGTGGAGGGGCGGGAGCTCAATCCCTACAAGCTGTCCCCTGCGGACGCCGAGGTGCTCGGCCAGCACGTGTTCCCCCACTGGCTGGAGGACAACATCCGCGAGCGGACCCGGCGCGACCACGGCAACCCGCTGTCGTTGCAGCTCGACGAACGGTTCGTGCTGTACTTCCTGTGGAAGGGCTACGCGGTCTCCCACACCATCGCCGACGTGCCGCGGGCCTTGCAGCGGGGCCTGCTCGACATCCGCGCCGAGGCCCTGCAGCGGGGCGAGCAGGCCAACGGCAACGCCGACTTCTACCGCGCGCTGCGAGTCGCCATCGACGGGGTGCTGGACTACGCGGCCCGGATGGCGGCGCGAGCTCGGGAACTGGCCGACGGTCTCGACGACGGAGACGGAGACACACCCCTGCGACGCGCCCGGCTGGAACGGATGGCCGCGGCCCTGCACAAGGTGCCGGCCCGGCCGGCCGAGACCCTGTTCGAGGCGATCCAGGCGGTGTGGCTGCTGTTCCTCGGCCAGCACCAGGAGAACGTCAACGCGGGCCTCTCCATCGGCCGGCTGGACACGTGGCTGCAGCCCTACCTCGAGAACGACCTCGACGGCGTGACCGACGCCACCGAACGAGAGCGGATCGTGGAGGACGCCCTGGAGCTGACCTGTGCGCTGATGCTCAAGTGCACCGACCACCTGCCGCTGGTGCCGGACATGGGCAACCGGCTGTACGGCGGCTCGTCGTCCAACCAGGTGATCACCCTGGGCGGCCAGACCCGGGACGGGCGCTCCGCCGTGTGCGACATGTCCTGGATCTTCGCCAAGGCCACGGAGCTGCTGCGGCTACGCGACCCCAACGTCAACGCACGCCATGCCTCCGGGATCTCCTCCGAGGCCTGGCTGCGGCGGATGTGCGAGGTCAACCTGCTGACCCGGGCCACTCCATCACTCCACAACGACGACGCCGTACAGGCGGCCATGACCGAGCAGGGCTTCAGCGAGGAGGACGCCCGCGACTGGAGCGCCACCGGCTGCGTGGAGCCCACGTCGTGCGGCCGCCACTTCGGCCACACCGGCTGCATGCTGTTCAACATGGTCGCCCCGCTGGAGATGGCGCTCAACGACGGGGTCCACCCGGTGCTGGGAGAACCCATCGGACTGCGCACCGGCGATCCACGCCAGATGGAGACGTTCGAACAGTTCTTCGACGCCTACCGTGAACAGCTCGGGTGGCTGATCGACAGGGCGGCCGAGTGCAACAACATGCTCGGCGGCTCCCACCGGGAGCTGATGCCGTCCCCGCTGCTGTCCGCGCTGTTCACCGGCCCGATGGAGGCGGGCAAGGACGTGATCGACGGCGGCGCGAAGTACAACTCCACGGGCATCGGCACGGTCGGGCTGACCGACGTGATCGACTCGCTGTGCGCGGTCAAGGCGCTGGTGTTCGACCAGGGCCGGGTGGACTTCGCCCAGCTGCTCGATGCCCTCGAGGTCGACTTCGAGGGCCACGACCGGCTGCTGGCGCGGCTGGTCAACAAGGTGCCGAAGTTCGGCCAGGACCACGCCCTGCCCAACGCCGTGGCCCAGCAGGTGCTGGCGTTCGCCTACGAGCGCTGGCAGGCCCAGCCCCACTACCGCGGCGGGCGTTATGTGCCCGGCTACTGGAGCATGTCCAACCACGTGGCCTTCGGCCTGCTGTCCGGTGCCTTGCCCAGCGGCCGGCGCAAGGGCCAGCCGTTCACCCCCGGGCTGACCCCGTCACCCCTGTGCGGCGCGCCCCTGGCCGACCAGATCCGCACCGTGGCCGCGCTGGACCCGGTGACCATGCCCAACAACATCGCCTTCAACGTCAAGGTGGTGCCGGGCGAGGGCGAGACCCACCAGCAGGTGCTGGACCGCATGGCCGCCATCGTGGGCGGCTACTTCGACATGGGCGGCATGCAGCTGCAGTTCAACGTGGTGGGCTCGGACACCCTGCGCCAGGCCATGCAGCACCCCGACCAGTTCCGCGACCTGCTGGTGCGCATCAGCGGCTACAACGCCTACTTCGTGGAGCTCAACCGCAACATGCAGCTGGAGCTGGTCGAGCGGACGGAGCACGCCCTGGCAGATCGCTAGAGCACCACCAGTTCCTGCGCGTACTCGAACGCCTCGCCGTTGCCCGAGACCTCGATCAGCCGGATCGTGAGCTCGTCGTCCCAGACGGCGTCGGTGACGTAGACCCAGAACAGGCCGTCGGCGGCCTCGTACTCGTAGTCCAGGTGGAGGTGGCCGGCGAGGTTGGCCCACAGGGCGTCGGTGTACGGCTCGAGCACGGCCTCGAGGGCCTCCATCTCCTCGAGGTCGAAGCCGCCGAGGTGCATGGGGATGTGCGACAGCATCACCAGGCTGTCGGTCGTCGGTGGTGCGAACGCGGCCAGGTCGTCGGCGAGGAACGGCAGGGTGCCGCCCTCGAAGTCGTGCAGGTCGCCCATCTCGGTCTGCACGCCCTCCGCGCCCCGCGCGCACCAGTCCAGGGCCACGAAGCGGACGCCGAGGTGGGTGAAGGCGAACTGGTTGAACCACACGTCCATGTCGGCGTCCGGGTGGTGCACCGGCATCTCGGTCTTCACGAAGTCCTCGAAGGCGACCGACAGCACCGTGTACTGGTAGGCGAACGCCTCGTCCCAGGCCTGTTCGTCGTCGCTGTTCACCTCGTTGTCGCCGATCACCGGCGCCCACGGCATGTTCAGCGCGTCCAGGGCCGCCCAAGCTGGTTCGAAGCCGTCGTTCCAGGCCACGTCACCGAGGATGACCACCAGCTGGATGTTGCGATCCATGGGCTGGCCGTTGATCCAGTCCACGGCCTGGACCAGCCGCTCCTCGTTGCCACCGGGTCCGGTGACGTGGGGGTCGGCGAGCACCGCGACGGAGAACATGAACTCCATGGGTGGCGACTCGGCGGTGTCGTCGTCGTCCGCCGGCGAGGACGAGTCGTCGTCGGCAACGTCGTCGTCCGCCGCGTCGTCGTCGGTGACCACCGCTCCGGGACAACCGGCGCCGAGCCACAGCATGAACAGACCACAAAGGGCGAGAGAGACGTTGCGCATCGGTGACCTCGCCTGCATCTTACCCCCTTGGAATGGGGGGCGGCGCCCGCGGGTTGGTCGGCCATCGGGTGAACGAGAGGGCAGGATCGATGACATACAGGGTCGCGGGTCTCGCGTGCGCATGCTGCGTTTGGATCGGGTGTGGCGACCGTACACCGCCGGCGTGGGGCCAGGGCGCGGCGCTGACCGCCAGCAACATCGAGCACGACAACGTGTTGTTGTCGTGGGAGCCGGCCACCGACGAGCAGGGGGTGCGCGCGTACCAGGTGACGATGGACGGCAAGCCCGCGGGCGAGGTGACAGCGACTGGAACGCCGTACCTGGGCATGACCGACCTCGCCGAGTTCACGGAATACGCCTTTGCCGTGACTGCGGTGGACGAGGTGGGCAACACCTCCCCACCGCTGGTGCTGCAGGTGAAGACCCTGGACGTGACCCCGCCCACCTGGGCCGAGGACTGCGAGTGGTCCGTCGACCTGGTCGATCCGGGGGACCTCGACGCGGGCCTGGGATTCACCTGGTGCGACGCCACGGACAACGACCGGATCGAGCGGTTCGCGATGCGGCACAGCGGCACGGACGTGGCCACGGTCACCGCCGACGCACGCCAGCACAACCTGGCCGAGCCCGTGCAGGACGGTCACTACGTGGTGGCCGCGTGCGATCCCTCGGACAACTGCGCGACCCTGCCTGCGAAGTACGTGGGCCAGCGCATGGAGGCGCGGCGCGCCGAGATCGCCGAGGCCATCGCCTCGTCGTCGATCCTGGCGCTGCTGGGCGACTACGACAGCTCGGAGAGCATCTTCGGCGACTCCGCGCTCGCACTGGGGGATCTCGACAGCGTCTTCGACGACATGGGGGGGGTGGGCGTGGTCATGGGCGACGACTACGGTGTCGGTGGCCTGGGCACACGCGGATCGGGCCTCGGCGGGGGGGGCACGGCCGAGGGCCTGGGCGGCCTGGCCACGGCCGGCGGCGGCAGCCGCGGATACGGCAGCATGGGTGGCGGGAGCTATGACCCGCCGGGCATCTCGGTATCCGGCAGCGACGCCGCCCTCGTGGCCCACGTCAACGGCCGCAAGGGCCGGCTGGACCGCTGCTACACCACCGCGCTGAGCAGCTCCTCGGGGCTGTCCGGCTCCGTCGCGATCGCGCTGAGCGCGGACGCGACCGGCAAGGTCTCGGTCGGCTCGGTCAGCGGCGCAGGGGATGGGGGCATGCACGGCTGCATCAGCGGCTCGCTGCTGGGCCACATGGCCGCCGAACCGGGTGAGCCCCTGTCCGGCACCGTCACGCTGACCCTGGACCCGGGCTCCCGCTGATGCGCGCGCTGCTGCTCGCGCTGACCCTGGCGCTGGCCCTGCCCGTCACAGCCGAGGAGGAGGACTTCACCTGGACCCCGGCGCAGATCCAGGCGCTGGTGGCGTCCCTGCAGTCCCCGGACGAGGCTACCCGGATCGTGGCGGCCGAGGAGCTCAAGGCGCAGCCCGCCCAGGCCGTGGCCGAAGGCGCGGTGGCGCCCCTGGCCGCGATCGCCCTGTCCGATCCCTCCACCGAGGCGCGCGAGGCCGCGCTGTGGGCGCTGGCCGAGATGGGCCCGGACGCGTACGACGATGCGGCCCCGTCGCTGCTGCAGCTGATGGACCCCCTGACGCCCCAGCCGGGGTACGTGCAGGGCATCGCGGCGTACGCGTATGGTCACATGGATCCCCCGATCCAGGACGCGTGGAAGAAGCTGCTGCCCCTGCTGATGAGCATGGACGACTTCACCCGCATGGCCGCGGCCGAGGCGATCGGCGACATCGGCGAGCCCATGCTGCCCATGCTGCTGCTGACCATGGCCGAGCTCGACACGCCCCTGTACACCGAGGGCGTGGTGGCCGCGCTGGAGGTCATGGGCGAGGAAGCGGCCGCGCCGGCCATCCCCGTGCTGCTGCAGATGCAGGCGGACAGCGACAAGGCGTGGCTCAACCGCCGCATCGGTCGCTGCCTGGCCGTGCTGGGCTACGTGGATCCCACCGACCAGGTGCAGCGGCTGGTGGACGAGATCCAGGCACCGAACGCGCCGGACCACACCCGCTACCTCAACATCTGCGAGCTGGCCGACCTGGGCCCGGATGCGGCTGCGGCCACACCCGCGCTCATGGCTGCGCTGGACGATCCGCACACCGCGCGCGTGGCCCTGGACGCGTTGATCAAGGTGGCGCCCGAGGACGAGTTGCCCCCCGTGCTCGAGGCGGCGAGGCCGATGCTCGCGCTGGACGACTGGGAGGGACGCGCGGCCGCCGGACACTTCGCCGCGTGCGGCGAACTCGGCCGGGACGCGCTCGTACAGGCCCTGGCAGACAGGGATCCGGTCGTGGTCGACAACGCCCTGAACGGCCTGGCCCAGGTGGAGCCGAACGCCGGCCTGGAGGGATTCAAGCCGCTCAAGAAGCTGCTGTCCAACCGTGACCCGGAGGTCCGACGACTCGCCTGCCGCTGCCTGACCCGGTACGGCGGGCGCGCCCTGCCCCTTGTGGAGCGGGCGCTGAGCAAGGAGGACGACCCCCAGCGCCGCACCGATCTCGTCCGCACGCTGGGATCGATGGGCGAGGACGCGCTGCCCCTGCTGCTGCACGAGCTGCACACCGGCACCCCCGGGGCGCAGGAGGCCGCGGCCTGGCAGCTGGGCGAGCTCGGCCCGGTCGCGGTGGCGGCCGTGCCCGGCATGCTGGCCGCGGGCTCCCACGACTACGGCATGGGAGACGCCACCCGTGCGATCGAGAAGATCGGCCCGGTCGCGGTCGAGCCGCTGGTCGAGGCGCTGGGTCACGAGGATCCGGGGATCCGCGAGCGGGCGGCCTACGCGCTGGGCCTGCTGGGCGAGGGAGGCGCGCCCGCAGCCATGGATCTGGCCCGCGCGATGAACGATCCCAGCGAGGACGTGCGCAGCTGGGCCGCGTGGTCCCTCGGCCTGATCGGCGAGGCCGGGGCCGTGGGCGTGGACGACCTGCGCGCCGCCCTGTTCGATCCCGACGACTGGGTCCGGCGACACGCGGTCGAGTCCCTGGGCCGGCTGGGCCCGGCAGCCCACCCCGCCATCCCCGACGTGGTGGCCCTGCTCGAGCGGGAGCCATACGGTACGGTCAAGGACGTGGCCATCGAGGCCCTGGCCGGGTTCGGCCCGGCAGCGGCCGAGGCGGTCGACGTCCTGGCCGAGTCCCTGGACGACGACTACGGGGGCGTGCGTGTGGCCGCGGCGAGGACCCTGGCCGCCATCGGCACGGCCAGCCCCGAGGTGGTCGACCGGCTGCGTGTGGGCCTCGACGACGACAAGGCCCGCGTGCGCAAGGCCTGCGCCGAGGCCCTGCTCGTGCTGGGCACGGACGACGACATCGTCGCTGCCCGCCTGATCATCCGACGCGCCCCCGACGAGATCTGGGAACAGGACCTCCAGTTCATGGAGAGCATCCAGCTGCCCGAACCCATCGAGCCGATCGAGGAGGAGGAGGGTTGGTAGGTCCTAGCGATCCGCCACGGCCACCACCACCCGGTCCCGCCCCGCTCGCTTGGCCTCGTACAGGGCCTCGTCCGCCCGCTCGACCAGGGCCGCGCCGACCTCCCCTTCCTGCAATCCAGCCACCCCACAGCTGCAGGTGACCTCGCTCGGCCCCGGGGTCCAGCTGAACGTCGCCAGCCGCTCCCGCAGCCGCTCGGCGAGCAGCCGCGCCGCGGGCACGTCCGTGTCCGGCAGCAGCAGCAGGAACTCCTCGCCGCCGTAGCGGCAGGCCACGTCCTCCCGCCGGCACGAGCGGGTCAGCAGCCGGCCCAGCTCACGCAGCACCTCGTCGCCGCGGCCGTGGCCATGGGTGTCGTTGACCTTCTTGAAGTGGTCGATGTCGAGCATCAGCACGGACAGGGGCTTGACGTGGCGCCGCGCCAGGGACACGTAGCGGGGCAGCACCTCGTCGAACATGCGACGGGTGTACACGCCGGTCAGCGCGTCGGTGTTGGCCAGCTCCCGGATGGTCTCGTTGGCCCGCTTCAGCTCCGCGGACTTGCGCGACAGCTCGCGGGCCAGGTCGGTCAGCTCGTCGTTGATCAGCGACATGCGTTCGACCGCGTCGCTGTGCACCAGTTGCACCCGCTGACCGACCAGCGCGGTCAACCCGCCGTCGCGCACCGCGACCACCTCGGCGCGGTACAGGCTGCCGTCCCGGCTGGTCAGCGACAGGCCCAGCACGTCGGCGAGCGCGTCCGGGTCGTACAGGTCGGCGAACAGCGTGGGCGAGGACAGGAACCGCTCCAGGGGCTCGCCCGCCACGGGCTGGCCCTCGCCCACGATGCGCACCAGGCCCTCGGACGCGTCGAGGATGCGCGCCTCTTCGTCCACCAGGACGGCCACCCAGTGGGGCGAGCGCAGCAGGCGCGCCATCATGTCGCCGGCGTGGGCCGAGAGGAAGGTGTGGAGATCGCGTCGCTGTTGCTGCAAGGTCTGCTCGCTGCCCGGGGACCGCGAGTATACCGTTTCGTGCCCTATCGACGCCGGTGCGGTTTCAGTTAATGTGACCCCCTGGAGGAATGACCATGGCCCGCTTCCTGTGGATGACCCTGCTGACGACCGCCCTGCTGTGCCTCGGCGCCTGTGACACCATCGGCGACGACGACGACGACGACGACGACGACACCACCGACGACGACGACGCCACGGCCGGCGACGACGACGCGACCCCGGCCGACGACGACACCGACGACCCCACGGACGACGACGACGACGACACCACCGAGGAGCGCCTCGGTCTGGCCGGCAAGCTCGGCGCGGCCACGGCGCTGGCCGGCACCTACGACGGCTACGAGGAGCTGTACTTCGTGGCCGAGAAGGGTGCTGGCGACGACGTCTGCCGGATCCACTACACCGCGACGTCCGTGGCCGAGCGCACCGACTGCGTGGACTGCGACTGGGCCTACGACCTGCGCTTCACCGGCCCGTCGATCACCGCGGAGACCGACGTGGGCTGCCTGCCCACGCTGGGCTACGACGCCGACAGCGTCAACGACATCGACGGTACGTCCATGGCCTACGGCTACATCGCCGAGTACTTCGGCCACGCCCAGGTGATGACCCTGTACACCGAGGCCACCGACTCGTGGGACGTGGTCACGTTCGCCTCGTGGGATGCGGTCACCGGCGAGTTCAGCTACGACTGGGAAGACACCTTCTACCCCTACTGATGCTCGACCGTCTCTGCCCGCTGTCGCTGGCCCTGGCGCTGCTGGCGCCGCTGGCCTGCGACTCCGACGACGACGACGACGACGACACCCACGTGTCCGACGACGACGCGGCGGGCGACGACGACACGGCCCCGGCCGACGACGACGTGGCCGACGACGACTCGGCCGCGCCCACGCCCGGGCCGCCCGTGGCGCACGTGGCCGCGGCCCCTCACCCGGAGATGGCCACGCTGCTACAGGTGACCTGGGCGCAGACCGAGACCGTCGAACGGCAGTGGCTGGAGTACACCTTCGAGGACGACGTGTGGATGGCCACGCCCGAGTCCCCGCGCGCGGCCCGGGTGCACGAGGAGGTCCTGCTCGGCGTCCCCGCGGACTCCCCCGTGACCTTCCGCTTCGTGGCCGAGGTGGACGGTGCGCTGCTCACCAGCCCCCAGCCCTACACCGTCGACACGGATCCGCTGCCCCTGGACCTCCCCCAGCCGGCCCTGCTCGCCTGGGACACCGACCTGGCCAGCCCCGAGCCCTGGCTGCTGACCAGCATCGAGATCCAGGCCCGCGACTGGTACCAGGGGCCGTGGTACCTGATCGTGCTCGACCGCCAGGGACGGGTGGTGTGGTACCGGCAGCCACCGGACCAGCGCGGCACCATGCACGCGCGCGTGGCCCTGGACGGAACCCACGTGCTGTGGGAGGCGACCTCCATCTACCAGGGCGACAAGGGCGACAGCTCCACCCTGCACAGGACAGGCCTGGACCTGACGTACGACGTCACCATCGACCTGCCAGGGCTGGGCTCCACCTTTGCCGAGACCGACGACGGCACGGTCCTGTTCGACGACTACACCGACTGGCCGCCCCTGACCTGGCTGGAGGAGCTGATGGCGGACGGCACCCGCCGGCGGGTGTGGAACTGCATGGACTGGGCTGGTCCGCTGGGGCTCAACGCCTGGGACTGCGACCCCAACGAGACGATCTGGGTGCGGGACACCGACACGGTGCTGTGGTCCATGTGGGCCAGCGACACCGTGCTGGAGATCGACCGCGAGACCGGCGCGATCCTGCGACAGTTCGGCCGGGCGGACGGCTCGTGGCAGTTCGTGCCTCGCGACACGATGTTCGACATGCAGCACTACCCCTACTTCACGGACACGGGCACGTTGCTGGTGTCGACCCACACCCCGGACCGGGACGACCCCCAGCAGCGGGCCCGGGAGTACGAGCTCGACGAGGAGAACCAGGCCCTGATCGAGATCTGGTCCTACGGCGAGGGCGTGAACCACTACGCCACGTACGCGGGCGAGGCCCTCCGCCTGGCCAGCGGCCACACCCTGATCAACTACGGCACGGGCGCGGACCTGCGCGAGGTCACGCCCGAGGGCGACGTGGTGTGGGAGCTGCAGTGGGACGACACGTACCTCGTCGGCCACGTGTCGCTGATCCAGGACCTCTACGAGGTCGCCCGCGGGCCGGAGCCGTAGAGGGGCTGTCTCGGTGGAACTGTTGATCTTCGGCGTGATCGTGGCCGGGGCCATCGCCATGGCCATCGCCCGCAAGTCCGAGCAGGCGCGGCAGCAGTCCCTGGTCGCGGACGCGCTCCGTGCGGGCATCGACCTGCCCCCCCATGCTCGGCCGGCCACCCTCGGATCGGAGATCGAGGGGACCGTCGACGGGCTCGCCGCGACCTTCCGGCCGGTGGGCGTGGACGGACCGGGCTACAGGCGGAAGGAGGTGGAGCTGCTGATCCGGGTCGAGCTCCCCGCGGCCCTGCGCGAGCTGGGGTTGTCGGTGAGTCACCGAGGTGGTTCGACGATCCCGGACACCCCCCTCGCCGACGCCCTCGGCCCCCGCACGGTCGTCCGCGCGGACGAGGAACAGGACGCGCTGCAGGTGATGACGCAGCGCGCTGTCGCCCGCGCCCTGCACGCCCTCCCCGTGCCGCCGGAACGGCTGCAGATCGACAACGGCTGGCTGTCGATACGCCTGCAGCTGCCCCGGGACCCGCCCAGGGGCGTGGCACGACAGATGGCCCGCGCCGTGCGTACCCTGGAGGCGGCGCTGCAGCGCCCGCTGCGCGAGCTCGCCGGGCGGCATGGCTGGGAGGTGCTGCCCCAGGACGGTGGCGTGCGCGCCCGGGGGCCTCTGGGCGACGCCCGCATCGACCTGCTGGTCGGCCTCGGCCCCGGCCTGGACCGCGCCGGCACCCTGGTCCGCGTGTCCCGCGATGACCTGCCCCACTCGCTCCGTGTGCGACGGCGCAGGGACGGCGACGAGCGTCGGTTCCCGCGCCTCGGCGATCCGATCCTAGACCGCATGGTCACGTACCAGGGCAAGGAGCTCACCCTGGCCCGTCAGTTGCTGTGTCACGACGACGTACGCGCCCCGCTGCTGGAGGTGGTGCACGGCATGGAGGGGTCGTGGATCGGCGCCCGCGGCGTCGCCCTGGTCGCGCCCGGGCAGTGTCGCGAGGACCTCGTAGCGCTGGTGCGGCAGGCGGCCGAGCTCGCGGAGCTGCTGGCGGCACGCGCGCGCGCTCTGGATACCCCTTCCGGCCACTGATACGCTTCGCCGCCGAGGAGGGGCCAGGCACATGTGTGGAATCCTCGCCGTCGTGGGAGCGCATCCGTCGGAGGTGCCTGCGCTGCGCAAGCGGCTGCTGCGGCTGCAGCGCAGGCTCCGCCACCGGGGACCGGACTGGAGCGGGCTGCACGCGCAGCGCAGCGCGGTGCTGGCCCACGAGCGGCTGGCCATCGTGGATCCCCAGAGCGGCAAGCAGCCGCTGCTGGACCCCGAGGCCGGCACCGCCCTGACGGTGAACGGCGAGATCTACAACCACGTCGAGCTGCGCGCCTCCATGGAGCCGACGTACCGCTTCCGCACGGCCTCCGACTGCGAGGTGATCCTGCCGCTGTACCGCCGGCTCGGTGATGCGTGCGTGCACCAGCTCGACGGGATGTTCGCCTTCGTGCTGTCCGACGAGCGGTCCGGCAGGTTCCTGGCGGCCCGCGATCCCCTCGGCATCCTGCCGCTGTACATCGGCCACGGGCCGGACGGAACCCTCTGGTTCGCCTCGGAGCTCAAGGCGCTGCAGGACGACTGCGACCGCATCGAGATCTTCCCGCCGGGGCACCTGTGCTCCAGCCTCGATGGAGCAGTGCGTCCCTGGTTCCAGCCCGACTGGTACGGTGACCTGATCCCCGACCGTGCCGCGGATCCCGCCCGGCTGCGGCACGCGCTGGAGCAGGCCGTGGTCAAGCGCCTGATGTCCGACGTGCCCTGGGGCGTGCTGCTATCCGGCGGGCTCGACTCCTCGCTTGTGGCGTCGATCGCAGCACGCCACGCCGAGCGCCGGGTGGAGGACGGAGGCCGCTCTGCTGCCTGGTGGCCACGCATGCACACCTTCAGCGTCGGCCTGCCCGGGTGCGCCGACCACGCTGCCGCTCAGCAGGTGGCCGACCACCTCGGCACGGTGCACCACCCGCTGACCTTCACCCTGCAGGAGGGGCTGGACGCGCTGTCGGACGTGGTGTTCCACCTCGAGACCTACGACGTCACCACGGTCCGCGCGTCGGTCCCGATGTACCTGATGGCGCGCATGATCCGTGCGCTGGGGGTGAAGATGGTGCTGTCGGGCGAGGGCGCGGACGAGGCCCTCGGCGGCTACCTGTACTTCCACCGCGCGCCCGACCGGGCCGAGTTCCACCGCGAGACGGTGCGAAAGCTGCGCACGCTGCACCTGTTCGACTGCCTGCGCGCCAACAAGGCCACCGCTGCCTGGGGTGTGGAGGCGCGTGTGCCGTTTCTGGACACGCGCTTCCTGGCCGAGGTGATGACCCTGGATCCGGTGCACAAGCTGTCCTCGACCCATCCGGACGGGGCGCGCATGGAGAAGCACCTGCTGCGCGAGGCATTCGACCTGCGCGAGCAGCCCTACCTGCCGGCCGACGTGCTGTGGCGGCAGAAGGAGCAGTTCTCCGACGGCGTGGGCTACGGCTGGATCGACGCGTTGCAGCGCTTCGCGCAGCAGGAAGTCGGCCCCACGCTGGCCGCCGACACCGCGGAGCGCTTCGAGACAAACTCGCCGACCACCCCCGAGGCCTACCTGTATCGCTGCCTGTTCGAGGAGCACTTCCCGCACCGGGACGCGGCCGCCACGGTCCCGGGCGGTCCGTCCATCGCGTGCAGCACGGCGTCGGCGCTGCGCTGGGATCCGGCGTTCGCGCACGCCCCCGATCCCTCGGGTCGGGCCGTGGCCGGCGTGCACCACGACCCGCGCTGATCCGACTGGAGCGACCATGTGGACCATGCATCGCACGACGCTGACCCCGGGCCGGATCCTGCACCACCGCCTCGAGCGCGACGGGGAGCCCGTGCCCTACGGCCACGTGATCGACCTGTGGGTGGACAGCCCGGCGTTCCGCTCCTTCTTCATCGAATGCCTGGCCGAGGCTCCATTCTCCGCGCTGCGCTGGGAGACCCCGCCGGTGACCGCTGGCACGCTGGACCGCCCGTTCGAACACGTGCTGGTGGACAGCCCCTGGCTCGACGTACCGCCCGACCGCTCACCGTTCGAGGAGCACTTCTCCGCGTCTGCGCTGGCGGTCGCGTTCGTCAACCTGGGCCGCGACGCGGTGCTGGTCGCGCCCTGTCCACCGGGCCGACCCGCGGACTACGCCCACCTCGGCGCCTTCCTGCGCAACGCACCCGAGGTGCAGCAGCACGCCCTGTGGCAGAAGGTCGGCCGGACCATGCGCACCCAGGTCGCGGCCGCGCCCGTGTGGCTCAGCACGGCCGGGGGCGGCGTGGACTGGCTGCACGTACGGCTCGACGACCGCCCCAAGTACTACGCTCACGCGCCGTACCGGCGACCGCCTGCGGGCTGATCCTCCCGTCACGCAATCCGCTCCGCCGACATGGGATCTCCCGTGGGAGAGGAGGTGCGTCTCGACGACCGCCCGGCCGATGGCCGCGCTCCTGTGCGCGATGCTGGTGACGACGAGCGGGTCCCTGGCCCACGCTGCCGACGCCTGGGACGAGCTGCTGGACGCCCACGTGCGCGTGGGGGAAGCACAGCTCGTCGACGCCGAACAGGCAGTGTTCGTGCTCCCCGACTGGATGGCCGGGCGCCCCGTGCTCGGCCCGTCCGCGGGCCTGCCCGACCCCGATGATCTGGCCTGGTACGTGGAGCACGGCGACGAGCCGTGGATCCGGGCCTATGCCGCGCTGTGCCTGTCCGCGTACGGAGTTCCGGACCACGCGGACGTGGTCGCACCGCTGCTCGACGACCACGCCATGGTGTACCCCATGCCCCGGCTACGCGTGCGGCAGCTGGCCACGGCGCCGACGCAGGTCCACTGGCATGGCGAGACCGTGGCCGAGATCGCACAGCGGTGCATGCGCGACCGCCTGCTGGGCATCCCCTTCGAGACCCTGGCCCAGTACCTCCAGTGGCGGGAGCCCTACCCGGAGCTGCGCTCGACCGTCGAGTACTGGGAGTGGGCCCTGGCCCAGGCCCGCTCCTCGGCAGCTCCGCCCGAGCAGCTGCCGGCGCTGCTGATGCAGCTGGAATCCCGCAGCGACGTGGGCCTGGTGGCGCTGATCACCGGCGAGGTACACAGCCGACCGATCCGCGAGCTGGAACACGTCATGTCCACCGAGGACGAGATCGTGCAGCGCGCGCTGCGCGAGATCGGATCCGAGCGGTTGATGGCCGTACTGCGGGACGAGGACACGCTCCCTGGGTTCGAGACGCCGCGCGCGGGGGACCGTCACCGACGTGCCTTCCGCGCGTGGGCCATGTCGCACGCTGGCGAGCTCTTCGGTCCAGGGGCAGGGCCCACGTTCATGGCGTGGTGGGAGGAGGCGGTGGAGGCCGGCGACGCCGACACCCCCCTGGTGCTGGCCGCAGCGCGGCTGAACCCGCGCGCCCGCGCGACCGTTCTGCAGCGCAGCATCGAGGGTGCGGGCCGGTACGAGCGTCGGGCCGAGATGCTGGCCGAGCTCATCCGTTGCGACCACTCAGACTCGTGGCCCTTCTTGCGCGACTGGTTCTGGCAGCAGGCGTTCGGCAAGGACCTGATGTCCTTCCCCCGCGATACGTGCGTGATCATCCGGAGCCTCGGGGACCAGGGCGAGCCCGGGCTGGCGGCCCTGGGCGAGCTGCTGACGGATCCGCGCTTCGACGCCGTGGACGTGCTGGAGGTGCAGGCCCTCGCGCACGCCCTGCAACGCGTCGACCCCGAGCTGCGGTTCCCCAAGGCGCACGTCCTCGACCTGGCCCGCGGCAAGGGCGCGGGCCTGCGTCACGCCGACTCACCCGCCGGCAGGGCGCGCAAGGCCGAGCTCGACGCCGCCGCCGCGGACTGCATCGCTCGGGCGCGGGCCTGGTGGTCGTCGCGTTAGCGCGACCGGATGTGGTTGATCAGGGCGTTGGTCGAAGCGTCGTGGCCGGTGACCTCGGCCGTGGACGACAGCTCCGGCAGGATGGCCCTGGCGAGCTGCTTGCCCAGTTCCACGCCCCACTGGTCGAAGCTGTTGATGTTCCAGATCGCGCCCTGCACGAAGATCTTGTGCTCGTACAGCGCGATCAGCCGGCCCAGGGTGCGGGGGTCGATGCGGTCGACCAGGATCGACGTGGTCGGCCGGTTGCCCTCGAACACCTTGTGCGGGGCCAGCTGTTCGACACGCTCGTCCGGGAGGCCCGCCCGCTGCAGCTCGGCGCGCACCTCGGCCAGGGTCTTGCCCCGCATCAGCGCCTCGGGCTGGGCCAGGAAGTTGGCCAGCAGGATGGCGTGGTGCTCGCCGAGCGGATTGTGCGAATGCACCGGCGCGATGAAGTCCGCGGGCACCAGGTGCGTGCCCTGGTGGATCAGCTGGTAGAAGGCGTGCTGGCCGTTGGTGCCAGGCTCGCCCCAGATGATCGGGCCGGTGGCATAGCCCTCGGTGGCCCGGCCTTCCCGGTCCGTACCCTTGCCGTTGCTCTCCATGTCGCCCTGCTGGAAGTAGGCCGCGAAGCGGTGCAGGTACTGGTCGTACGGCAGGATGGCGTGGCTGGCCGCGCCCAGGAAGTTGGCGTACCAGATGCCCAGCAAGGCCATGATCACCGGGACGTTCTCGTTCAGCGGGGCCGTGCGAAGGTGCTCGTCCACGTCGTGGCCGCCGGCCAGCAGCTCCTCGAAGCGGTCCATGCCGATCACCAGCGCGATCGGCAGGCCGATGGCCGACCACAGCGAGTAGCGACCGCCCACCCAGTCCCAGAACCCGAACATGTTGGCCGTGTCGATGCCGAACATGGCCACCTGCTCGGCATTGGTCGACATGGCCACGAAGTGCTTCGCCACCGCGCGCTCGTCCCCCAGCTGCTCCACCAGCCAGCGCCGCGCCGTGCGCGCGTTGGTCAGCGTCTCCTGGGTGGTGAACGACTTGGACGCCACCGTGAACAGCACGGTCTCGGGATCCACCCGCTTCAGGGTCTCGGCGATGTGGGTGCAGTCCACGTTGGACACGAAGTGCACCCGCAATCCGTCCTTCCAGTACGGCCGCAACGCCTCGGTGACCATCACCGGACCGAGGTCCGACCCGCCGATGCCGATGTTCACGACGTCGGTGATCGCCTTGCCGGTGTACCCCTTCCACGCGCCGGAGCGCACCTGCTCGGTGAAGCCCCGCATGCCGTTCAGGACCTCGCGCACCGCGGGCATCACGTCCACGCCGTCCACCTCGATCGGCCGGCCGGAGCGGTTGCGCAGGGCCACGTGCAGCACGGCCCGGTCCTCGGTGAGGTTGATGCGCTCGCCGCCGATCATGCGTTCGATCCAGCCGGGCACGCCGCACTCGTCGGCCAGCTGCAGCAGCAGCAGCAGCGTACGGGGCGTGATGCGGTGCTTGGAGTAGTCGAACAGCAGGTCGTCGAGCCGCAGCGAGAACCGCTCGAACCGCTGCGGATCCTCGAGGAACAGCGCGCGCATGTGCACGCCGGCCAGCTCGTCGGCGTGCTGCTGCAGCGCGGCCCAGGCCGCGGTGTCGGTGGGCCGGGTCACGGGGTGCCCCCGCACAGCTGCGCGGCCGTGCGCGCCGCGCCGAGCACGGCGGTCTCCTCGTTGAGCACTGCCACCACCGGGATGCGCTTCATCATGTGCACGAAGCGGCCCTTGGCGTGGAAGGCGCGCAGGAAGGTCTCCCCCTGCAGCCGCGGCAGCAGCTTGGGCGTGATGCCGCCGCCGAGGTAGATGCCGGACACGGCCAGGCTGGACAGGGCCACGTTGCCGGCGAATGCGCCGAAGATGGACACGAACAGGTCCAGGGTGCGGTCACAGGCCGGGCAGTTGCCCCACAGGCCGCACTCGCCGATCAGGCGCGGCGCGGCCGCGGGTTCGGCCTCGACCGCCTCCCGCTCGGCCTCGGAGCAGGTCACGCCCCCCACCGTGGTCACGAAGCGCCAGATGTTGAGCAGGCCCGGGCCGCACACGATTCGCTCCACGCTGACGTGGTCCGGATACTCCTGCTGCAGGAAGCGCAGCAGCGCGATCTCGTCGTCCGTGCGCGGGGCGAAGTCCACGTGCCCGCCCTCGGTGGGCTGGGACTGCCACAGCCCGTCCACCGGGATCAGCAGGGCCACGCCGATGCCCGTGCCCGGGGCCAGCATGGCGGCCGCGCCCAGGGTCTTCGGCGGTTCACCCTGCTGCAGGGTCACCAGCTCGTTGTGCAGCAGCGCGGGCACACCCGCCGCCGTGGCCTGCAGGTCGTTGAGCAGCCGCACGTTGGGGATGCCGAACCGCTCGACCAGGTCGTCCTCGACGATGATCCACGGCAGGTTGGGCGTCTCCACCCGGCCGTCCAGCACCGGCCCGGGCACGCCGAACGAGGCGGCCGCGATGCGGCCCCCGTGGTGGGCGTACGTGCGCTCGAGGAAGTCGTCGAGCACCTGCTCCAGGCCCGCGAGCTTGGCGCTGGGGTAGGTGGCCTCCTCGACCAGCGCAGGCGCGTCCCGCCCGTCCGGGGAGCGGCGCTGTGGGTCGAACAGCGCCACGTTGGTCTTGGTCCCGCCCGTGTCTCCCGCCAGGATCAGCATGGTTGGTCGTGCCTCCGGTCAGCCGTGGAGTGTTGCGAGGTTATCGCCTCGGGCGCGGGCGGGTGCAAGGGGGGAAATGAACCGGATCGTCAGCGACGCAGGCGCCGCGCCAGCCAGGCCGTGAGCAGGGCGAGCGACAGCTGCAGCGCAGCTCCAGGCTTCGTCGCGCGGTCTCCGAAACGACACTCGCAGTCGGCCCCGGCCGAGAGGTCGTCGTCACCGACCGCATCGTCGTCGTCCATGTCGTCGTCGTCCGCGTCGTCGTCGTCCCCGGTGTCGTCGTCGC